>JBKJOZ010000074.1:0-3071 GCA_046595315.1 Limisphaerales bacterium
TTGCTGCCGAGGAAAATATTGTTGAGTGAATCCAGCGCTAAAGTGGACACATTGCCGGGAGAAACAAAAACGGCGTTGAACGGCGTGCGTTTGAGCCACAATACATTTCCACTGGTATCAAACTGGGCGAGAATTCCCATACCCATATTGCCGCCAGTAAGGTTGGTGACACTGTAACCGCGAAAACGATAGGGCGTCGCTGTGGTCTCGAAACCAAGGGTTATTTGATCCGCTGAATTGACAGCCACACTCCAGCCGAAACCGCCGTTGTTGTTAGTCGCGTCGCTAAGATTAGAGCTCCAAATCACATCGCCATTGCTAGAAAATTTGGCGAAGAGAATGGCGTCGCCTGCGTTTGTGTAAGCTTGCGTGCCGATGAGGGTGGAAACGCTATATCCGCCGGCGACATAGATTGCACCGGTGCTATCCACTGCCACGGAGTTAGCAAATTCAGCGTTCGCCGCGCCATAATTTGTCGCCCACAAAATCGTTCCGTTCGTATCAAATTTGGTGAGGAACATATCTTCGGAACTGGTCGGAAAAGCGGTGTTGCGGTTCGACACAATAATCCCGCTATCTCCCGTCGAGGTGCCGCCAAATTTGGGATTACCCGTAAAACCTCCCGCCACAATGGGATTACCAGCCGGGTCAATGGCGAGACCGTTGACGGAGAAGGCGGAGACGGAGAAGCCCGTGGAGCCAGCGCGGCGCACCCAAACACAGTTTCCGTTGGCGTCATATCGCGCTAGAAAAAGACTTTTGTAAGCATTGAACAAAGTTTTTCCAAAGCCAAAAGTAGCCGGACTGCTCACCGAGGTTCCTGCCACGTAAACGCCACCCTGACCATCGAGCGCGAGTTTGTTGCCGAATTCTTTATCGTCCCCACCCGCTCGCTTGGCCCACACCACCGCTCCGGCTGGATTGTATTTCACGAGATAGACGTCATCAAAACCAAAGCCACCCACGCTGGACAAAGCATTCGTGCCGAAGGTCGCGCTGGTGGCGAAGGAGCCGGTGACAAAAGTGTTCCCGGCCGCGTCACTGATAATAGCCTTGGGTTCTACAGTCGAATTATTGACAGGGCTGCCAGCGGACAAAATTTCAGGAGGCTGATCTGCGCGTGTGGAAATACTGGCACAAGCGATCAAGAGAGAGAGAAAAGTTTTTCGGCCAAACCGTTTGACTACATTAGACATATTTTTTTATTTGGAAACGTGATTTAAAACAAAAGCATTTCTCCACTCACCAGAGGCAGAAATGCGTTAATACTTGTCGTTCAATTATTAGTGTACAAACCAGTTTCAAGTATGCTGACGCGACTTTAGATGTCAATTGCACGGCCACTTCGGCTGATTGGCAAGTTTGCCGTTAGGCACTGTGCAAAGAGTGGAACTTTTTCAACTCATTCACTTTTACGATTTTAAAATACGGCGACGGACTGGCGCTTGCGTAAAGCAAAACCGTTCTGATATGTTGCAACCCGATGTTTTTAACCAAAAACGTAAACGCCTGATCATCAAGGTTGCCGGTGTGGCGAAATGGCAGACGCACAGGACTTAAAATCCTGGGACCGTAAAAAGTCGTGTCGGTTCGAGTCCGACCACCGGCACCACCACGAGTAGTCTATTTTGAGCGAAATGAATTTAACCGAATTGTTGGACGCGACTGCCTGTCGTTGGCCTCAAAAATCGGCTTTTATCGAAGGGGAAACCACCGTTTCCTACGCTCGATTGGTAGAGCAAATCGCTTCCCTCAGTCTTCAATTACAGACGCTCCAACTCAATCCCGGTAGCCGCGTCGGTCTTTGTTTTCCCAACAGCGTTAATTATGTCGCGCTGACTTTTGCGCTTTGGAAAATAAAGGCTGTGGTCGTTCCCGTTCCCACCGAAGCCACCGCGAGCGAATTGTCCCACATTGCCGCATCCATGCAGTTGGAAGCCGTTTTAAGTCAAAAACCGCGCGAGCAAAGCGTCACTTTACGACCCGATATATTTTTTACGCGGCTGACTCCAACTTCTTCGACAGATAATCACGGGCTAAATCTCGCGTTCATTCGTTTCACCTCTGGGACAACCAGCGCCAGCAAAGGTGTGGCACTTTCTCACGAAACCATTCGCGACCGCGTCGCCGCCGCCAACGAAGTTTTAAAAATCGGCCCCAGCGACACCGTAATTTGGTGCTTGCCGATGTCGCATCATTTTCTCGTCACGATCATGCTTTACCTCGCGCAAGGCGCGACGGTCGTCCTGGCGCGCCATCTTTTGTCGCGCCTATTTTTAGAGGCCATCACTCGCTGGCAGGGCACCGTTCTTTACGCCGCGCCGTTCCATTTTTCGATGCTGGCGCAGGACACTTCGAACGCAAAACTTGACTCGGTGCGGCTCGCGGTTTCCACGACGTGCAGTTTGCCTCAAGAAGTTGCGCGAAAATTTCAAAAGCGATTCGACCTCCCGCTTTCACAAGCCCTGGGAATTATCGAGCTCGGCCTCGTCTGCGTGAATGTGGACGATCCAACCGCGCGTTGGAATTCTGTTGGTCGCCCCTTGCCGAAATTTGCCGTTAATATTCGCAATCCAGACTCCGATGGAAACGGCGAAGTCCTCGTTTCCGGCCCCGGAATTTTCGACGCCTACACCACTCCGTGGACGTCGCGCGATCAATTGATGCCGGACGGTTGGTTCGTCACGGGGGATATTGGCCGTCTCGATGCGGATGGTTTTCTATTTCTCGCCGGACGCAAAACTGCCGTGATTAATCTCGCTGGCAAAAAAGTTTTTCCCGAAGAAATCGAAACGTGCCTGAATCGTCATCCCGCAGTTCGCGAATCGCGGGTTTACGGCGCGGCCCATCCGCATCTCGGCGAAGTCGTCGAAGCCGAAGTGGTTTTAAACGTTGCAACCACACACGACGCGCTCCGTGATTTTTGCCGCGCCCAACTGAGCGCCGACAAAGTTCCCAGCCAATTTCACATCGTGTCATCCATTGCGAAAACCGCCGTGACCGGAAAAATTCTTCGCTCCGCCGCGCCCCCCGTTGCATGAACGAACTCACCGACGTCCAAGTAAAATTAT
>JBKJOZ010000116.1:0-3712 GCA_046595315.1 Limisphaerales bacterium
TAACAAATTCCCAACGTCGGCAAACCAAGCTTGAAAATATTTTTGTCCGGCATCGGCGCGTCGGGCGCATAAACGCTCGAAGGACCGCCGGAAAGGATCAGCCCTTTTGGATTGAGCTTGGCGATTTCTGTGGCGGGCGTGTCGTAACGGAGAATTGTGGAATAGACATTGCATTCGCGAATGCGGCGGGCAATGACCTGCGTGTATTGGGAACCGAAATCAAGGATGACGATTTGCTCAATCATAAAAAAGGAGAGAGGAGATAGAATTCAGGAATCCGGAGCGAGAAAAAACGAACAATTCTTATGGATTTAAATCCGGTTTTTCCAAATCTATTCTTTAACCACGGAAACTTTGCCTTCATTGGCGTCGTATTGCAGCTTCGTGCCGAAGGGCGGTGTCGGAAGTTTGGGCAAATACTTCTTGGTCACGAGTTCGTTCAAATCGGTCGGCAATCGTCCTTCCTGAACATTAAAAAGCTGGACGGCGCTGTTGAGGGAAGAAGTGTCGAGAGTTTTTACCATCGATTGTTGGGCTTTGGCCGCGGACGAAAGATAGTTAGCGGGCGCAGTCGCCAGATCGCCGTCAGATTTGGGGGCTTGCGACGCAGGCATTTCTTCTTTTTTCTGGCATGCCGTGACAAAGCAAATCGCAAATGCGATGAGAAACATTTTCATGGGGCGAACCTAAATGACCCTTAAAAAAAACCAAGAGCGAAAATTGGGGGGATAAAAAAAATGCCGAACGAATCCAAAGATTCGTTCGGGCATAGTTGGATAGCGGCTTGCCGAAGCAAGCGGCTTAATCACGGAGTGGTTGGCGCTGCGTTTGTTGTTACCGGAGGAGTAACGGTTTCATCAGCCGGCTTTTTGCAACCCACGAGCACAAATGTGCTCACCAATGTGACGACGATCAGACTCAATAGTTTTTTCATGCGGGCGATATTTGGCTCTTTGCCAAAAAAAAAGCAATAAGTCGTTTCGTGAATTTTTATTTCAGGTTTCCCCTGACAACTTCGCGCGCTTGTTCAACCAAGACGCGATCCACCTGAAGATTGGCGAATCGAAACGGCGGTAAACCACTTTGCTGTTGGCCGATCAATTCTCCTGGGCCGCGCAATTTCAAATCTTCCTCCGCAATCCGGAAACCATCACACGTCTCTTCCAGCACGCGCAACCGTTGGTTCGCTTCGTCCGTTTTGGCCGACGCGATTAAAATACAGAAAGAGTTTTCCGCGCCGCGCCCGATGCGTCCGCGCAACTGATGTAATTGCGCCAGGCCAAAATTATCGGCGTTTTCGATCAGCATCACAGTGGCGTTGGGGACGTCGATGCCAACTTCGATCACGGAAGTCGCGAGTAGAACCTGAACTGCGTTCGTGCGAAAAGCCGTCATCACTTTTTCCTTTTCATCTGCGCGAATTCTCCCGTGCAACAATCCGACGCGATGTGGCGCGAAAACTTTTTGCAACTTTTCAAATTCTTTCGTGACCGCCTTGAGACCCAACTTTTCATCGGCTTCATCGACGCGCGGATAAACCACGTAGGCCTGCTGGCCCTCGGCAATTTTCTCGCGAATGAATTCCCAAACTTTCGGCAATTTATCTGCGGAGCGGACGAACGTTTTTATTTTCGCGCGGCCGGCGGGCAATTGATCAATCACGGAAATATCGAGATCGCCATACAGCGTCAAACCGAGCGTGCGCGGAATGGGCGTCGCGGTCATCACGAGCAAATGCGGATAAATGCCTTTGCGCAAAAGTGTTTCGCGTTGCGCCACGCCGAACTTGTGTTGCTCGTCAATGATCACCAAGCCGAGTTTCTCGGGAGCAAAAGATTTTTCGATGAGCGCGTGCGTGCCGACGAAAAGGGTCGTGATCCGAGCGTTGAGAGTTGAGGGCTGGGACTTCCGACCCTCGACCGTTTTGATGCTGCCGGTCAAAAGTTCGACCTGAATTCCCAGTGGCAAAAACCATTTCTGGAAATTTTTGTAATGTTGTTCGGCTAGAATTTCCGTTGGAGCCATCAATGCGACGTCGAATCCGCTTTCAAGCGCCATCAACGCCGTGCTCGCAGCCACCACGGTTTTTCCCGAACCCACATCGCCCTGCAGCAATCGCCGCATCGGATGCGCGCCACCCATGTCAGCGCGAATTTCTCGCAGCACTTTCGTTTGCGCGTCGGTCAGTTGAAACCCAAGTTCCGCCAGAAATTTTCGGATGAGTTTATTATTTCCAGAACAAGGCAGGCCCCGCGAATTTGCTTCCAACCGTTTGCGCCGCGTCTGAATCGCGATTTGCAAATTGACCAATTCATCAAAAGCGAGCCGGCGGCGCGCAATGTCTGTATCTGCCATTTCCTCGGGCGAATGCAGCAAGTGAATGGCGTGCGCGCGACCCGGCAACTCTTTTAGTTTTTTTCCTAAGGCGGGTTCCGAAATTTTGCTTCCAAATTCTTCCACGACCCGAGCGATGAGTGAGCGCAGCCAGCGTTGCGGCAAACCTTCGGTCAGCGGATAAATCGGCACGACGCGATTGAGGTGAATAGAAATTTCTTCACCTGCTTCGACGACTTCCGTTTCTGGATGATCAATCGTGCGCGGCTTGGCGGAATTTAATTTTCCGAAAACGAGGACGTCGTCGCCGACCGCGAAATATTTTTCCATGAACGGCAAATTCCACCAGCGGCAATGCAAACGCGCCGAGCCGTCGTCGAGAATTATTTCAAAAACAGATTTCGTTCCCCCACCCCATCGCTTTAAGCCGGCCGCGATAATTTCCCCTCGTGTGGTGGCCGCTTCGTTCAAATTCATTTCCGCAATGGATTTGAAATGGCGGCGATCCTCGTAGCGACGCGGCCGATGCAAAAGCAGATCGTTGACCGTGCGAATCTCGAGCCGGGAAAGTTGCGCCACGCGTTCCGAGCCAACGCCACGCAATTCGCCAATCGGCGTTTCGAGCGGAGCAATTTCGTGCGGCATGAGCAAATTCATAAAACAAAATTTTACGCGAGTCGAGGGAGCGAAGTTTTTCTGGCGATTGCAAAGTCGGAAATCGCGAAATAGAATTTGTCGCGTGAATCAAAGTAAAACCTCTTTTCAAACCTTTATTTTTTTGGCGGCGTTGATTTTTTCCAGTTGCGCGAGGAAGGAAGTTCAGCCTGCCGTCGCAGTCTCTGCTGCTGTGACAAATGAGATTGCGCCAGCCATAAATACAGTTGCGACCGCGCCCGGCATTTCTGGGAAAATTATTTTGAAAGGAACGCCGCCCGCTGAACGCGATCTTCCGTTGAGCGCCGATTGTGGAAAATTACACACGAGCGTTCCGAAGACTCGGTTTTACGTGGTCGGCGAAAATGGAGCGCTTGCTGATGTTTTCGTTTACATCAAAGAAGGTTTGAACGGAAAAAAATTTACGCCACCGACTGAGCCGGTCTTGCTGAATCAGGTCGGTTGCGAATACACGCCTTACGTCATCGGTTTGCAAACCGGCCAGAAGTTGCTCGTGCGCAATTCGGATTCGACGATGCACAATGTTCACGCGTTGCCGAAAGTTTCTGGCAACAAAGAATCCAACAAAGCGCAAATGGCGAAAAGCCCGGACTTGCAATACACCTTCGACACCACGGAAATTTTCTTGAGTTACAAATGCGATGTTCATCCGTGGATGTTTGCGTATGTCGGCGTGGTTGATCACCCGTTTTTCGCCGTGTCG
>JBKJOZ010000357.1:0-2738 GCA_046595315.1 Limisphaerales bacterium
CTGTCAGGATTTCCGGGGTCTTCGCGTTCGGGGGAAAACGCGAGATGAAAATCCTGACAGCAAAGTCGCCATCATCCCCAAAGTTGTCGGCGGATTCACCCCGTCATGTTTGGAAAAAGCCGAAGAACTTTACGGCAAAGCCATCAAAACCATTGTGCCGGTTTCCAGTTGTCGCGCGGCAGAAGCCACCAAACTTTTGGAGAATATTTTTCGCGGAGTGAACATCGCGCTCGTCAACGAATTGAAAGTTGTTTACGCCGCGATGGGCATTGACGTGTGGGAAGTCATCAACGCCGCAAAAACAAAACCGTTTGGTTATATGGCGTTTTATCCGGGCCCGGGATTAGGTGGTCATTGCATCCCGATTGATCCATTTTATTTGACCTGGAAAGCGCGCGAATTCGGACAGAACACGCGCTTCATCGAACTGGCTGGAGAAATTAATACGGCCATGCCGCATTATGTTGTGAACCGCGTCGCTGAAGCGCTGAACGCAAAAAAGAAATCGGTCAACGGCAGTAAAATTCTTTTGGTCGGGTTGGCTTACAAACCGAATGTCGATGATTTGCGCGAGTCGCCCACTTTTGTTTTGCTCGATTTATTGAAGGAGCGCGGAGCCGAAGTGGAGTATTACGATCCGCATATTCCGCAAATTAATCCAACCCGTGAACATGCGAATTGGACTGGAACAAAATCGACGTCGTGGAATCGCGAGACGATTTCAGCCTTCGACGCGGTGGTCATTGCGACGGCGCACAAAGTCGTGAATTACGACGAACTTGGCTCGTGGGCGAATTGCATTATTGATACGCGAAATGCGATGGCAGCCGTGAAAATTTCTCCGGAGAAAATTTGGAAAGCTTAGTGAATTCATGTCTGCCTACGAAAATTTAAAAACTAATTTGCGCTCCAATCCGCGCAAATGGCTCATCACTGGGGTCGGCGGATTCATCGGTTCCAATCTGCTTCAAACCCTGCTCGAGCTCGGCCAACGCGTCATCGGGCTCGATAATTTTTCTACCGGCCACAAAAAAAATCTTGAACAGGTTGAAAAAATTGTGGGTGCAAAAGTTTGGGAAAATTTTAAATTTATCGAAGGCGACATTCGCAATCTGACGGACTGTAAATGCGCTTGCCACGAGGTGGATTACGTTTTGCACCAGGCGGCGCTTGGTTCCGTTCCACGTTCCATTCTCGAACCGATTGCCAGCCACGAAAGTAACGTCACTGGTTTTTTAAACATGCTGAGCGCCGCGCGTGATGCCAAAGTGAAGCGATTTGTTTATGCATCGAGCAGCGCGATTTACGGCGATCATCCTGATTTGCCGAAAGTGGAAGAAAAAATTGGCCAACCACTTTCGCCGTATGCTGCGACCAAAAAAATGAACGAAATCTACGCCGACGTTTTTGCGCTCGCGTATAATTTCCAATCCGTTGGTTTGCGCTATTTCAACGTGTTTGGCCCACGGCAGGATCCCGACGGCGCCTACGCCGCTGTCATTCCAAAATGGATTGCGTCACTCTTGAAACAACAGCCCGTTCTGATCAATGGCGATGGCGAAACCAGCCGCGATTTCTGTTTTATTGAAAATGTGGTGCAGGCAAATCTCTTGGCGGCGACCACAACTAACTCTGCGGCAATCAATCAGGCTTACAATATTGCGGTGGGTGAACGCACCACGCTCAATGAACTTTTTGCTTTGCTTCAAACGGGTTTGCGAAAACGCGAGGCATCCTTGCCGGAACAAAAACCGGTTTATCAAGATTTTCGCGCAGGCGATGTCCGTCATTCATTGGCCGATATTCAAAAGGCGAACCGCTTGCTTGGCTACGAACCGGCAACTCGAGTTGAGGAAGGATTGGAGATGGCGATGGATTGGTACAAAGAAAACGTCCGGTAACGGGCGATCAAAATTCACCGCTGCGACAGAAGTATTTAAATTTTTGCTTTGTCCGGTTTACGAGGAACAAAGCCTTGCGTGCTCCCATTATCCGGTTAAATTTTCGGCGTGTTTCCACGCTTCCATCTGAAACCCGTTTTCAGCAAACGCGTTTATATTCTTGCCGCTATTTTTTTAGTTGCCCGGCTGTCTTCGGGAGAAACCGTTGGGCCGCCCACTCCCACAATTCGCTCGCTCAAATTAGAGCCAGCTTCGCTGATTTTTTCCAACGGACGCGACGAACGTCGTTTGTTGGTCATCGGCGAGACGGCTTCCGGCCAAAAAATTGACTTAACCAGCGAAGCAAAACTCGCGGCGGATTCGGCGATCGTTGAAATTGAAAACGCTTTAATTAGGCCGAAAAGCAAAGGCGAAACAAAAATTTCAATTTCCGCTGCGGGATTGACGATTAAATTACCGGTGAAAGTGGAGAGCGCGGAAATTTTGCCCATTGGATTTGTGCGCGATGTGGAACCTTTGCTCGCGAAAGTCGGTTGCAATGCCGGAACGTGTCACGGTTCGGCCAAGGGGAAAAATGGATTTAAACTTTCACTGCGCGGCTACGATCCTGAATTCGATTATCAGGCGCTCATTAACGATTTGGCGGGGCGCCGTTTCAACCGTGTCAAAGTCGAAGAGAGTTTGATGCTGCTCAAGCCGACCGCCGAAGTTCCCCACGAAGGCCGCCAGGTTTTAAAACCCAATTCTCGCGAATACGAATTGCTGAAACAATGGATTGTCGAGGGAACAAAATCGGAGGAATTGTCGAAACGCGCTAATAAAATTGAAGTTCTTCCC
>JBKJOZ010000059.1:0-3372 GCA_046595315.1 Limisphaerales bacterium
CCGCATCTCTGGCACATGATTCAAGGCGGACGTTTTCAACGACAAGGCGGCGAACATTTCACCATCAATTCCGGCGAAACGGCGCGTAACGAAAGGTCTCGTGACCAATCAAGTCGCAAACCGATTTTTCCCTACGTTTACGACGACATCAAAACGATTGCCGACCACGTGCATTACGCGGGCGACAAGGGGCCGCACGCGGGCAATGGTCGTTCCGCGTCAGCGGGCGGCGGACATGCGCACGCGGGTCTGCTGATTTATCAAGGCGACAATTGGCCGGAGCAATATCGCGGGAAAATTTTCATGAACAACATCCACGGCGCGTGCATTAATGAAGATGTTCCCGAGCGCAGCGGTTCTGGATTCGTCGGCCACCACGCACCGAACTTGATCAGTTTCAATGATTCTTGGTCGCAAATTATCAATCTGCAAACCGGCCCGGATGGCGCGGTTTACATGATCGATTGGTATGACAAAAATCAATGTCATCACAACGACGTGAACGGGCATGACCGGAGTAACGGGAGAATTTTTAAAATCAGTTACGGCGAAGGGAAGTTTGAGAAAGTGGATTTGCAGAAGCTGAGTGGCCCCGCACTCGTAAAACTTCTCGCGAGCAAAAACAATTGGCAGGCGCGACATGCACAAAGAATTTTGCAGGAGTGGAGTAACGAGGGATGGCGGCGATCGACCGGTGAGCGGTTGGTATCTGATGAGCAGACCGCCAACGGAATCGCTTCGGAGGCGGTCCACCTCTTAAAAACCAGCAAAGACGGAGCGACACGTCTTCGAGCGTTGTGGACGTTGCATGTGGTTAACGATGCTTTCACTCCCATAAAATCTTTTCTGAATGACGGCGATGATTTTGTTCGGGCGTGGACGATTCAATTTCTTTGCGAAGACAAAAAATTTCCACCAGAAATCATCAAGGAATTCGTTCGCCTCGCCCGTGAAGACAAATCTGCAGTCGTCCGGCTTTATCTCGCTTCGGCGCTGCAACGATTGCCTCTCGGCGCAAATCGCTGGGAAATTCTGGAAGCGCTTTACGCGCATTCTGAAGATGCGGATGATCACAACATTCCACTCATGCTTTGGTATGCGGCTGAACCTTTGGCCGCGCTCGACGCAAAACGCGCTTTGCAAATGGCAGAAAAAACGAAACTGCCGAACCTTTTAAACTTCACCGTCAGGCGCGTCGCCGCACTTGGAACGCCCGAAGCGATGGCGCGGATCGTCGAAAGTCTCCAGCGCGTCATCGCAGACCATCAGCGACTGGACATTTTGAACGGCCTGAACCTCGCACTCAAAGGTCAGCGCAGCGCGCCGATGCCGCGCGGTTGGAATGAAATTGAAAAAATTCTCGGCGAAAATTCAATCGCAGAAATTCGCGCGCAGGTGCAATCACTTTCGTTAACCTTCGGCAGTTCCAGCGCGCTAGCCTCGCTGCGCAAAACGCTCATGGATTCTTCGGCGGATGCCACGGCGCGGCGCACGGCGCTCGATTCGCTGTTGAATGCGAAAGATTCCACCCTCGCGCCGCTTCTCCAAAAACTTTTGAGCGATTCCAATCTGCAAGGACCGGCTTTGCGGGGGCTGGCGGCTTACGACGATTCACAAACGGCGGAAAAAATTCTACGCGCTTTTAATTCATTTAGCGACGCGCACAAACGGGACGCATTGAACACGCTTTGTTCGCGCATCGCTTTTGCCAAGCCGCTGCTTTCTTCCGTGGCCGATGGCAAAGTCTCGCGCAAAGATTTGACCGCAGATTTAATTCGCCAACTCCGCAGTTTGAAAAACAACGAGCTGAATCAGCAGATCGAAAAAGTCTGGGGCGCGGTTCACGAATCGAGCGCGGACAAATTGACGCAGATCGAGAAATACAAAAAAATTTATTACGCAGGCGGTTCGCAACCGGGCGACGCCGCGCGCGGACGAGTGGTGTTTTCCAAAACTTGTCAGCAATGTCACACACTTTTTGAGGTAGGCGGAAAAGTCGGGCCGGATTTAACGGGCTCCAATCGCGGCGACGTCGATTACATATTGCAAAACATGGTGGACCCGAATGCGGTCATTCCGAACGAATATCGCGCGTCAACTTTGGAAACGAAAGATGACCGCGTCATCACTGGAATAGTGAAAGCGCAGGACGAAAATTCCGTCACAATGCTGACGCCAACCGAAACGGTGACGATTCCGCGAAAAGAAATTCAATCGTTAAAACAAAACGAGCTTTCGATGATGCCGGAAGGTTTGCTGGATGCGCTCAGCGAACAGGAAGTGCGCGATTTGATTTATTATTTGGGCAGTCCCGGGCAGGTTCCAATGCCGAAATAATTCCGCAAAAACGGAATTCTTTGTGTTGCGATGGTACTATCTTCGCTGCAAATAAAACGGCGATGCTGGCAAAGAATGTTCCAAGACTAAACCACTTGCCAAAACCAAACTCGTTGTTGGTTTTTATCATGTGCTCTTCTTTTTGTTCGGGGGGATGGTCACTGCTTCCGCTGCACATAGCCGTCGCTCATGCAGAGGTGACCGTGAATCGGACACATGGCCAGTACTTTTTCCCGACTTTCTTCGTAGGGGCCGCTTAGATTTAGGAAGCGATAACTGATCGAAGCCGGGTTGAATTGCGCCCAATCCTTAACGCGAATTCCGGCCACATCTGAAGGGCACAACAAAACATTGGGAGTTCCAAGATAGTCTCTCACTGAAAACAAATCCTGTGGAAAAACATTGTGGTTATCAGCCGACCACATCCGCGCAGCGACACCGATTTGTTTTAAGTTGTTGACGCAAACAGTTGATTGCGCTTCCTCTTTTTCTTTTTCTTTCGCCTTCGCCGCGTTGGTCAGTGCAGTGGCGAGATTTTGTGTCGCGCTGGCAAGCTGTAAGCGCAATTGCGCCGCTTCCGCTGCTTGCGTGCGCAACGGCTCGGCGTCTCCGGCTTGTTTGCGAAGAAGCCCAACTTGATTGCGCAACCGAATCATCTCTCGCGAATCCGTAGCGGTAGCATCGGGATCGCTGGCCTGATGGAGTTGAAGCTCCTTGTTTTGTCGCCGCAATTCCTCGGTCTCACCTAAACTAGTTTCGGCGGATTTTAATTGGCTGGCTTGATTGGAATTCCGAGTCAAAAGAAAAACATTCAACGCCAGACTGAGAACTAGAAATCCGGCGAGAAAACTTTTCATAAATTAGTTTGTCGGCTCCTCCATCTTGTCGCCGTCTAATTCGTAAATGCCAACGAGGTAACCGTTTTCCAACATTTCGCCAACGTGCAGTTTTCCGTAGAGCGTCACGGGCTGGTCCATGACCGATTTCACACCGCCCTTTTTCATTTTTACACTGACCCAATCGTTGATGCGCGGC
>JBKJOZ010000211.1:0-10663 GCA_046595315.1 Limisphaerales bacterium
TATTCTTTGCGCGCGTTAATAAAATCTTTCTTCGGCGATACGGTAGGGACGAGTTCCATCTCGTCCCATTTCAAAAACAAAAATAGGGACGCGATGGAACGCATCCCTACCATTACGCTTCCTGAAAAGTTAGGCGCGGCGATTCTGATTGTGACGACCATCGCGATTGGAATTTATCCACGTCTCTTGCTTGACCTGATTACGCCAAGTTTAAATTCACCGCTCATGCGGACACTTTGGAAAGGCGGACAGTCGTGAGTTTTAATTACGCGGGAATTTTCAAATTGGTTGTTCCAGAAACGATTGTTGTTATCACGGCGTTGGTGGTGCTGGCGCTTAATTTGTTGGTCAAACGATCTGCCGACAGGATGTCGGCAGCACTTTCTTGGCTTGGCTGCATCGCGGCGATTGTTTGGATTTCAGTCACGCCGAATCGCGGAAATATTTTGAACGGAATGCTGGTGGTCGATCCACTGACGCAATTCATAAAACAAATTCTGCTGGGGTTAACCATTTTCACCGCGATCATTTCACTGCAAACCAAATTCACGCAGCACATCGGAGAATATTTTGCGCTGCTGCTGCTGGCATCGGTGGGAATGATGTTTCTCGTCAGCTCGGAAAATCTGCTGATGATTTATGTTTCGCTGGAGCTGATCAGCCTTTCGCTTTACGTGATGGTCGCGTTTAAAAAGGAAAGCATTCAATCGGCGGAAGCATCGCTGAAATATTTTCTCTTCGGCGGAATGTCTGCGGCGTTCACACTTTTTGGTTTGAGCCTGATTTATGGATTGAGCGGCGAAATAAATTTGAGCGCGATTGCGGGAAAGCTGAGTGGGCAAACAACCGATCCACTGTTTCTGGTTGCGCTGGTGATGGCGTTGATTGGGTTCGGATTTAAAATTGCAGCAGTGCCGTTTCATCTTTGGGCGCCCGATGCATATCAAGGCGCGCCCACGCCGACGGCTGCGTTCATCGCGGCGGGTTCAAAAGTCGCGAGCTTTTTCATTCTCGCAAAAATTGTGATGGTTGGTTTCAGCGGCGGGGGAGGAAGCGGTTCGTGGCGCAATTTTGGTTCCGGTTGGATTCCAGTTCTCGCCACGATGGCTGCGCTATCGATGGTACTCGGCAACCTCGCGGCGATTTCCCAGAGCAGCGTGAAACGATTGCTGGCATATTCGGCCATTGCCCATAGCGGTTACGCATTGATCGCGATCATCACAAATCATCCGATGGCTGTGGGTTCGCTTTTGTATTACGTAATCACTTACGCGTTCACGGTTCTAGGCGCGTTCGCGGTTGTCGCAGTCGTTGAGCATAATGCGAATGGCGACAAACTTTCTGACTTCGCGGGCTTGAGTCAACGCGCGCCGATCCTCTCCGCTTGCATGATGGTTTTCATGCTCTCGCTCGCTGGTATTCCGCCACTCGCTGGCTTTTTTGGAAAATTTTATGTCTTCGCCGATGCATTGCGTTACGGCGCGCGCGATCTCGGTTTGCTCTGGGTGGTGATTCTCGCCATCGGTACAAGCGCGATTTCGCTTTATTATTATCTGCAAATTTTGAAACAAATTTACGTCGCAAAATCTTCCCAGACAACGCGCGTCAGCGTCGCGTTGCTAGTGCAGATCGCGATTGTTGTTTTGGCTATTCTAGTTGTGCTTCTCGGCTGTTTGCCGAATTTGCTTGTGAGCAAACTGTTAGCAATGATCGCCCCGCATTAGAATTATGACCACCCGCTCAATCCGAGATCGCATTCAGCCCGGCCGCAAAATCGAGGGCATTTCTGCTGTGCTCCTCTCATTCGAACTCGACGGCCGAATTGATTTCGATTCGTTCGCAAAAAATGTGAAGCGCACTCTTGATGCCGGAATTGCGCCAGCGGTGAATATGGACACGGGCTACACAAATCTTCTGACTCCGGGAGAACGCACCGAAGTTCTGAAAATCACCCGCGATGTCTGTGGTGGACAACGATTTATTGCGGGTGCATTTGTGGAAGGCGCGCCCGGTGACACCATCAAAAACTACCTCCAATCCGTCGCGGAAATTCAAAAATTTGGTGGAACGCCAATTCTTTTTCAGTGTTCCGATTTTAAAATGATGGGTCAGGCGGATTTGATCAAGAGCTACACAACGATTGCAGCAACCTGCGAAAAAATGCTCGCCTTCGAATTGGGCGAAATGTTTGCGCCGTTCGGAATGATCTATGATTTAGCTACGGTTCGCGAGTTGATGCAGATTCCCCAGATCGTCGGCATGAAACATTCGTCCCTCAACCGCGAACTCGAATGGAAACGCCTGGCGTTGCGGGACGAAGTGAGGCCTGAGTTCAAAATTTACACCGGCAACGATCTCGCCATCGATATGGTAATGTATGGAAGTGATTATTTGCTTGGGCTCTCCGCTTTTTCCCCGGAAGCCTTCGCCGCGCGTGACAGGCTTTGGGAAAAATCGGATCCGCGTTTTTATGAACTAAACGATTTGATTCAGTATCTGGGCTTCTTCGCGTTCCGCTCCCCGGTTCCAGCTTATAAGCACACTGCTGCGCAATTTTTGAAATTACGCGGAAGAATCAGATGTGACGCGCCGCATTCAAAGGCCCAGCAACGTCCCGCCAGCGATGTGGAAATTTTGCAGGATATTTCGCAGCGACTGGATAAATTTTTGGAATCGCTACCCTGAAATTAAGCTCCTGTCGCCCGTTTGATTTCCTTCAACTTCTGAAATTCTGGTTTGTCTTTGTAAAATTGATCCAACGGATAGCAACCGCTGATGAGTCCGTTGCGTGGTGCCGTGGTGCAATCGCTAAAAGTCCTGCAGATAAACTTTGGCGTCAGCTCGCCCTGTGAAATGGCATCGGCCAAAATTGTTGGATAACTCAAAACCATGCGCCCGATTCCGACCATATCCGTCCAACCATTGCGAATGACCGCTTGGGCAACGTGAGGCAAATATTCCTGCAAATAACTGTAGCCAGTCCCAATCAAAATTAAATTTTCAGGCGCCTTCGCTTTGACCTGTCGCACCACGTCAATCTGACGCGCGACATCGATCAGCGGATCGTGCGCTGGTTGATAACCGTCGGACGGTGGATACGCCGCTGGTCGTTGAATGTGCGGATTATAATAAGGCGAACCGGCGCTGAGATTTAGGATTTTAATTCCAAGTTCACCGCAAAGTTGCGCGAACCGAAATGTTTCTTCCAGTTGAAATTTCAGCGGATCATTTTGATCCGCGCCAAATGCGAACGGATACGGCAGCGGAAATTCTTCGGGAATTCCTGGCCCCAATTTGCCGGGCTGCGCGCGAGTTGGATCGGGTTTGAACGGAACAAAATCAAACGCGCTCAGACGCACGCCGAATTCAATTTTATTTCCACTGGCGCGAATGCCGTCAACGATTTCCCGGAGGATGCGCGTGCGATTTTCAAACGAGCCTCCGTATTTTCCAGGCCGAGTGAACGCGCTGAGAAATTCGTGGAGCAGATAACCATGACAATGTTTGATGTCCACGAAATCTGCGCCGACATCCCACGCGATTTTCGCCGCTCGAATATATTTTTGAATGAGCGCCTCAACTTCGGCATCGCTCAAAATTTGCGCGTCGCTCGTGACATTAAATTTTTTATCGAGAATCGGATGGCGGTAAGCGACGCGCGATTCCCAGCGTTTGTCGTTGGGTCGGCAGAAACGTCCTGAGTGTGTGAGTTGAAAACCAATCACTAAATCGTCCACCGTGCCGTAACGTTCGAGATGGGCGGCGATGAGTGTTTCGCGCAGCTTCGCGATGCCGGACTTATTTTCGTCATCGATGATGAGTTGATTTGGATTCGCGCGACCATCGGCACGAACCGCCATGGCTTCGCCGCCATAAATTAACTTCGCGCCGCTTTCGCCGAAACGTTTCCAGCGGCGCAACATATCATCCGTGATGCCGCCGGTGGTCGTGCCGTCCCAGCCTTCCATCGGGTGAATGGCGATGCGGTTGCCGATTTCTTTCCCATTGATGGGCGACTGTTTGATTGGCTGGGACAGCGGGGAGGCGGAGCCTGTTTCAATTTTTTCATCACTCGGAATCTGAACGCCGAGGGCGGCGACATGTTTCGTGAAATCAGCAACGGTTTTTAGGGTCGGGATGCGAGTTAATTTGAACGGGATTTCGCTCATGACAAATTGTTCCTGAGGTTGAACCGTGAAGAAAGCATCGGTTTTTAGAAAAATTTGAATTTTAAACACAAACGGCGTTGCAATTTTTGCAACGCCGTTTGTCGGAAAGTTCCGGGGTGAATTATTTTTTGAGGCGGAAGAATTGGTTTCCGCTGGTTGCGCTGACTGCAACCGTATTATTGGTGCCGACGACGGTGACTGGATTAGCTACCGGTGCCCAACTGATTGGCGAATTTAAATTTGCTGCGCCTTCGAGATTGAAACCAGTCGCGCTCGTCGGCCAAGAAATTATGGCGGTGCTGTTGCTTAAAGCCACAGACAACTTGGGTGGAGCGGCGACTACAGGGGCTGGGGGTGTGACGTCCGCCCATGAGCGGCCTACCCGCACTTCATCCGCATGACTTCGTGACGGGCCAGCAGATTGACGGAAAGCAAATCGGCCAATTGAAGGTTCGGTCGTGAACGGTTGTGTTCCGACAATCTGCACTATTCCTCCGTCTGCCATAGAAGGGATTGGGGATGTAGCGGCGCCAAAAGTCGAAGGATCTGGATTGACCCACAATGCGATCGTATCATCGGCGGATACGGCATCATTAAAAGTATAGCGACCAACGATAAAAACGGTGTCGCCTAAGGCTATAACATTTGTGGCAAACCCACCGTAAGCTTCACTGCCAAGTTTGAAAGCTCCCACGTTGTAACCAGGGCCGGTGGCATTGGTGTGGACATGGACTTTGTAGCTATAGGTAGTTGTGGTGGTAGTCTGGGCCAAGCCTGCAACTGTGCTGCCATTTGCGCCTGCCGCTGGAACGGTGGAACCGGGTTCAAGCATGTAAGCAAAAGAGAAATAAATTGTCCCCGTGGAAATGGTAGGCGACGCGATTACTGAACGCATACCTATGGTGGCTGAACCCCAAAAAAGGTGATTGGATACAGAAGCAGCCAATCCTGGAACATTCAGGTTCCCAGCGACATTCGTCCCTGAAACTTGCCCTGCCGTTTGGATAAGCCATGTGCCTTGTCCGGTAGTATCTGTGACTAACGGTGATCCCACTGCATAAGCAAATGGGTCATAAACTAAAAGGGTGCCCGGTAATATGCTAGATACGGTCAATGTCGCTACGGAACTTGTCGTCGTATTGAACGGGCCACTTGCAACCACGCTATAACCGCCCGAATTGGTTAATTGGAGATTGGTCAAAGTTAACGACGTGTTGGTGGCACCTGCAATAATGGTGTTGGTATTATAAAACCATTGATAAGTGATTGGGCCATTTCCATCCGCGAAAGCGGTAAATGTGGCATTAGTTCCCACCAGTAAAGTTTGACTGGAAGGATTTTGGTAAAATGAGGCAATTAACGGATTGGTAGAAACACTGGTCAAAGTGAACGCCATAATTCCATTATCGCTGTCTAAGGCGTAGAGCACGCCGTTTGTCCCCAATGCCAATGCGCCACTGAAGGTTCCGTTGTTGTGACTGGTGGCGAAACTTTTCTTATCCAAAAGAACCGGTGAATTGGAATTGGAAATGTCATACAACCTGACCACATCGGCTCCTGCGACCGTCGTGATGCCAGCCAGCAAATTGCTCGAAGGCATGACGAGGATTGGAGAAATTGTCCCAGGAAAACTTGACGTGGGAAAGGTGGCCAGCGTCGTGGCGGTCGCGGTGTTTGTATTAAATTGCAAATGAACCAAAGGACCATTGGCGGTTGCACCGGCTGTTCCCCAAAAAGTATTTCCTGCGCCGAAAGTGAGGCCAATCCCCAAGGCACCATTTGCCAAAGTGGTGTTCAAAGTTCTTGCAATGAAGACAGCCATATTACTGTCCACGGGTGTAAATACCGCCGCCAGTGTTCCGCGATTGGCGATTAATACCTGAGTATCCAAACCCGAACCGCGAACACTCATCGTGTCACCCCAACGCTTTTCAAGGCTGTTGGTATTCCCGTTTCCGGGATCACCGAAAGCAGCGGGGTTCGCTTCGTCGGGAAACACAATAGTAAGCCCACTGGTTTCAGTAGCCCAGCGGTAGAGATGATATTGAGGAAAATTCGCCGCCGTCGAACTAGTCAGGTTGCCTGCGTAAATGGCGCCATCGTCCGCCACGCCAATCAAACTCAAAGGGAAGCTGGCGGAACCACCACCGGTTAAAGGACTGTTAGCCAATTTGAAAAAAGATCCGTCGGCGTTGGTGATGGCTGCACCTGTATTACCATCAAGGACATAAATGTCGGGAGTGGTTGGAGAATTGGTGGAGCGATCGATAAATAGGAGGTGTCCTGTTGTCGGATTGTAAGCCACACCTCGTTGCCACTCGTTAGTTGAGGTAAGAAAGGTTCCACCTGCGGGGCGGACACTGCCATCGCCATTAGTGCCAAACGTGGATAAGGGCTGCATAACGACCACTTGCGCTTGCGCAGCGATGTTGAGGAAGGCAAATGAAGCCACGCCACCGAGGACTCGTAGTAAATTTTTCATAGTTTTTTATTGATGTTCAATTCGTTTAAGTTTGTTGGCAACGATACCTAGTTTTACGGGAGAGTGGTTGAGGTAGCATTGCTATTGCGGCTAATGTTGTAATTAACCCGCCATCTGCTGCGAGCCACCCAGGCAGCGTGACCATCACAATAAGCGAAGTTGCTACCTTCCTTACCATGAGCATCCTTCTCGTCAGGCTCGCTATTGATGGCTCCATCATCGTTATCATTGATAAACCAAATACCAGAAGGGCCGGGCCTAGTGTTTTTATATTGAGGATGGTTGTAGGTCGTTATTGTATATTCTAAAACGAAGTTCTGCGTTAATTTTCTTCTTCCGGTCGGTGTTTGAATATTGCCCTTCACTTCGTAGCTGTGACCTTTGAGTCCGTCTTTATCCCCAGCCGCTTTAGCCAGTTCTTTATAATAAAGTTGATTGGCAGCCAAATCACCTGGTCCGTATTTCGCTGTTTGATTTGGATCAATCAAGTTTTTTGTACTCGGGCAAACAAAACTTTTAAAATTCGAGACGAAGGTTGGATATAACCAGTTCAAATCGTCATCCGCTTCATCACGGAAGCTAGGTAAGACTGGAGCAGTGTATGCACCCCATGTGTGAGTATTGTCGATCAGATGCCCCTTAAAAGTATCCGCATACATCTGGCTGCCCAACCCGATCTGCTTCAAATTATTCAGACATTGAATCCGCTGCGCCTTTTGCTTCGCTTTCGCCAAAGCCGGCAAGAGAAGGCCCGCCAAAATGGCGATAATGGCAATAACAACCAACAACTCGATCAGCGTAAACCCGCGAAAAAGGCGGCGCTTCGGGTTAAAACTCAAATAAATTTTGGGGACGCAAATAGACATTGTTTTCACAGTTTAAACGTTTAACCGGGTTGGGTATTTTTGTATTGCGGACGAGGCCGGATGTCAAATGGAATGATTCCCCCGATGCTAATTTCGTCTGCCGGATCAAGCGCTGGAAACTGTGGCAGATGAGGGGAAACAGCGGCTTCATGAAGCGAAGAAAGTAACTTAAAAAACGTCCGCATTCAATGCGAATCTTTGAATTTACCGACACGAGCAAGTGTGAATTTCACTGTGGCAAAAAGTGGACGATCAAAATCATTTGCGTTTGCATAGTGTTCCGGCTTTAGGTGGCACTGCTGTTTTGAGTGCCTTTGCTAAACTCGACAGCAGAATTTGCCGATAATCGGAAGGATTTGCAAAACGGCGGTTTTCCTTAAACCCCAATCGAGATATGCTTAGTTTCCAAGAATGCGTCCAAGCCTTCGGAGCCGAGTTCACGTCCCCATCCGCTCATTTTTACTCCGCCGAACGGCGCATTGGTAGTTGTGGGCAGGCCGTCATTTATACCAATCATCCCGGCCTGAATCAATTCCGCGAGGCGAAACACGCGACTCAAATCGCGTGTGAATGCATAAGCGCTCAATCCAAAGGGGGATGAATTCGCCAGCTCAATTCCTTCTGCTTCCGTTTCAAACGGCGCAATTGCCGCAATCGGCGCGAACGTCTCTTCTTTCATGCACAAAACATCCCGCGGCACATCGGATAAAACTGTCGCTTCAAAAAAATGGCCTTTGCGCTCGGCCCGTTTTCCGCCGCAAAGCAATTTCGCGCCTCGTTTCGCTGCGTCTTCCACGTGTGCGATCGCTTTAGAGATTGCGTTCTCGTCAATCAGCGCGCCGATCTGGACGCCCGGTTCCAACACGTCGCCGACTTTCATCGTCTCTAGGGTTTTTTCGACAAATCGTTGTACGAACTTTTCGTAAATCCCGCGCTGCACATAAATACGATTCGCCGCGATGCACGATTGGCCGGTGTTGCGAAATTTGGCAAGCATCGCGCCATCCACCGCTTTTTCCAAATCTGCGTCATCAAACACCAGTACCGGGTTGAGCCCGCCTAGTTCCAGCGATAATGGTTTTAAAGTTTTCGCCGCTCCTGCGACCAACTTTTGCCCCACCTCCGTCGAGCCAGTGAAAGTGATTTTGCGCACGAGCGGATTTTCTAAAAATTCCGCCGCGATCTCCGCTGCCGAGCCACAGACCAATTGAAAAACGCCTTTCGGCAATTTTACCGCATGGCACGCCTCCGCGAAGGCCACGGCGCAAAGCGGAGTCGCGCTGGCGGGTTTCAAAATCACCGGACAACCCGCCGCCAGCGCAGGCGCAATTTTTCGCACCGCGAGCACGAGTGGGAAATTCCAAGGACTAATTGCCCCGACCACGCCGATAGGTGTTTTGATGACGATGTTTCGTTTGCCATCGGTTTGGTGAGGAATGACGCGGCCATAAGCGCGCCTCGCTTCTTCTGCGAACCACTGCAAATGATCGATCGACATTGTAACCTCGCTCAAGCTTTGCGTCAGCGGTTTGCCCGCTTCCATCGTGATGATGCGAGCAATCTCGTCACGTCGGCGTTCCAATTCATTCGCAATTTTGTGGAGAAATTCTCCGCGCGCTTTGGCGGTGAGTTCTCGCCAACCCGCGAACGCGGCCTGCGCCTGCGCAACCGCCTGCGCGACGCGCGCGCGATCCACCGTGCACATATTGGCGAACGCTTGGCCCGTTGCTGGATTGTTCACCGCAACGTTTTTGTCCGTAAAAATAAATTCACCGTTCAAATAAACAGGATAGGTCTTCATATTTTTCACCACCCCGACACAAAAAAAACGCTTCGAAAACGTGATGATTGGGTCGTTTTTCTCCTAATCGTAATTCGCCGCCTTTGATCTACGATTAAGATTAAGAAATGGATTTGATGCCAGCAAACAATTTGCAATTTCCCGCACACCACGAAACATTTGTTCTCGGATGGAGACAAAACATATTGTCGTTCTCGGCGCAGGATTTGGCGGACTGACTTTTTGCCAGAGTTTCCAGAGCCCATCGGCTCGCGTCACGTTGGTGGATCGAACCAATCATCATCTTTTTCAACCGTTGCTTTATCAGGTTGCCTCGGCGGGCTTGTCCGCGCCGGATATCGCGCAGCCCATTCGCGCCATTCTTGCTGACAAACCCAATCTCACTGTGCTGATGGAAAATGTTCTTGAGATCAATTTGAAAGAAAAGAGGGTCACGCTCGAAAACAAACAGCTCGATTACGATTTTCTGGTGCTCGCGCTGGGCAGTGGCACGGGCTACTTCGGCCACGCGGAATGGGAACAATTTGCGCCCGGTTTAAAAACCCTCGATGACGCGCTGCGCATTCGCCGCGAGATTTTACTCGCGTTTGAAAAAGCGGAAACTGAAACCGACATCGCTAAACGAGTTCAGCTTTTAAACATCGTGATTGTGGGTGGCGGACCGACCGGCGTTGAACTGGCCGGAGCTTTCGCCGAGTTGCGCTCCCACGTTTTGGCCCGCGACTTCGACCACATTGATCCCACCGAGGCACGCATTATTTTGATCGAAGCCAGCCCGCGCGTTCTCTCGCATTTGAGCGAACATCTTTCCGAAAGCACACAGGAACAACTCGATAAACTCCGCGTGGAAGTTCGGCTCAACACGCGTGTAAAAAACATCACCAGCAAATGCGTGGAACTGACAACAGGTGAAATGATTCATGCAGAAAATATTATCTGGGCCGCAGGCGTCGCGGCGTCGCCGTTGACCAAAAACTTAGGTGTGGAACTCGACCGCGCGGGTCGCGTGAAAGTGAAACCTGATTTGAGTTTGCCGGAGCATCCGGAAGTTTTTGCCATTGGCGACATGGTGTTCGTTCTCAATGAAGATGGAACGCAAGTCCCCGGCGTCTCGCCCGCCGCAATGCAAATGGCGCGACACGTTTCGCGGATTATTCACGAAGATCTGGATTTTCCGGGGCGCATGGATCGGCCGACCTTTAAATATTGGGACAAGGGGACAATGGCGACGATTGGCCGTTCCGCCGCTGTGGCGAAGATCAAAGATTTCGAGTTCACCGGTTTTTTTGCGTGGCTCGCTTGGCTTTTCATTCACCTAATTTTTCTCGTAGGTTTTCGCAATAAA
>JBKJOZ010000240.1:0-4008 GCA_046595315.1 Limisphaerales bacterium
CCGCGCGGAAAAAATTCTCACACTAGTTACGTGGCCGGGAAAACCGGGCGCGAAACCTGAACCGGTGATTGCGCCGCTTTCGACCGAGGAAAAAAAGCGGTTTGAAATTGGAAAACAGTTATTCGCTGGCAGTTGCGCCGCGTGCCACCAACTTCACGGGCTTGGCATGGACGGATTGGCCCCGCCGTTGGTGGATTCCGATTGGGTGCTTGGTTCGGAGGGACGTTTGGCCCGCATTGTCTTGCACGGTTTGCATGGACCGATTCGCGTGAACGGCCAAGGTTTTAGTCTCGATATGCCGAGCATGGGAATTTTTGACGACGAACAAATAGCGGGAATTTTGACCTACATTCGGCGCGAATGGGATCACGGTGGTGCGCCAGTTCAATCCGAAACGGTAAAACGTATTCGTCAGGAAACGGCGAACCGCCGGGAAGCGTGGAGTGAAAAGGAATTGATTGAGATTCCTTAAATTTAACTGAATACAAACCCACCTCGTTCCTCAGTGGCGAATTTCGTCGCGTCTTTGCTTTCAGTAAGTAATAAAAACAGAAACCGCTTCTGGTTTTTGAGAAGCGGAAATGTTGCGAGCGCACGCCGTTCCACTTAACCTAGCCCGTCTATGAATTTAACTGTTTTAAAAATCGCCGCACTCGCTGGCGACGGAATTGGCCCTGAAGTCATGCGCGAAGCCATCAAAGTTTTACGCGCGGTCGAGAAGAAATTTTCCCTCAAATTTGAAATCACCGAAGCGCCAGTTGGCTGGGCGGGAATCGACGCCGCAGGGAAAGCGTTGCCCGACGACACGCTCGCGCTTTGCAAAAAATCTGACTCCATTTTGTTCGGCTCCGTCGGTTTGCCCGACCGCGATCCGACGATTCCGAAAGAAGAACGCCCGGAACGCGCCGCCCTGCTTCGCATTCGAAAAGAATTTGGGTTGTTCGCTAATTTGCGTCCGGTGCAATTGCAGGAAGCGCTTTCGCATTCCTGTCCCCTCTCGAAAGAACGTCAGGGTGATGGCATTGATATTCTGGTTGTCCGGGAACTGACCGGTGGAATGTATTTCGGTCAGCCAAAGAAAACGGAAACCGTTTCTGAAAATGGCAAAACATTTCAACGCGCCATCGACACGATGGTTTACACGACGCCGGAAATTGAACGCATTGCGCACATCGCTTTCAAAGCCGCGCAGATGCGCCGCAAAAAATTGACGAGCATTGATAAGGCAAATGTTTTGGAAAACGGAATTCTTTGGCGCGAAGTTGTGACGCAAGTCGGAAAAAATTATCCCGACGTCACACTCGAACACATGTTCGTCGATAACGGCGCGATGCAACTGATGCTCAAGCCGACGCAATTCGACGTGATGCTTTGCGAAAATATGTTTGGCGATATTTTGAGTGATGAAGCGGCAGCACTGGCCGGTTCCCTCGGCATGTTGCCCAGCGCCAGTCTCGGCGCGACGAGCAACGAAAAAACTTTTGGCTTTTACGAGCCGGCCGGAGGAACCGCGCCGGACATTGCCGGAAAAAATCTCGCGAATCCCATCGCGCAAATTTTGTCCTGCGCCTTGATGTTGCGCTACAGTTTTGGCCTGAATGCCGCCGCAGATTCAATTGAAGATGCCGTGGGTGTAGCTATTGCCTCGGGCCATCGCACCGGCGATATTTTTAGCGCGAGCGAAACCAATGCGCGAAAAGTTGGCACAATCGAAATGGGAACGACCATCGCGTCTGCGATTTAGAAAAAACTAAATCTCAAAGACGGTGCGTCGCGAGAAGGTGCGGAGTGTTATGATACAACGACTGCATACGAAACGGCTTTTAAAAATATTCTGCGCGTCAGCATTTTGTTTCGCGATTTTCCGATCCTCGGCGCAGACCGATCAAAATATTTATACCGATTCTTTGCTCAACGGCTGGCAGGACTACGGCTGGGCAAGAATTGATTACAACAGCACCAATGCGGTTCATTCCGGCAGCAAAGCGATTAGCGTCACCATCACCAACAACACTTATCAGGCAATTTTTTTCCACCACGACGCCTTTGATACCTTCGCTTACACCAACCTGACTTTTTGGATCAATGGCGGAACCAACGGCGGACAAAGATTGCAGGTGCAGGCTTTGCTGAACGGGACGGCGCAACCGGGCGTGACCCTCCCGCCTCTCGCCAACAATCTCTGGCAACAAATTTCGCTCTCGCTTGCCTCCCTCGGCGTCAGCAACAAAAGCAACATGGATGGGTTTTGGGTTCAAAGCAGTATCGGCAGCGCGCAACCGGTTTTTTATCTGGACGACATCAAGCTGGTCGCTGCTCCGGCGCCTTCACTCATTCACGTCAACATCAACGCCGCGCAAATTCTACGCATCGTGGATGCGCGTCTTTTTGGTTTGAACGCCGCCGTGTGGGACGGAAATTTTGACACGACCAACACGAGCGCACGGCTTTCCGAAATGGACAATCAAGCGCTGCGTTTTCCCGGTGGATCGCTTTCCGACGAATACCACTGGGCTTCCAACACGACCGGCACGAATACTTGGATCTGGGCAACTTCCTTCGACCAATTCGCCCATCTCGCCACCAATCTGAACGCGAAAGTTTTCATCACGGTAAATTATGGTTCCGGCACCGCGACTGAAGCGACGAATTGGGTGCGCTATTCCAACATCACGAAAAATTACGGCTTCAAATATTGGGAAATTGGAAATGAAAATTACGGCACTTGGGAAACGGACACGAACACGTTTGCCCACGATCCATTCACCTACGCCACTCGCGCGAAAGATTATTTCACAAAAATGAAAGCCGCCGATCCCACGATTAAAATTGGAGTCGTTGCCGTCACGGGAGAAGACAGCTACGCCAATGGTTATACGAGCCACCCGGCCACCAATTCGCGCACCGCCCAGATTCATAACGGATGGACTCCCGTGATGCTGACGACGCTCAAAAATCTCGGCGTCACGCCGGATTTTCTCATCTACCACAAATACGCGCAAAATCCCGGCCTCGAAAGTGACGCCACGCTTTTGCAATCGTCGCGTTCCTGGGCGGACGACGCAGCCAATTTGCGACAGCAATTGACCGATTATCTCGGCAGCGCTGGAACCAATGTGGAACTGATTTGCACGGAAAATAATTCCGTCTCAACCTCCCCGGGCAAACAGACGACGAGCTTGGTCAATGCGCTGTTTCTCGCCGACAGCGTGGGGCAGATTCTGCGAACCGAATTTAATTCACTGTTCTGGTGGGACATTCGCAACGGGCGCGAAACCGCCAACAACAACGATCCTTCCCTCTACGGCTGGCGGCAATATGGCGACTATGGAATTTTTGACGGAGCCACGAATGGTTATCCTAATTTTTACGCCTCCAAATTGTTAAAATATTTTGCGCGCGGCGGCGACAAAGTGATTCAGGCTTCAAGCGATTATCCGTTGCTGGCGGCTTACGCGACGAAGCGCACCAACGCGTCTCTCTCGCTTCTGGTCATCAACAAAAGTTCCATCAACGCACTCAACGTGTCCGCAACTGTCTCCGGATACGCGCCGCACACCAACGCGCTCGTTTATTCTTACGGAATTCCCCAGGACGAAACCGTTCGCACGAACGGAACTCTGTCGCCCAATCTGGCGCAAACAAATTTTACAGCGGCGGGAACAAATTTTTCTTTCACATTTCCGCCTTATTCACTCACGGTGTTTTCGCTTTCACCGACCGCGCCACGCTTGAAAGTTTTCCCGGACGCAGCCCGCACGAATGGACAATTTCAATTTCAAATTCAAGGAGAACCGGGAGGACGTTACGCCGTTCAAACCTCCAGCAATTTGCTCAACTGGTCAGCCGTCGTCACCAACACCCTCGCGACCAATTCCCTCTTTTGGACTGAGCCGGCGGCGAATTCTTCCCCACGTTTTTACCGCGCCATCTGGATACCCTGAACCGGACTTTTCGCTTCTAGCTTTTTTCATCGCACTTTGCTTTCCCCGTCTGTTTGAATAGTCG
>JBKJOZ010000282.1:0-8848 GCA_046595315.1 Limisphaerales bacterium
GGAACTGTTGCCGCGTGGGGAGACAATACCTATGGCCAAGCGAACATCGCCGTGGGCTTGAGCAACGCGGTGACCGTCCTGTCGCTTTTGAGGACCAGGCTGTGATAACCTCCTCCAGCAATGGCGACCACGTTGCTCAAGCCCACGGCGATGTTCGCTTGGCCATAGGTATTGTCTCCCCACGCGGCAACAGTTCCGTCGCTCTTGAGCGCCAAGCTGTGATAAACTCCCCCGGCAATGGCCAGCGGCACTCCGGTAGCCGTCACAGGGTCGGTGAACGCAGTGTGACATTCATTGGTTATACTCGCTCCGCCATTCAGAGAAAGGGCAGGCGATCCGAACGACACCTCGTTTCCGCGCACCACGCCCAATGCATTCGAGCCGACCGCGCGATAGTGATACGTGATGCCCGACGTGAAGCCGGATAAAAGATTGCTCACCGTCACCGCTACCGCACCACTGCCCACGACCACCGGCGCGGTGACATTTGTGTTGCCGAAGGGAAGCGTCCACTCGAACCATGCGAAGGTAGCGAGGCCACCGGGATTAACCATGCCGTTGAGGGCGGCGACGCTATTGGACACACCCGTAGCCACCAGCGTCACCACAGAAGGCATGGATACCACCACCACCGTGCGGACGGCGCTCGTGGTGTTGGAAAAATTATCCGTGGACGTGTATGTGACGGTGTAACTGCCGACCACACCGACGTTGACCGTGCTGTTGGTACTGACGGCTAAGCTGCCACTACAAGTGTCCAGCGCCGTTGCGCCGGGATCAACGAATGGATCATTTAGCACGTTGGTCAGCGGGTTGTTACCCAGTAGAGTGAGAACCGGCGGCGCAGTATCTCGCACTACCACAGTGCGCGAGGCGGTGGCACTGCCGAGGCTGTTCGTGGCGGTGTAGTTGAGCAAGTAGGTGCCGGGCGCATTGGTGTTTACACTGCCGCTCACGGTCACGGCGAGAGTGTTCAAACCTGCCGGAATGTTCGCTTGCCCTTCGCCATTGCGTCCCCATGCCACAAGCGTCCCGTCGCTCTTGAGCGCCAGGCTGTGGCTATATCCTGAGGCAATGGTCACCACGTTGCTCAGGCCTCCGGGAATGGTCGTTTGGCCATACAGATTTTGACCCCACGCGGCAACCGTCCCGTCGCTCTTGATCACCAAATTGTAAGAATCTCCTGCGGCAATGGCGACCACGTTGCTTAAACCCACGGGATTGTTCGTTTGGCCAAAGCCATTGTATCCCCATGCGACGACCGTCCCGTTGCTCTTGAGCGCCAGACTGTGAAAAGTTCCTCCAGCAATGGCGACGACATTGCTCAGGCCTGCGGGGATGGTCGTTTGGCCATCGCTGTTGTATCCCCACGCGACGACCGTCCCGTCGCTCTTGAGTGCTAGATTGTGGCGATATCTTGCGGCAATGGCGATCACGTTGCTCAAGCCCACTGGGATGTTCCTTTGGCCAGAGCCATTGGATCCCCACGCGACAACCGTCCCGTCACTTTTGAGCGCCAGACTGTGATCTTCTCCTGCGGCAATGGCGACCACGTTGCTCAAGCCTGCCGGGATGTTCCTTTGGCCATAGAAATTCTCTCCCCACGCGGCGACTGTCCCGTCGCTCTTGAGCGCCAGACTGTGATAGCCCCCTCCGGCAACGGCGACCACGTTGCTCAAGCCTGCGGGCACGGTCGATTGGCCCTGGCTATTGGATCCCCATGCGCCGACCGTCCCATCGCTCTTCAGCGTCAGACTGTGATAAATTCCCCCGGAAATGGCCAGCGGTGCTCCAGTGGCTGTCACAGGATCGGTGAACGCGGTGTGACATTCATTGGTAATGCTCGCCGCTCCATTCAAGAAGATCGCCGGCGACGGCTTGGCGAACACCAACAAATTAGCGATGTTAAATTGTCCGGCGGCAAAGGTGAAGACGCGCACCTCATCCAGAAATCCCGAAAAAATTTGTCCACCACCGGAGGCGCCCAGACTAAGAATGCCGGTCGGACTATTGGGCGTCAAAGCATTGGCAGCACCCGCCGCCACGCCATTGGTATAAAGTGTGGTCACGCCGTTATTGCGCACCAACGCCAGATGCACCCAGGTGTTAGCCGTCGCCGTCGCGGAGCCGACATACGTAACCCCGCCAAACAATCCTTGATACGTTGCCCCGATCTGAAACAAACCCCAGCCGCTGCCGCCGGAACTGCCGTTATAGACCAGACATTTGTTGCCGTTGGTGTTGGCGGGATTGACCCAGAGTTCAATGCCGAAATTGTTCGTCAATCCTGAAATCAACGCACTGGTGCCATAGCCAGCGCCGGAGTTTTGAAAGCACAGACTGCTCGCGGTGGCGGTGACAGCGGCACTGGCCACGGAAGACGAATAATATGGGCTGCCAAACGTCGTGAACGTTCGGCTACCTGCCGAGTCGGTGCTGCTGGCCATCACCCCATTATTCGTGGCACCAGCATCCTTTTCCCCCAGAGGCCAGTAATCCACCACAGTAATGGCGGCCTGGGCTGGGAGGGTAATAAAAGAGAGAGTTAAAGCAGCCAACAGCGTGGCGGCACAAACCGAGAGAGACCGTTGCGTAGTCATTATTTTGATTTTTAAATGCCGTGGAAACACTGAGTGAATACGGAGGTCGCAGGAATTATTGATCCACGGCGCTAAATCAGAAACGCAAACGACCGGCGAACCGTAATAGCCTCGCAGAAAAAGTGAAGCGTTTTGTTGCGTGCAGAATGGCGGGAAAATGGTTGAAATCAGATCCCAAAAAAGATCCGCAAACCTCGAAAGGTTTACGGATGCGTGCTTCTAAAAACCGGGCGACTCAGGAAACTGGAATCTTGCGCGGTTTAACCTTTTCCGTTTTCGGCAAGTGCAGCGTCAAGACGCCCTGCTCCATTTCCGCCACGATCTTTCCGGTATCAATTGCCGGATCCAATTCAAAGACGCGGCGGTAATCTGCAGGGCGGCTTTCACGGTACAGTGCATCGGCTTTTATTAATTCAGACTGCCTATGGCCGATAATAGTGATCTCATTTCCTTCGAGCGTTATTCCCAACCCTTCTTTGCTCACGCCCGGCATTTCTGCCTCGAGAATATAACCATCTTTGTCTTCAAAGATGTTCACTTCGGGCGAAACAAAGGTCGCAGGGCGTGCGGCAACTTCAGAATGATTTTCTGATTGAGCAACAGCATTCATATAATTCCTTTCGTCAATTTTATGGTGATTATTTCACGCTGATTTCGATTTGTTTCGGTTTCGCTTCTTCAGTTTTGGGCAATGTCACCATCAGAATTCCGTCTTTGTAGCTGGCGTTAACTTTATCCGCCGCCACGGAAGTTGGTAGCAACACACTCCGCTGGAAACGTCCATAGAAACGTTCCGAACGATACGTTTCGCATTCATTTTCTTCGCGTTCCGATTTGCGTTCACCGGAAATGGTGAGCGTTCCATCTTGAAACGAAACGTCGATGTCTTCTTTTTTCATGCCGGGCAACTCCGCTTTCACGACCAGATTATCCTTTTCCTCATACAAATCGACTGCTGGAGCCCAAGTGTTGAACCCTTGCGTCAATGTGGATAAAGGCGAATCAAATAGCCGAGTCACTTCATTACGGAGGTTTGATAACTGCTCGAATGGATCGAGCGTCAGATTCGGTTTATGCCATCTTGTAAGTGTCATAATAATCATTCCTTTCTATTAAATGTTTCAAAATATATTCAGCCAAAGGTGTGCCAATTTACGTGAGAAATTCCTCTAGCGTTCTAAATTTCGCTGTATCAAAGATTTATAAAATTTTGAGAAAAGTTCATATTTTTCGGAGTGTGAAAACTTGTCACACCAGTGAACAAGGCTGGAAAATTTTGACACAAAAAAGGCGACGAAGTTGTATTTCGTCGCCTGTTAATTTGAGTGCGTAAATGAATTAATCGAAGGCGTGCCCGGCGCAGCAAAGAACGTTGCGAACTTTGTGGCGAACCAGTTCCTTCACTTTGGCGCGAGCCGGAGCAAGGTATTTGCGCGGATCAAATTCTTTTGGATTTTCCGAGAGAACTTTGCGAATGCCTGCGGTCATGGCCAGACGAAGATCGGTGTCGATATTCACTTTTGTGCAACCGACGCGGCGCGCGATTTCGATGTCCGCTTCAGGAACACCCGCAGTGTCTTCGCCCATTTTTCCACCGTATTTGTTAATTTCCTGGGCCAGTTCTTTAGGAACGCTCGATGCGCCGTGCAAGACGAGCGGATAATCGCCCATGCCAGCATCGAGCAACGCTTTCTTGATCGCTTTTAAACGCTCGAGATCGAGATGTTGCTCGCCTTTAAATTTGTAAGCGCCGTGGGAATTGCCAATCGCAACGGCCAGGGAATCAACACCGGATTCTTTGACGAATTTGACCGCTTCATCAGGATGCGTGTAAGCGCCGCCCTTGGAATAACCACCACCTTCTTCGCCATCGTCGTGTTGCGCACCGACGAGCATTCCGAGTTCGCCTTCGACCACGCAATTATGTTTGTGCGCGTAATCGACGACCTTTCGGCAAACTTCAACGTTCTTTTCAAACGTTTCGTGAGACGCATCAATCATTACGCTGGTGAAACCTTCGTCGATGCATTCTTTGCAAAGATCAAAACTGTCGCCGTGATCGAGATGAACTGCGATCGGGATGTTCGAGAGGCTGACGGCGGCTTCGATCAATTTTTTAAGATAAACCGGGTTAGCGTATTGCCGCGCGCCCTTGGAAATTTGAAGCATCACGGGTGCTTTTTCTTCTTCGCAAGCTTCAATGATCGCTTGGAGAAGCTCCATGTTGTTGACGTTGAAAGCTCCCAGCGCGTACTTGCCTTTTAATGCTTTGGCAAAAAGGTCTTTGGTGTGTGTTAATGGCATAATTTTTTAACTTAAATCGCAGTGACCACGAATTGGGGGCGCATATTAGAATGCGTTGCCCAAAAGAAAACAAAAATTACAAAATCCGTTTGTATGCGAAGACTAATCGAGCAGTGTCTCGTCTTCTTCAGAAAGTTTTCGATAGATGGTGGCGACGCTAATTCCCAGCATTTGCGCAGCTTTATCTTTGTCTCCGCCGGCATAGGAAAGCACGCGATTCAAATAAACGATTTCTTGCTCGCGTAGAAAATTTTTCATGGGAGGCATGCTTAAAGTCGCTGCGAACGGCGCTGGCTGATGGCTGTCGGATTTTGAAAATTGGGGTTGCGGCGGGGCGCTGCTCATCACAGGCGTGATAATATCGGTTTCATTCCCGTCGCCGGTCTTAGCGGAAGGATGATCGCGCAAGGAGGGCGGCAAATCGACTACCCTCAGCAAAGCGTCGTCACACAAAACGCAAGCGCGTTCGAGCGCATTCTCCAACTCACGCACGTTGCCGGGCCAATCATAATTGCACAAAACATCCATGACCTTTTTGGTCAGGCGAAAGGGTTTGCCGGTGCTTGCGTGAACTTTATTTTTTAGAAAGTGCGAAATTAATAATGGGATGTCTTCACTTCGTTCGCGCAGGTCCGGAAGGTCGATGGCAATGACATTTAGCCGGTAATACAAATCTTCGCGAAACGACCCTTCCTGAATTTTTTTCTCCAACGGTTCGTGGGTGGCGGCCAGGACGCGCACGTTGACGTAGGTGGGAATGTTATCTCCCACGCGGCGAACTTCTTTTTCCTGAAGAACCCGGAGCAACCGCGATTGCAATGTCGGCGACATCGAACCGATTTCGTCGAGGAAAATGGTGCCGCCGTCGGCTTCCTGGAAGAGTCCTCTTTTGTCATTGATCGCGCCGGTGAATGAGCCCTTGCGATGACCAAACAATTCTGATTCCAGCAAACTTTCCGGTAAAGCGCTGCAATTAATTGGAATAAATGGCGCGAACTGGCGGTTGCTGTTGAAGTGCAAAGCGCGCGCGACCAATTCTTTTCCGGTGCCGCTTTCACCTAAAATTAAAACGGTGCTGTCTGTGCAAGCGACCCGTTGAATCATCCGGAAAACTTCCTGCATTTTGGCGCAGTTGCCGATGATCTGGCTGAATTGATATTTTTTCTTGAGCTGTTTGCGAAGATAAACATTTTCAGAAACAGCTTCGTTGTAGGAAAGAGCGCGCTGGATGCAGAGCTTGAGTTCGTCCACTTGAAACGGTTTTCCCACATAGTCGTAAGCCCCTTTTTTCATCGCCTCGACCGCAGTTTCGACCGTTCCAAATCCAGTAATGACAATTACTGTTGCGGGTGGATTGAGGGTCCGAGCCTTTTGCAAAACCTCTAGGCCGCGAGCAGATCCTTTTTCAAGATAAAGATCTGTCACAACCAATTCTGGAGAATGCGCGTCCATCGCCTCCATTCCAGCGTGAAAGTTATTGTATGGAAAAACCTCGTGGCCCTCTTTGCGCAGAAGCTCCGTCACGATTTGGAGCATCGTGAGTTCGTCATCGATTAACAACACCTTGGCCATGTAAAAAATTAGTTTAAATCTGCAACCTTGAGCAAGTCTTCGTACAAAACAGAAGGCTCTTCCTGCGAAGAGCCTTCCGCATCGACCACCAAAACAAATCCGCTCAGCGATTTCCGCTCACGATTTCGCTCATCTTGAAGATTGGCAAAAACATACAAATCGCAATGCCGCCGACAGTTACACCGAGGAAAACAATGAGGATTGGCTCAATCAACGAAGTCAGACCAGAAAGCGTCGTTTCAATTTCTTCGTCTAAAAAGTCCGAAATGCGTTCGAGCATGGTGTCGATTTTACCGGTCTGTTCACCCGCGGTGACCATGCGAATAATCATCGAAGGAAAAACCGGATGTTTACCTAAAGCAGCAGAAATGCTTTCGCCACGTTCAATATCCGTTGCAGCCACGCGCACCGCGTTTTCCATCACTACATTGCCAACCGTGTTTTGCACGATTTGCAGCACTTCTAGAATCGGAACACCACTGCGAATCAAAGATGAAAGAGTCCGTGTAAATCGCGCCAAACAAATCTTGTGAGCGATCTGGCCGAAGATCGGAAGCTTGATTCGTTTGGCGTCCCAAAAGGCCCGTCCGGGTGGAGTTTTGATGAAATAAAGCCAACCCCAAACAATCGCTCCTCCAGCGATGAAGATGAGGTAGAAAAACTTTTGCATGAAATTGCTCACGCTAATCAGGAATTGAGTCGGCGCGGGAAGTTTTGCGCCGAAACTGGAAAAAATATCGCCGAAAACTGGAACGACTTTCACCAAAAGAAATATGGTAATGCCGATGGCAACCACGGTGACCGCAATTGGATACATCATCGCCGATTTAACTTTGCGGCGCAGGCGCGCGGTGTTTTCCAAATAAGTGGCCAAGCGCGCTAGAATATCTGCGAGCAAACCGCCTTTTTCGCCTGCTGCCACCATGCAATAATAGAGTTTCGAAAAAGCTTTGGGATGTTTCATCAACGCTTCCGAAAAACTATCGCCGCCTTCCACGCGCACCGTCACGTCCTTAATCACGTCGCGCATGACTTTATTGGAAGTTTGTTCGGCCAGCGCCTGAAGTGATTGCACCATCGCTAAGCCGGCATCGATCATGGTGGCCAACTGGCGAGTGAAGACAACCAAGTCCTGCAAGGCGACTTTGCCGCCTGCCGTTTTGCCTTTGCGTCCAATTTTTTCCTGGATGGAAACGACGAGTAAATTGCGATTCAACAGCGCGGCGATGGCTGCTGATTCTGAGGAGGCTTCCACCGCGCTCCGGATTTCCCGTCCGGTGGCCGATTCGCGCGCTAAATAGGTGTATGAAGGCATATTGTTTTGTCGGTATTAAATCAACGTCGTCAGCGCTGCAAGCTAAACGTATGCCATGAGCTTTTTCGTTAATTTCAGGGGAAATGAGCAGTTTTTCAGCGCTCGACTGATTCATTGAAGGAATCGTACGCCCCAAGATTGGACGCTGCGTCCTTTAAAACAGCCTTGGAATATTTGCCCAATGACCCTCAAAATTTACAAACGCATTAAATTCGTTTGCTGATTCCGCTCGCCCTTGTTCTCTTTTGAAGATGAACGTTCCCTCTGTTTTATTGGCTGCAGTGTTTCTGTTTGTTGTTGGCTCGAGTGGCCTGAAGGGAGAAGACAAAAATGACTTGAGCGGTATCGCGACGCAGATTCTTGACGAAAATAAAACAGCCATCGACCGCGACGGATTGATTGCCGCGCATTCCGGAAAGTCGGCCGCACTGATTTTTGCCCTGGTTCAATCCTTAGCAATTGGAACTCCGGACGAATACCGGGGAATTCCATCCATTTGGAAAGTAGCCATCGCCGCCGGAAAACGGAACAATGACGTGGAAATAAAACAGATTCTTTCCGTTGCATTGCCACAACCCGCCGAGCCTCTCCGTGACTGGCAAGCCGTCGTCATTGGCGGTGGCATCATCAACGGTCTGAGCCTCAATAGAATTTGGCCGCAGGCACGGATCGAAAAAATTTTACAGAACGACAACTCCTTGCAAACACGCTGGTCTCATTCACTCAAACTCGCCTCCGTCATGGCTGATAATGAAACCGTTCGCCCCGGCACTCGTTATGATGCGCTCCGCATGTTGGGTGTCGCTCCGTGGAAAAGCCACGGCGCACAACTCACAAAATATCTTGGTAAAAATATTCATGGCGAACTCCAGCAAGGCGCGGTCTGCGGTATTGCTGACATCGATTCACCTGCCGCCACCGACGCGCTCATCAAAAATTTTCACAATTTCACAAAGGGCAACCAGCAATTTGCGCTGGACGCGTTGCTGCGAAGCGACGCCCGCATCAACCAGCTCTTGAACGCCGTCGCCGAGGGTAAAATTGAATTTTCCATGCT
>JBKJOZ010000070.1:0-2716 GCA_046595315.1 Limisphaerales bacterium
GAACGCGTTTCAAATGGAATCGTGTTTTTGTTCACGGTAATTCCCGCTTCATCGAGCGCAATCTGGCAATCTTTCCCGGTCAAATCCCGTGCGCCGACATCCACCAGCATGAGATGATTATCCGTGCCACCGCTGACGAGACGAAATTTATTTTTCTGCATTCCATCCGCCAACGCTTTCGCATTTTTCACGATCTGTTGCTGATACGTTTTGAAACCAGGCTGCAACGCTTCGAGAAAACAAACGGCTTTCGCGGCGATGACGTGCATGAGCGGCCCGCCCTGAATTCCCGGGAACGCCTGTGAATCAATTTCCTTGGCGTATTTTTCACCGCACAAAATCAAACCGCCCCGTGGACCGCGCAATGTTTTGTGTGTCGTCGTGGTTACGAAATCAGCGTGGCCAACCGGGCTGGGATGAATGCCAGCCGCGACCAATCCGGCGATGTGCGCGATGTCCGCCAACAAATACGCGCCCACTTCGCGCGCAATTTCTCCCATGCGTTTGAAATCAATGATGCGCGAATACGCACTCGCGCCGACCGTGATCATTTTCGGTTTATGTTCCCGCGCCGTTTTTGCGAGTTGATCGTAATCGATGCGCTCGTCTTCTTTGCGAACGCCGTAATGCACGATCTCAAAAAATTTTCCGGAGAAATTCGCCTTGTTGCCGTGCGTCAAATGTCCACCGTGGCTCAAATCCATCGTCAACATTTTGTCGCCCGGTTTGAGCATCGAAAAATAAACCGCCATGTTCGCCTGGCTGCCGGAATGCGGTTGCACGTTCGCATGCTCCGCCCCGAAAAGTTGCTTGGCGCGGTCGATGGCTAATTGTTCAACGACATCTACATTTTCGCAGCCGCCGTACCAACGTTTCTTCGGATAACCTTCGGCGTATTTGTTGGTCAGCACCGAGCCTTGCGCTTCCATGACCGCTGGGCTGGTGAAATTTTCACTCGCGATCAGCTCGATATTTTCCTGTTGCCGCTGCTTCTCCAGAAAAATGGTGCTGGCGATTTCGGGATCGACGGATGCTAATTTTAAATCGGTGGGTATTTTTGAATTTTCCATTTTATTTACGCGGCGTTCATGCCGACCGCCTTCAAAGTCTGCTGCCAAAAAAGCATCAATCATTTTTTTGGCTTGTTCGGCTGGGGTAATTTTTCCACCGATGCAAAGCACGTTGGCATCGTTGTGCTGGCGGGCCAATGTCGCCATTTCTTCGCTGAAAACCAGTGCGGCGCGGATGCCCGGAACTTTATTGGCGGCAATGCTCATCCCGACTCCGGTCGTGCAAATCAAAATGCCCAGATCGCTTTTTCCTTCAGCAACATTATTGGCGACCGATTGGGCGTAGTCCGGATAATCGGCGGATTCAGCGGAATTTACGCCGAAATCCGCGACGTCCACTCCGCGCTCCTGCAAATGATTTTTTAAAGTTTCCTTCAGCTCGAATCCGCCGTGATCCGACCCGATGGCAACCGCGGTTTTATCGGAATTGCGCGGCGTCGGGTCAGGTGACGTTTGTTCGATAAATTTGAAAAGCGATGCAATACCTTGCTCAATTTGATCGCGGCAATCCTGATAAGTTTCAAACGAACCACCGATTGGATCGCTGATATCTTTCTCGTAAATATCGAGCGTCTCGTCGAATTCACGCAGGAGAAAAGTTTTTTCTGCCGCTTGCGGATACAAGAGATTGATCGAATCAACGTGGCTGTGTGTCAGGCCGAAAATGTAATCAGCTTCGTTCACCAACTCCCAAGTGAGCATGTGGCTGCGTTGCCGCGAAATATCGATGCCCAATTCTTTCAAGGCCCGCACCGCGTGTGCGCTGGGCGGTTGCCCGTCGATGGCGCCGACTCCGGCGGACAAAACTCTGAAATCATTTCGTCCTTTGACGGCATGGCGAAACAAACCTTCAGCCATGGGGCTGCGGCAGATATTTCCGGTGCAAACGAAAAGGATGGTCTTCATTCCCGCGTAATGGATTCAAAGTGGGGCGCGTCGCGAAAATCGTCAACGGCGAAAATTAATTACGACGACTCTGTTGCAAAACCGCGAGTCCCTTCAACAAGTCCAGCGCGCGCACCAAGGCCGGGTCGCTCAAAACTGGTTTGCCGGGTTCCAAGTTTTTGCCGGTGGTTTCTACAAATTCCTGGTCGGGCGATATGCCTTCCCGTTGCAAGCGAACTAATTCCGCTTCGTTCAAGCGCCGACGCGGACGATTGGTGCTGGAGCTCGCCGCTGGATTATTTGTATCGCTCGCCGAAAACAAAATCGCTTTCGTCAATTCTCGATAGGGATTTTCGTAAAACGCTTTTTCATCCGCGTCGCTCAATGAAAGTTCAATGTCCGCCTTCAGACCCTCCGCTGCGATTTCTCGCCCGTTGCCCAATTTTACGGGAGCAGAAGCGATCTTTAATTGTTGGCCATTTGAGAGTGGAAATTCTTTAAAAACACTCGCTTGCCCGGCCGTATTCGTTCCAATGATTAAACCGACCTGAACTTCACGCAGAACTCCCGCCAATGCCTCGGCTGCGCCCGATGTTTGGTGATTCACCAAAATGGCCAACGGCAAAGAGATCACATTAGTTTTGGCCGTCGCGCTGGCGGAGTTTTCGCCCCAACGCAAAAGCGGTCGCTCTGTTTTGACAAACAAATCCGCGATTTTAGCGGCAGCGCCATAATCGGTCCCGCTGGCGTAACGCAAATCG
>JBKJOZ010000080.1:0-4832 GCA_046595315.1 Limisphaerales bacterium
TCACGCATGATGACCTTGGTTTTCACTTTGTTGGGGACTTCCACGCCGACCGAACTTTTTCCGGGGACGGGCGCGAGAATATTGATGCGTTCCGCCTTCAACGCGCCTGCGATATTATTGTTGAGCGCGGCGATTTTTTCCATGCGCACACCGGGCGCAGGATGCAATTCGTAGCGCGTAATCGTCGGGCCTTTCGTGATGTCGCCCATCTGCACTTCGATGTCGAATTGCGCGAGTGTTTGTTGCATGAGCCGCGCGTTGGCCATCAGATCTTCCTTCGATTCCGTCGCCTTCACCGTCATGTCGGGGTGCTGGAGAAAATCGAGCGACGGCAACTGATAATTTCCAATCGCAGTCGGCTGGGCCACCGTGATTGGCTTTGGTTTTTTTGGCGCAGGTTTAATTCTTGCCGCAAAAGCCGGTGTGGTCGGCAACGTGACGACGGGTTCACCGGAACCATTTCCGTTAATTGCTGGTTCGACATTTTCTGCGGAACTGTCTTCTCCATTTTTTGCGATGGGCTTGCCGAGAATGTCCGCCGTCGTGGCGGCAACAATTTCTTTGGCGGAAATCACTTCTTCTAAAACTGGTTCAACTTTTTCCGGTTCCGGTGTTTTTACTTTGCCGCTACGAGCCGTTTTGACCTGCGGAAAACTGAGGTCGCGCACGGTCGGTTCAGGAACCGGTTTCAAATCAGCGCCCAGCCCGGAAGATTTTTCAGCCACAATCGCCGCTGCTGCCGTCGCGACCTTTTCCTGCTTGGTCGATTTGTCGGCTTCGCCCTGCAATTTGCGCGCCTGCTTTTCCAGCTCACGCGCGCGTCGGGCCAATTCCTTTTCTTCAGCTGTGGCATTCGGATCATTCTCCAAACCGGGCGACCATTTCGCGCGTAGCCATTCGCCGAGTTGAAAATTCGTCAGGTTCAAAAGTGCGATTAAATAAAACGCCAGAAAAATAATTGTCGCGCCCGCTTTGCCGCAAAGTCCGCGAATATATTTATCCGCCATCAACCCAACGAACCCGCCCGCGCTGGGCGCATTGAGATTTTCTTTCAACGTGGTGAACCACGACGAATAAAATCCAAGCAAACCGAGACAAGTGAAAAATAAAACCGCCGCCCAAATCCGGCGATGGCGGAGATACGCCAAAAATTGGAACAGATGGGCCAATCCAAACGCCAGCATCAGGAGCGGCAAAACAAACGCGCCTGCGCCGAAAACAAAAAACATTTTGTCGGCGACCCATGCGCCGATGGGCCCGCCCAGATTGTGCATGTTTTCGTTCGGCGGAACGGAATTGGCAGCGAGATCGCGGTTGTCGTGGGTTACGAACGCGATCAGCAAAAGGAGTGCGGCGGCAATGAGCGCGATGCCGATGGTATCGCTAAAACCACGGTGAGCAGGTGTCTCTTTCGTTTCTTTCCGAGCCATGTGCGGGAGATTATGCGACGAAACTTTAAGTTCAAAGTTCAAAGTAGATTTTGAGTGGAGATGCCGCGTCACGCTCGTTCAGCATTGAAGTTTGCCAGTGAAACGATAGGTTGCCGTGTCTTATGGATAACGACTCAATTTCCCGGCTCCGCAGAATTCAGGCGGTTTTCAATGACGAAAACGCGAGCTCGTTTGGCGACGTGGAATTGCCATGGTTGCATCGATTTGCCCATTTTTGGGTGATGGTGGGAAAAAGTTTTTGGCGCAATCGTTGCGCGGTGCGCGCGTCCGCTTTGGCCTACACCACGTTGCTTGCATTGGTCCCGTTGCTCGCCGTTGGGATCAGTATTTCGACCAGCCTGCTCAAACGGGAAGGCGGTGAAAAACAAATCGAACAAATCATCAACACGTTTGTGGACAAGGTCGCGCCGCAACTCGATCTCGTCTCCAAATCGGAAAACGGCGAATCGAACGGGCGACAAAAAGTAGCCGAAAGCATTCGCAGTTACATCGACAACGTCAGCAGCGGCAAACTCGGCGCAGCGGCGATCGTCGCGCTGGTCTTCGTCGCGATCTCGCTCTTGAGCACGATTGAGGCGACGGTCAACGACATCTGGGGCGTTTCGCAGGGGCGAACGTGGTTCTCGCGTGTCGTGCAATACTGGGCGCTGATCACGTTAGGTCCGATTCTTTTGCTTTTAGTCATGGGGTTAAAAGCCGGGCCGCATTTGGCAACGACCAAAAATATATTTGAACACGCACCGATAATCGGCGGTTTGGTTTATCAATTTTTACCGCTGGTGATGTTGGTCATGGCTTTTGCGGGCTTCTATCAATTGATGCCAAACACAAAAGTAAAATGGCAGGCGGCGTTGGTCGGCGGCGTGGTGGGCGGTTGTTTATGGCATTTGAATAATTCGTTCAGCGTCGCATTTTTTGGCCAACAAGTCATCCGCAACAGCGAGATTTACGGGAAGCTCGCCATCGTGCCGGTGTTTTTGATCGGTATTTATTTTTCGTGGCTGATTGTTTTATTCGGTGCACAAGTCGCCTACGCCTACCAAAATCGTCGTGCTTACATTCAGGAACGTCAGACGGAAAATGTGAACCAACGCGGACGGGAATTTGTCGCGCTCCGATTAACGACGTTTATTGCGCAACAATTTTATCGCGACGAATGTCCACCCACCAGTTCGCAAATCGCCGAAGCCTTGTGTGTGCCGAGTCAACTCATTCACAAAGTAATGAAGCCGCTGCTCGATTCTAAAATCATTTTGGAAGTTGCGTCTAAAAATCTGGATGAAAAGGCCTACGCGCCGGGTCGGCCACTCGATCAAATTTCGTATCAGAATATTTTAGATTCCATTCGCGCGGGGCAGGGGAAAGAACTGGAGACGCGCGATGAACCATCGCGAACCTTGGTGCGGGGAAAGCTTGATGAAATTATGTGCGCGGAAAAACGCGTCGCGGGTTCCATCACGCTGCAATCACTGGTGGAGCAAAAATTAATTCAGGAGCCGGTTCGCATTGTTGGTTCCTGATTTCTGACTCCTTTCTTGACTCTCGTTTTTCAACTTACAACCCTCACTCAAAATTTATGATTATCGGCGTTCCCAAAGAAATTAAGAAACAAGAACATCGCGTCGCGCTACTTCCGTCTGCCGCTTACCAATTGATCAAGCGCGGACACAAAGTGGTTGTCGAACATCACGCTGGCGCGGGCATCGGTTATTCGGACACCGATTATCAAAGCGCGGGCGCAACCATCGTGAAGGAACACGCTGAGGTTTTTCAACAAGCGGAGATGATCGTCAAGGTCAAGGAACCGCAACCGTCCGAAATTTCTCTGCTGCGACCCGGCCAAATTCTTTTCACTTATTTGCACCTCGCTGCTGATCGCGAATTGACCGATGGACTTTTGCAATCGGGCGTGACCGGCATCGCCTACGAAACGATTGAAGTGAATCGCCGTCTCCCGCTCCTCGAACCGATGAGCGAAATCGCGGGGCGCATGTCGATTCTGGTCGGTGGCTATTTTCTCGCGAAACACAACGGCGGCAGCGGCGTTTTGCTTGGTGGCGTTCCGGGCGTTTTGCCGGGAAAAGTGGTTGTGCTCGGCGGCGGCGCGTCCGGCATCAACGCCGCGCGCATGGCGCAAGGGCTCGGCGCGGACGTCACGATTCTCGAAGTCGATTTGGAGCGGATGCGTTTCCTCGACATCACGCTGCACACCGCGCACACGCTGTTTTCCAGCGAAGCGCATTTGATGGAATTATTGCCCAATGTCGATTTGCTCATCGGCGCAGTGTTGGTTCCCGGCGCAAAAGCTCCGCGCTTGGTGAATCGTGAAATGTTGCGGCGCATGAAACCCGGCAGCGTGTTCGTGGACATCGCGATAGACCAAGGCGGTTGCGCGGAAACGTCACGTCCGACTACGCACGATCATCCGGTTTATGTCGAAGAAGGCGTCACGCATTATTGCGTTGCCAACATGCCCGGTGCCTACGCGCGCACCGCGACGCAAGCCTTGACCAACGTGACTTATCGCTACATCGAAATGCTCGCGGATTTAGGTTTAAAAGAGGCCTGCCAAAAACAACCCGCGCTCATTGGCGGCATCAATGTGATGGGCGGAAAAGTCACCCACAAAGCGGTGGCTGAAACGCACGGGATGAAATTGGACGCGCCGAATTTTTAAACGCTCTCCTTGCCCCCTTACCATTCGCTGCTCAATTTTGTGCAGCATGGTCAAGGTGGGTCAGACAAATTTGCCTCCCATTCAGCGGAAGAAATATTTTCCGTGCGCAAACCTCAATGTTCGCGGCGCTTTCGCGCCGTGAACCGTTTCGCGCTCCAAACTGGCAATCGGTTTGCTTAATCCTTTCGGCGAACGATTCCTGCCATCTAATTGTCACTGAAAGTAAATCGCAATTAGCTTGGCCGGTGCTATAGATGGTGCGTCTCAAATCCCGAGACAAACTCCCAACTCTCAGTCCGGCAGATGATTCGCCGTGCCCGAAATATTTTATGAAAATTGGTTATCTAATCGACATGGACGGAGTGATTTATCGCGAGAACCATCTCATTGATGGCGCGGTTGAATTTGTCGCCGCGTTGATTTCCACTGGCACACCGTTTCTTTTTCTCACGAACAACTCCGCGCCCACCCCGGAAGATCTCGCAGTGCGACTGAAGCACCTCGGCATCGGCGGACTGGGGGTCCGGCACTTCTATACCTCGGCGCTGAACACCGCAGACTTCCTCTGCGAGACCGATCCGGTGTGCACGGTGTTTGTTCTCGGAGAGGGAGGCCTGCTCACGGCCCTCAACCAGCGCGGGATCGCCAACGACGCCATCCGCCCTGGCTACGTCGTGGTGGGCGAAGGGACGCCCACCATGGAG
>JBKJOZ010000174.1:0-4531 GCA_046595315.1 Limisphaerales bacterium
GATGAATCCGCTGAAACCGGGAAGTCCCATCGACGCCACGCTTGCGATGACGAATGTCACAGCCGCGAATGGCATCGTCTTACTCAGGTTCATTCCTTCCAGCGAGGAAAGTTCGCGAGTGTGCGCGCGGTCATAAACCATTCGCCCCACCACCGCGAAAAGAAGGCTCGCGATAATTCCGTGCGAAAACATTTGCAACACCGCACCGCTCAAACCGATTTGCGACAGCGTCATCATCCCGAGCAAAACAAATCCCATGTGGCTCACGCTCGAATAGCCGATGACAAATTTGAAATCTTTTTGCACGAGCGCGACCAGTGCGCCATAGACAATTCCAATCACAGCGAGAATGGCGATGACGTTTCGCCACGCGTCGAGGCCGAGCGGGAAAAGCGTCATGGCCACACGCAACGCGCCATATGCGCCAAGTTTCATCACGACGCCCGCTAGCAACATCGAAGCAGCTGTCGGCGCGGCGACGTGACCGGTAGGTGCCCAGGTGTGAAACGGCCAAAGGCCAGCGAGAATTGCGAATCCAACGAACACGAGCGGAAACGCCCAGTATTGAAATGTTTCTGGAAAAGGAAATTTCGCGAGTTCGAGCAAATCAAACGTGTTTGCTCCCGCAACAACATACGTTGCGATGAGTCCGACTAAAACCATCGCGCTGCCGACGAAGGAATAGAGCGCCAGTTTCATCGCGCCGTATTCGCGATTGGTCGAACCCCAGATCGCGATGAGAAAATATTTTGGGATAATGGCGATTTCGTAAAACACGAAGAGCAAAAATAAATCGAAGCTGAGAAATACGCCGTAAACGCCGCCGATCAGCGCGAGGTAAAACGCGAAGAATTCCTTCGCGCGATGTTCGATGTTCCACGAAAACAAAATCCCGCAGACCGCCGCGATGCCGGTGAGCAACACGAGAACTAGGCTGATTCCGTCCGCCGCGAAATGAAAACTGATTCCAAGATTTGGAATCCAATCGAGTTTTGTGATGGTGGAAATCTCTGTGCTTGGCGTGTGTTGAACGATTCCGAGAAGCGCAATTGCCAGACCTGCAATCGCTGTGAGTAACGCCGTGACTCGCGCCAGTTGAGGACGCGAACCCGGCAACAGCATCATCACCGCCGCGCCGAGAAATGAAATGTAAATAGTCCAGGTGAGCATCCGATCAAAATGGATTTGATAAACCTTTTCGTCGGAGTGATGAGCAATTGCAAATTCCACATTGACGCACTGGTGCAATTGGTGTTCGTTTGCGGTGGAGGCTTTGTTGGGCAGAAATGTCTGGCATTGCCTTTTTCATTGTTAAACCTCCCTTTCGCGTCTCGGACGGAGATCGTCCAAATAGAAAACTCCGTAACAAGGCCATTCTTTTCCATCGTCATCGAAGCGCTTTCCAACGTAGCGCATATCGAATGCAAGTTGCGCAAACGGCTCAATCTCCGCTCTCGTTGCTTCTGTCATTTTCGGTTTGAGCCGCGTTCCCCAGTTAAAACAGTAAGCGACGATGTCCGCTAGTTGAACAACCGTCGTCAGATCGCTATGCACAAAGAATGGCTCCGGCACGATCCTGGAACTACGCTGATAACCTTTCTCCGTTTCCAGAAAGTAACGTTCCATTTGATTCATGAGGATTCGACACTTTGCCTTTTCCAATTCATCGAATACGACCAACCCCATTTCGACAGTCGAAATATCCTCCAGATAATAGTAAAAACGCTCAAAGAAGAAGGCATAGTCACGACGCAGCCGGTCTGGCGCGGAAGGTCTAAGCGCGGTCTTGCTGACAATTGCAGCAAATGTTTTAACTCGGTAATTCGCCGCCAATTGTAGAATTCGCATCACGAAGGCTTTCACGGCCTGACCATACGCGGCGAATTCATCGGCGCTTCTTGGCTCAATCGATCCTCCTTGCGCTTCTCTCCATCCTTTTTGCATGAATTCCCTCGCCAAATCGCGCCGCCGGTTTGGTTCAATGGCGGGCTGCTGCCTGGCGTGCCGAAAGGTTTTGGTTTTGAGGAGTTTCTTACCCTTGAATTCAAGACCCACTTTAGCAACGTGAACACCAAAGAACTGGAGTTCTGCATCACGGATCGCTTGAATCAAATTCCATAAATCCCGCTCCGACACAGCAACACCTGCCAACACTTCGTAAGGCGCTTCACCGTGGTCATGACCGCTTTCATCAATGAATAGAAACATATTATCAGTTCTAAAGATTCAATCGCTTCAATATCCCCAAAACAGTCGGGTTAATCACGCCAATCAAAAGTTGCGGGAAAATTCCGAGCACGAACATCAACGCGATTACCGGAGCGACGGTCAGACGTTCGGTCGTGGTTAAATCTGCGAAGCCAATCCATTTCGGATTCACCGGGCCGCTGAAAACTTTTTGCAAAATGGTCAGGAGAAAAATCGCGGTGACGAGCAAGCCGATGGTTGAAATCGCAGCGGCCCAACTGGTGAGCGAGAACACGCCTTTGAAGATTAGAAATTCGCCGACGAAACCGTTGAGGCCGGGCAGACCGAGCGATGAGAAAATGGAGATGCCCATTAATCCGCAAAACACCGGGGCGACTTTTCGCAAGCCGCCGAAATCGTTCAGGCCGCGAATTCCGCCGCTGCGCTTTTCCAGAATTCCAACGAAACAAAACAGCGCGGCGGCGGTGATGCCGTGGTTGAACATTTGTAGAATCACACCGTTGAGCGCGGCGGCTTTTTCGTTGAGCAAATCGCCTTCGGTAAATTTCATCACGGCGAATAATCCGAGCAGGCAATAGCCGAGATGGTTGATGGAGGAATAGGCGAGGATGCGTTTGAGATCTTTTTGCGCGAAGGCGGCGTAGGCGGAAAAAATAATCGTAGCGACCGCGAGCCAGAGCAACGGCGTCAGTGCGGCGCGCATTTGTTCGGGAAAAATCGGAAGCAGGATTCGCAAAAAACCATACACGCCCATTTTCGACATCACGCCGGTTAAGGTCATCGAAACGCTACTCGGCGCTTCGGCGTAGGTCGGGGGCAGCCAGGTGTGAAATGGAAAGAGCGGAACTTTCACGGCGAATCCGAGCAGAACGCCAAGGAAAAGGACGAACATCATTTTGTCGGACGAAAAATTGATGGCGACGGCGGAAGCCAGGTCGCCGGAACGCGCGGCTTCCGCGAGTTGCATGAAATCAAAAATTCCAGTGGCAGAAAAAATGGCGAGAAACGCGAGCAGCATCGCCACGCTGCCGACCAGTGTGTAAACGAAGAATTGATATGCGGCGCGCGTGCGCTCGGGTCCACCCCAAAGTTTGATCAGGAAAAATGCGGGCACGAGACTGAGTTCCCAGAAGATGAACCAATGGAAAAAGTTCAGCGCGGTAAAGGTTCCGTAAAGTCCGGTTTGCAGAAAAAGATAGAGCGCGAAATAGAGTTTTGGATTTTCGATTTCTTTGGAAGTCGCGAAAAATGCGAAGGGAATGACGATGCTGGTCAGTAGCACCATGAGCAAGCTGATCCCATCGATGCCGACGAAGTATTCAATGCCGAGCGAGGGAATCCATTGATGACGTTCGACGAATTGGAGTTCTGCTGTGCCTGGAGAAAACTTTTGCCAGAGCGCGAGAACGACGAGCGCGGAGAGCAGGCTCAAAATAATTCCAAAAGTTCTCGCGAACTTTTCATCTGCTTTTTTGAAAGTCAAAAGTACCAATCCGCCTAGCAACGGAGTGAACGTCAAAAGCGTGATGAACATCGACTCGTTCATGAGTGGCATCCCCAAATCAAAGCGAGTGCGAGCACGACGAGCGCGATGCCGATGTTGCGGAGATAATGTTGAACTTTGCCGTCTTGAATTTTGGAAAGAACGCGAGACGAATCGCGCACGGATTCGCAACCTTGATTGAACCCGAGGTTCACCACTTCTTCATCCACGGTGCGGCTGAACCACGAGAGGCCGAGCGTGAGTCCTGAAAACGCTTTGACGATGCCGCCCCAAACAATTTGATCCAGCCAATCGGCGAACGTTGTGAACGTGGCGTTCAGGCGCAAAAATGTTTTCGCATAAAGTTCATCGATGTAAAATTTATTGCGAAGCAGATTGAAAATACCGGGCTGGGTTTTTTCGAGTGGATCAAGTGCTTCGGCAGGTTTAAGCGAAATCTTGGAATAGATTGCCCACGCCGAACCGATTCCCACTGCGACAATGATTGTTGAGAGCAGCATCGTGGAAAGTGTTTCCCATTTGAGCAACTGCGCGAAGTCGAACGTCGCATGATGGCCGGACAAATACGTCTCAAACCACGGCCAGGCGGGTGTGCCGATGATTCCGAGCAGAATGGTGAACGCGGCTAAAATCATCAGCGGCACGGTCATTACGCGGGGGCTTTCGTGAGGTTTGTTGTGAGAAAGTCTATTTTCTCCAAAAAACACGTAGCAAATCTGGCGTGTCATGTAGAACGCGGTGAGCAGCGCGCCGAATGCCGCGAGGTAAAAAGGAACCTGCGACACCGACCAGTTGTGTGCGGCGTGGAGAATTTCATCT
>JBKJOZ010000362.1:0-3196 GCA_046595315.1 Limisphaerales bacterium
TCCGCACGGCGCGCAGCATATAAATTGCGCCAATGACCAATGCGCCCCAAACGGCAAGTGTGGTGACGAGCGGAAAAACTTTCCACGAGCCGAAAAGGACGAGCGCTTCGCCGGGAAAATTCGCGAACCCTGGAAGGCCGCATCCCGCCATTGCTGCCATCACGAGTGCCGCGCCGATGAACGGAATCTGCCGGAGCAATCCGCCCATTTTATCCATGTCGAGCGTGCCGGTCTGTTGATAAAGATAACCGCTCAGCGCAAAGGTGAGGGCGGCGAGCAACCCATGCGCAATCATCACGGTGACGGCGCCGGTCACGCCGATGAGACTTAGGCTCGCGATGCCGAGAAAACAAAAGCCCATGTGCGCTACGGAAGAATTGCCGATGAGAAGATTGAGATCGCGTTGGCGCATCGCGACAAACCCGCAATGAATGATGTTGCCGAGGCAAAGAAAGGCGAGGACGTGCATCCAACTTTGCGCGGCGTCGGGCATGAGCGGGAGCGCGATGCGCAGCAAACCGTAAAGGCCGAACTTTTTCAGCACACCGGCGTGTAACATGGCGGTGGCGGTTGGCGCGGAACCGTATCCCAGCGGTGCCCAGGTATGAAAGGGCCAGAGCGAAACTAAAATCCCGAAACCAAACAGGAGCAGGGGGAAAATAAATTGTTGCGCCGCGAGAGTCATCGGCTGCGCTTTAAAGTATTTTGTCAGTTCCACGATGTTGAACGTGCGATGGTCGAGGGGCAGTTGCAGATAAAGTGCGATCAAGCCCGCCAGCGCGAGCAATGCGCCGAGACTGAGGTAGAGGGTGATTTGAAAAGTTGCGTAGTTCTTGTTTTCGCCGCGACCCCAGACGCCGATCATGATGAAGGTCGGGACGAGCGCGAGCTCATGGAAGAAGTAGAAGAAGAATAAATCGAAGGAGGCGAAGGCGCCAAGAATTCCGCCCGTCATGACGAGGAGCAGAATGTAGAACTCTTTCTCGTAAGTTTTGATGCTGCGCGAAACGCACACCGCCGCGAACGCTACGATTGTTCCCATCAGAATAAGGCCGACGTTCAATCCATCCACTGCGACGTGGTAATTGATTCCCAGTGAAGTAACCCACGGAATCTTGTGGGCCAACTGTTCGCGACCGTTCCCGATGATGACGAAATCGAAGAAAAACATTTTGACCGCGAGCACCATTGAAATCGCCGTGGCGATGAGTGCGACGGTGCGGATGATGAAGCGATAATTGCGCGGAATGCAGAGCGCAACGAGTGCGGCGATGAGCGGCGCGAGGATGATTTGAGTCAGGATCGAGTTCATGTGCGGAACAAAACGAAGTAAAGAACGACCGCCACGCCCGCGACGAACAGGAACGCGTAGGTTTGCAGGTTGCCGGTTTGCGCAAGTCGCAGACCGCGACCGAAAAGTTCGGTGGTGCCGTGCGTTCCGCGAACGAGAAATCCAGCGATAATCCAGCGATCAATGAAGTTGGCCAATCGGGAGAGCGCTTCGTGCGTGATGGCAATGAGGCCGCGATAGATTTCGTCGAAATAAAATTTGTTGCGCATCAAGGTCGAGAGAACACCGAGCATTTGCGGCAATGGATCGCGCGTGGCTTTGGCGTAGAGTGACCAGGCGAGGCTGAATCCGACGACCGCGGCGAAAATTCCGAAGAGCGCGGCGAATGGCGCGTGACTAAACGGGGCGAAGATTCGTTCCGCGAACGAAAGCGCGTGGGCTTCCGGCTCAAAAAATTTCGCGATGAATGTGTCGATCCCAATTAAGCCGCCTATGACCGAGAGGACTGCGAGAAATTGCAGCGGCAAGGTCATGACTTTCGGTGATTCGTGCGCGTGGTCGCTCGCTTCGGATTTTGGTGCGCCGAGGAATGCGACGAAGAAAAGTCGGAACATATAAAAGGCGGTAAGCGCAGCGACGATGGTTGCGACGACAAAAAGGGCGCCGTTGTGATGATAGGCTGCGGCGAGAATTTCGTCTTTGCTGTAGAAGCCGCTGAATGGTGGAACGCCCGCGAGCGCAAGTGTTCCGATTAGAAATGTCCAGAAGGTGACGGGCATTTTCTTTTTCAGCGCGCCCATTTTCCAGATGTCTTGTTCATGATGCAGCGCGTGAATGACGGAGCCAGCGCCGAGGAACAACAGCGCTTTGAAGAAGGCGTGCGTCGTCAAATGGAACATCGCCGCTTCTGGGCCTTGTAAACCAACGGCCATCACCATGTAGCCAAGTTGTGAAAGCGTCGAATAAGCGAGAATGCGTTTGATGTCGTTTTGTTGAACGGCAATCACGGCGGCAAGCAACGAGGTGAATCCGCCAATCCACGCGATGACTTCGAGCGCGGGCAAATTGAACAGGAAGAAAACGCGGCAGAGCATGTAAACACCAGCCGCGACCATGGTGGCGGCGTGGATCAATGCGGAAACGGGCGTTGGGCCTTCCATGGCGTCGGGCAACCAGACGTGCAGTGGGAATTGCGCGGATTTTCCCATTGCACCGCAGAAAATTAAAAGCCCAGCGGCAGTCGCGAGCGCACCAAATGCATTTGGATTTTTTGCGAGCGCGTCTTGAACGCCAGCGAAATTCAAACTGCCGAGCGTTGCCCAGACGATGATGATGCCGAGGAGAAATCCGAAGTCGCCGAGACGATTGGTGATGAACGCTTTTTTTGCGGCATCGGCGGCGGTAGCGCGTTCATACCAAAATCCGATAAGCAAATAGCTGGAGACGCCGACCAGTTCCCAAAAAATAAACATCTGGAAAAAATTGTTGCTCAGCACGATTCCGAGCATCGAAAAGGTGAACAGACTCAAGCTGGCGAAATAGCGTGAGACACAGCGGTCTTCGTGCATGTAACCCCAGGAATAAATATGAATCGCGCTGCCGACGCCGGTGACGATGAGAAGCATTAAAAGGCTGAGCGCGTCGAGGCGAAGGCCGAAATCGATTTGCAGGTCGCCGACAGTGAGCCAGTTGAAAGAGAGTTCGGTTTTCGCAGCGTGGCTGGAAAATTGTGCGAACAAAATTGCGCTGAGAACAAATGACGCGACGATTGCGGCAATGGAAATGCCCGCGCTCAACCCGCGATTATTTTGCGTGAACAACGCGATAACCACCGCAGAAAGCAGGGGGAGAAATAAAACCAACCACGGCAAGTTAGGAAGCAAGTCGTTCATCGATTACAATTTC
>JBKJOZ010000135.1:0-3355 GCA_046595315.1 Limisphaerales bacterium
ATAATTGCCGGGTCACTCGATTCAAGCCGCCGCCATCGAGCCCGACCCAAAGACTCCCTTCGTTATCCGCGTGAAGTGAGAGCACCGAATTTTGAGACAGCCCTTCGTTTTTGGAAATGCGGGTGGCGACGCCTTGCGCATCAAACCAAAAAATTCCTTCGCCCAAAGTGCCGACGATTAAATTTCCCTCACGATTTTCGCAAGCAGCCGTCACGGTGGTTCCATACGGCCATGGATAACTCCAACTCTGCTCCAAATGATTCGTGTTCCATTTTTGCACGGAGCCGTCCGCCATCCGCCAATGCCCGCCGGTTTTGCTGGCGAGCAAAAAATCGAGTTTACCCACTGGCACAACTTGTTCCTGTGGCAAGGGGCTCGCGCTCGCGATTGCTTCGGGTTTAAGGGCGATTAACGACTGGTCCCATCCTACCCAAATTAAGCCGGATTTCTCGGCGATGACAGCGCGGCAACGGCTGAATGGAGCGCCCACATTCCAAACATCTACCTTTTGATTTTGATAACGGCCCAATTCACCATTGGCCGTGTAAAGCCAGACGGCACCAGTAGAATCTTCGCAAGCCGCCATCGAACTCGCGGGCCGTCCCAATCCGAGATCCAGGCTCACCACTCGTCCATCGCTCACGATTGCGGCACCTGCCGTCTCCGTCCCGAGCCAAAGATTTTTTTTACTGTCCTCGAAAACTTTAATAATCCGGCTGCTTTTCAAACCCGGTGTATTGCTTTCGTCGAACACGGTGAAGCGAATGCCGTCAAAACGCACCAAGCCGTTCAACGTCCCGAACCATAAATAGCCATCCCGCGTTTGGGTCATCGAAATCACCGAATTTTGCGGCAGGCCCTGTTCCGTCCCCCAAATATCCACGGAAAAACGTTGGGCAGGCGCAGCCGCAATGGTCGAGCAGGGCGACCAGACCCACAGCCACGCGAGTAAAAGCGCTCCTGCAATTCTTGAACGGGTCGGCATATTTCAATTGTTCTGAAGGGGAGGTGAATCTGTAAAGCCCTTTGATGTTAGCTCGTTTCGCTGGTGTCAACACTTCGGGAAAATGGTTTGCCCAATTTTTGTTTTTTGAAAGAGTCCTAGCTAACACAACATTGCTTATGAATTCACAAACACGTCGTCAATTTATCGGAACCACCAGTGCCGCTGCGGCTGGCCTGGGTTTGAATCTCGCTTTTAGTCCGCGATCTTTCGCTCAAAGCAAAGGCGCCAATGACAAAGTTGTTTTTGGTCTCATCGGTTGCGGCGGGATGGGTCGCGACAACATGCGTCGTTTCATGGGATTGAACGGAGTTGAGATCGCCGCCGTCTGCGACGTGGACCAAGCTCACATGGACCAGGCAGCGGAGGACGTCGTCAAAGCTGGAAGGCGCGCGCCGAAAAAAATTAAAGATTTCCGCCGTTTGCTCGAAGAAAAAGAAATCACCGCTGTCATCATCGGCACGCCGGATCATTGGCACGCGATTCCGTTCATTGCTGCGTGTGAAGCCGGGAAAGATATTTATTGCGAGAAGCCGATTTCACACAGCTTCGTTGAAGCGAAAGCGATGCGCAACGCCGCCAAACATTTTAAAACCGTCGTGCAAGTCGGCACCTGGCAACGCGGCATGAAACATTTTCAAGACGCCATCGATTTCGTTCGTTCCGGAAAAATGGGAGACATCAATATGTGCCGTGCGTGGATTGTGAATGCCGCTGACAAACCTAATAGCAACATCGGCAAACAATCCCCGCAAAACGCGCCTGCCGAATTGGATTGGGACATGTGGCTCGGGCCTGCGCGCAAAGTGGGTTACCAACCCAATCGTTGTCATAACAATTGGCGATGGTTTTTCGATTACGGCGGCGGCCTGATGACCGATTGGGGCGTGCACATGATGGATATCGGTTTTCTGGCGCTGCAAAACACGGATCCAATTTCCGTCGCGTCTGCCGGAGGAATTTTTACAACGCGCGATGACCGCGACACGCCCGACACTTTGTTGGCGACCTACAAGTTTCCCAAGTTTCTGATGACGTGGGAACATCGTTTCAACAACGGTCGCGGCCTCGATGGTGGCGAGAATCATGGAGTGGAATTTATCGGCACAAACGGTTCTCTGATTGTCGATCGCGGTGGCTACAAATATTTTCCGGAAAAAGAAAATGCCGTGCAACCGCCGCCGCTCAATCGCCTCGAGAGTACGCATTGGCAGGAATTTTTGGATTGCGTGAAAAGCCGGAAAACGCCGCGTTCCGGAATCGAATCCATGGCGAAGACAACGATGCTTTGTCACCTCGGCAACATCGCGTTGCAAAGCGGCAAAACGCTACGCTGGGATGCAAAGAAACAAGACGTTGAAAATCATGGCGACGTGAAAAACTGCATTTCCTACGAACGCGAATATCGCAATCCGTGGAAACTGAAGATGTATAAGGCGTGAATTGTAGGAGGCGCTCAGTGAGCGCCGCCTCGCTGCCCGAAAATTACGCGAGTAACGGTTTCACAATTTTCCCTGCGACATCGGTCAGTCGAAAATCGCGGCCTTGTGAACGGTAGATTAATTTCTCGTGATCAACGCCGAGCAGGTGCATCGCCGTCGCATGAAAATCGTGGACGTGAACCGGGTCTTCAACGAGGTTGTAACCAAAATCATCGGTCTTGCCCAAGGTGACGCCGCCTTTGATTCCGCCGCCCGCCATCCACATGCTGAAGCAGCGCGGATGGTGGTCGCGACCGTAACTGGTCTTCGTAATTTCTCCCTGGCTGTAAGTCGTGCGGCCAAATTCTCCGCCCCAAATTACGAGCGTGTCCTCGAGCAAGCCGCGTTGTTTTAAATCCATGATCAACGCCGCGGAACCTTGATCGGTTTGCTTGCATTGATTGCGAATTGCGTTTGGCAAATCGCCATGATGATCCCAGTCGCGATGAAAAAGTTGAATGAATCGCACGTCGCGTTCCGCCAATCGCCGCGCGAGCAGACAATTATTTGCGAACGACGCCTTGCCCGGTTCCGCACCATACATTTCCAAAACCGATTTCGGTTCACGCGAAATATCCATCAACTCCGGCACGCTCGTCTGCATGCGAAATGCCATTTCGTACGCTTCGATGCGCGTCGCGATTTCTGGATCGCGAATCGCCTCAAATTGAATGCGATTTAATTTTTGAATTCCATCGAGCAATTTCCTCCGTTGTGTCGGCTCAATTCCATTTGGATTTGAGACAAACAAAACCGGATCGCCTTGCCCGCGTTATTGGCACAACGGATTTTTGCCGAGCAACCATCAAGGCGTGCAATTTCGCGGGCAAGGAGATCCGGTTTTATTTGTCTCGAATCCAAATGGAATGGA
>JBKJOZ010000253.1:0-18511 GCA_046595315.1 Limisphaerales bacterium
CGTTGTGGAAAAAATAAAGTAATTAAGGAGAGATTGCCGACCTAGACGACTTTAGGATTCTGTGACTGATAATTATCAAAATCTAATTGCCGGTTTTCTAATTTACCTTGGACTCGCGGGTGTTTTTTTACTGGTCTTGGGATTCAACCGGCGCGACGAGCATCCGAGGCTAACCACGCAAGAATCTAGTCGGCCGGATCAAAAGAAACAGCCACTTTCAGATTCTTAAGAATTACTCTCCGCTGACTGATTTCGACGGTGGTTTTAAGCGGTCACGCCGAATGGGAGTGGGTTGGTGATGTTTCCCATTTCTTGACTCAATGCGGCGAAAAAACCGCGCGCTTTCGCCAAAGTTTCTTCATATTCCGCCTCCGGATTTGAGTCGGCAACGATGCCTGCACCGACGTGAAAATAAATTTTACCATCTTGGCAAACGGCCGTACGAATCGTGATGCTCAATTGGCTTTCGCGATTAAAACCCAGATAGCCAAGCGCTCCAGTGTAGGGGCCTCGCGTAATCGGTTCCAGTTCGTCGATGATTTCCATGGCGCGAATTTTAGGTGCGCCAGTAATGCTTCCGCCAGGAAAACTGGAGGCAAACGCGGCGAAATGTGTAACCTCTGGACGCAATCTTCCTTCAACGGTGGAAACCAAATGTTGCACTTGGGGATAGCGTTCGAGCCGAACCAGTTCGGGCACTTGCACGGAGCCGTATTCGCAAACTTTGCCCAAATCATTTCTCAATAAATCGGTGATCATCACCAGCTCGGCCATCTCTTTCGAGCTGGTTTGAAGTTCGTAGGTGAGTTGCGCGTCGCGATTGCTATCGGCGGATCGTGGACGCGTGCCTTTGATGGGGCGGGTTTGTATTTGAGAACCGCTCATGCGCAGAAAAGATTCTGGTGAGGAGGAGGCGATTTGAAAATCGCCGCAATCAACGTAGGCAGAAAAGGGCGCAGGCGATACGGACAAAAGCCGTTGAAAAAAATCCCAGCCCGACAACGAAAAATTCGTCATCAACCGTTGTGAAAGATTTACTTGATAGATATCCCCGGCGCGAATGTAGCGTTGCGCTTGTTCGACTTTTTGAATGAATTCCGCCCGCAAAAGATTGGACACAGGATTAACCACCGAGGCGTTGAGACATTGAGAAAGACTGTTATTTTCTTCGTCTCTCTGCCTCTGTGGCAGGTCTTTTTCGCACGCAGATTCGTTGGGGCAAACGCGCGCTCTCCAAAATTCCATTTCGCGTTGCGCCTGGGCTTCGTTGCGCGAGCCATCAAATTGTTGTCCAGTTGAAATAATCGAAGTTTGCCCAAGACGATGATCAAAGACGACCAGGCTGCTGTAGAAACCAACGTGACAGTTGGGCAATTCGAGGTCGTTGACAGCGCAACGAGGAAGTTTCGGTTCGACGAAGTCTTTTAAATCGTAACCCCAGTAGCCAAAGCAGCCCCCGAGCGGAAAGGGAGAATCAATTTCCTCCAGCAATTCGTAACGCGCCATCAGACCATCGAGAATGTGCCAGGGATTTCCGAATTGGACGTGGTGCGATTCGCTGGAGGAAATTTCGCAACGCGAACCAAACGAACGCAGTGTCAGGAACGGACGTGCGGTGACGAACGAATACCGCGCTTGCGGCGAATCAAAAAATCCGCTGCGCAAAAGCACGATTCCCGGTTCTCCGAGCAGTTGTTCAACCAGCGATTCGGGCGTGTGCGTGCTTTGAATTTTTTGGAGGAGCGGACGCATTTCAGTGTTCAGTCATACTCGCTTGATTCGCTTTCTGTATCATCAAAAATATTTTGCATGTTTTTCCATGGCCGCGCGTCAGACTGGGATGCGTTTGCAAAAACTTCGTTTTTCCTTTTGGTTCAATCTGAAAAAGATAGCCAGGACAAGTGTGGCGGTCGGATTGTTCGTGTTGGGTTTAGTCGCTACCTTGAGTTATATCCAAGCAGAAACCGCCAGCCTCAAAAACAGCGAGTCAGTCGTTCAAATAACTGATCGCAATCGGATGGTAGCAAACGGCCATCCTGTGGGAAACTAGCGCGTATCTTTGATCTTGCAACGGGTGATAACGAATCCTTCGCAGAGATGTATTAGGGTGAAATGATTAAATGGAATTGGTTTTTCCGAGGCGCAGCCGACTTCGGCTATTTCTAAAAAAGGAAAACTTTGGCCTACGAAATTGTTGGTTAAAAGGAAAGAATTTCACCGTGAGAGAGCGCACTCCCGTTAATGCAAAAAGTGACGAGAAACGTTAGGACAACTAACGCGGACACTATCCAAGCCGCCAAACGATACGGGCTTTGTTCAAGTCATAGGGAGACATCTCCATTTTGACGCGGTCGCCAACGGTGAGACGGACGAACCGCTTCCGCATTTTGCCCGAGATGGTGGCAAGCACTTGGTGTTTGTTGTCGAGTTCCACTCGAAACATCGTACCAGCGAGCACCGAAAAAATCTTACCTTCAACTTCAATATGTTCTTCCATGCGTCAAATCATTCAATAAGCCGGTCTGCTGCAAAAGGCAAACATCCCGAACCAGCCACGAGATGCAGTCAACAAAAAGCGAGGCCAAGGTAAGCCAAGGCCTCGCATGAATTCAAATCTTAAAGATTAGTAGCGACCACGTCCGCCACCTCCACCGCCGCCGCCGCCACCATAATCGCGACGTCCACCACCACCGCCGCCGCCACCAGGAGCGCGTTCTTCGCGGGGTTTGGCAACATTGACGGTCAGGGCGCGGCCATCAAGGTCTTTACCATTCAAAGCATCAATAGCTTTTTGAGCTTCTTCGGCATTGCTCATCGTGACGAATGCAAAACCGCGGGGACGGCCGCTCATGCGGTCCATCATCAGGTTCGTTTCGACGACCGTACCGTGTGCGGCGAAGGTGTCTTGTAGTTCGTTTTCGGTTACGTTGAAGGAAAGATTTCCAACAAATAATTTATTACTCATGTGATGTTTACTCTTACTAGACAAACCGTTCTTCTCCAGACTGTTCCCGACGATCGGGTCTAAATCATCACTGAACCGAGTTCACTTGAAGATTACCATGCCTTGAAAGGGACTAGCTATCTATCAGAAGGCGCTAACATGCCCACTTCCGACCAAATTGCAAACGATATTTAACCATCGTTTAAGAAGCGAAATGTTGAACATAGCTTCATGCTTGTGCGGTCATTTTCCGCCATTAGGCTCTTCATCATGTCGCTTGGCGAAATATTTGGTTTAATAGCCGCCGCCGCCGCCGCTGGTGCGATCAATGCAGTCGCAGGCGGAGGAACCCTCGTGACCTTCCCCACCCTTATGCTTTTAGGAACTCCAGCTATCGTGGCGAATGCGACCAGCACGCTTGCTCTGGTCATCGGAACAGGCGGCAGCGTTTATGGCTACCGACAACATCTGCATTCGGTAAAACCGTGGCTTTGGCGCTTCGTTCCCGTCAGCATCATTGGAGGAATCATCGGCAGCGCTTTACTCACTCAAACTACTGAGAAGTTTTTTTCAAAGCTCGTGCCCTTTTTGATTCTATTCGCCACCATTTTGTTTTTGCTTCAGGGAATCCTGCGTCGCTTTGCCGGCTGGAATAACGACACAACCCCTCAAACCCACCCGCGCATTTGGCTCGCCATCGTTTTTCAATTTGCCGTTGCGATCTACGGCGGCTACTTCGGGGCGGGAATTGGAATTCTCATGCTCGCGTCCCTCGGCTTTCTAGGCCTGAGCAACATTTATGAAATGAACGCGTTGAAAACGATTCTCGGCTTGCTGATCAATCTCGTCGCAGCCATTTGGTTTATTTTCGCCGGGCTAATTCATTGGCCTAAAGCTGGGATCATGACGATTGGGGCTTTGGCTGGTTATTACCTCGGCTCACATTATTCGCAGCGCATTCCGCAAAAATACGTTCGCTACATCATCACCGCGATTGGCTTCATCATTTCTGCGATTACTTTTTACAAAGAGTTTCTCGGATAAAATGTGGTTTCCCGCTGCTGTTTTCCTCCTCGCAGGCTCAGTCAATTAAGTTATCTTTCTCGGGATGATCCCAAGAAAACTTAATTTTATTTTCCTGGTAGCGCTCGCCTTTTTCGGGGCTTGCCCAATTTTTGGTCAAACCAATTTCGCAACTCTTGCTTCGGATGGGGTCTGGACCTGGTTCAACGATCCACGAGCGCTTTATCACAATGGCATTCTTTACTTCGGCTATGTTCGCGCTGACGGAAAAACCGCGTTGAGTTGTTTTAATCCCACCAACGGCGCCTCGACTCCGTTGTGGACCAGCACTTGGACGGAAAAAGATGACCACAACAACCCCGGCTTGTTGCGACTCGAGGACGGCCGGTTATTGGCAATTTACGCCCACCACAGCAGCGCGAATTATTTTTCTTATCGAACTTCGCTTTCAATCAATCCTGTGACGGCGGCGGAGTGGGGCGCGGAGCAAACTTTCATTTCGACCGGTGGAATTGCCTATTGCAATCCCTACCAACTTTCAGGCGAAACGGGGCGCGTTTTCAATTTCATGCGCAATCTCAATTTCAATCCCACCGTCACCACCTCAACCAATCTAGGAACCAATTGGTCTGCGCCGCAAATTTTGATCAAGACCGGAACTGGCAGCATTCGGCCTTATGTAAAATATGCCTCCGACTACAGCAATCGCGTGGACTTTCTTTACACCGACGGTCATCCACGCAATTTGACGAATTCGCTCTACCACGTTTTCTACAAAACCAATGCGCTCCTTCAAACCGATGGAACATTTTTGAAAAGTTTTAGCGACATTCCGCTCCTGCACGATTCCGGCGAACGCGGCTCAGTGATTTATCAATACAGCGATGCGCCAAGTTCAGATCCAAATGATCACATTCCCACCGGACGCGCATGGTGCTGGGAAATTGTTTATCAATCCAACAGCGCGCCCGCCTGCGTTTTTTCCGTCCAGCGCGACAACGTTACGGGCACGAACTGGTTTGATGACCGCATCTATTATTATTACGCGCGTTGGACGGGAACGAGTTGGCAAAAGCGGTTCATCGCGCAAGCGGGACGGCCGATCTACAATCCCGAAGATGATTATGCGGGCGGCATTTGCATTGATCCGAAAAATTCGAACGTCATTTATATTTCCAGCAATGCGGCCGACCCATTTAATTTGTCCGACACGACAAACGTGGCATTGCGCGCCAATGAACGTTACGAGCTTTTTCGCGGCGCCACGAGCGACGGTGGGTTGACTTTTTCCTGGACGACGGTCACGACCAATTCCACCACTGACAACTTGCGCCCCTACATCCCGCGCAACAGCAGTTCACCCTCGGTAATTTGGTTTTCTGGAAATTATACGACCTACTCATCCTACCAGACCGCTGTCGTCGGATTATTCTCCACGTCGATTCCCAAACCGCCCAAAGCGAAAATTGTGAAGCCGACGAGTTCCTCGGTTGCAATGACGAACCTGAATAACCAACTCGTTTTGTCGGCAGAAGTTTCCGATGACGGGCTCCCTGCCCCACTCAGCGTCGAGTGGCGCACGGCGAGCGGGCCGACTAATGTCGTTTTTTCTGATGCGACCAGCACCAACACCACAGCGCGGTTTTCATTGCCCGGAACTTATCTTTTGGAAATTGCCGCCAGCGACACGATTTCAACCAACACCGCTCAAGTTTCCGTGAACATTGGTCCCGTTGGAACCGACGAGCCAGACGCAACGCGCGTTCTTTGGCTCAAGCTAAACGAAACTTCCGGCACGAATGCTTCTGATGCTTCCGGCAATAATAATTTCGCCGCACTTTCCGGCGGGACAACGTGGCGACCGACCGGAGGCCGTCGCGCTGGAGCTTTGGAATTCGATGGAATAAATGGCCTCGCAACGATAGCGGATTCCGACGCACTCGATGGCACCACCGTTTTTTCTCTTTGCTATTGGTTTCGCGCCAACGCCTATCCAGTCGATTCGGCGGGACTTGTTTCAAAACGCGATAGCCTGACGGCGAATAATGCTTACACGACTTACCTCAAAGCAGCGGATAAACACATCTACGTCGATGTCGAAGGAGGCAGCAATAATCGCTTTCCCAGCGCGGCCCTCATCAACACCGGTGTCTGGTATCACGTGACCCTAATTTTCAATGGCGCACTGCCCGCGACGCAACGCGCCGCGCTCTGGATCAACGGCAGCCTCGATGTCACTGCAAACGAGACGAGCACCTCCATTTCAAATTACCCCTCCAATTTACGCATCGGCAACACTCAGAGCGGCGCGGCCAACTGGTTCAATGGATTGATCGATGATGTGCGTTTCTATCGTCGCGCGCTCAGTGCGGGCGAAATTCAAAATCTGGCGCAAACAAATTTTGCGCCAAACGTTTTGGTTGGCTCACCGCCAGTCGCCACTAACCATCTTCAAACTTTTCTCAGCGGCACTCTCACCGACGACGGGCAAGGTGGACTTTTAATGGCGAGCTGGACCAAAATTTCTGGCCCCGGAAATGTCATGTTTAACGATCCCACAAATCCTGCTGCGGGCGTCACTTTTGACCAAGCGGGGAATTATTTGCTTCGTCTTTCGGCCAGCGACAACGCCGTGACCGTTTGCGACGAATTAACGGTGAACGTCCGTCCAAATTTAAATTTTTATGAGGATTGGATTGCGCAAATTTTTCCAGACACCCAAAACCCCAACACGATTGGAACAGCTGCGGACCCCGACAACGACGGCGTCAAAAATCTGGTCGAGTTCGCTCTCGGAATGTCACCTAACATATTCGGCACAAATCAATTTGCGCTGGGCCAACCCGGACTTCCGGTGGGAACAATCCTCAACGTGAACGGAACAAATTATTTTGGCTTGCGCGCACGGCGTCCGATTAATCGCGGCGGCATCAGCTACAAAACCGAAGCCTCAAGTGCGTTCACGAATTGGATCGATGGCGCGCCCGTTAGTGTGATTTCAAATGGCGATGGAACAGAAATCGTGACCTACCGCGATGTTTTGCCCAGCAACGAAAATCCGTTTCGCTTCATGCGACTGAAAATTTCCAAACCATAAGTTTGTTGTCTTACGGCTCAAAGTGCTTGCGCGATTCCGGCGCCAGTTCATTCTCGTTCACCAATGAACCGGCGATTATTTTTTCTGATATTTTTTGGGTTGGGATTCAATTTACTCACTCCGTCTGCTGGGAAATCAGAACCGCAGACCACCGCGCGGGGCGACGCCATCATTCATGAATATTTCCGCGCCGAAACCGCCAAGCTCTCCGAAAATTGTTTGAAGGAAATTCGCACGCGGGATGATTGGAATGCCAAGAAAGCTGAATATCGCCGCCAGCTTTTCGAAATGCTGGGGCTGTGGCCGTTGCCGGAAAAAACCGATCTCAAGCCCGTGATTACCGGCAAGTTGGAGCACCCAGAATTCACCGTCGAAAAATTGCAGTTTCAATCATCGCCCGGGCTTTACATCACGGCAGATGTTTACGTTCCGCGCAATTTAACCAAACCAGCGCCCGCAATACTTTATGTTTGCGGCCATTCCAAAGTCTTCACCAATGGAGTGAGCCACGGAAATAAAACCGCCCACCAGCATCATGGCGCGTGGTTCGCTCGCAACGGGTATGTCTGTCTCGTGCTCGACACCATTCAACTGGGCGAAATTCAGGGAATTCATCACGGCACCTATCGCGAAAAAATGTGGTGGTGGAATTCTCGCGGTTACACGCCGGCGGGTGTCGAAGCCTGGAACGGAATGCGTGCGCTGGATTATTTGCAATCCCGCTCCGACGTGGACGCGAATCGTCTCGGCATCACCGGCCGTTCTGGAGGTGGCGCTTACAGTTGGTACATCACGGCGTTGGATGAACGCATCAAAGTCTCCGCGCCAATCGCCGGAATTACAGATCTCCAAAATCACATCGTCGATGGATGCGTCGGAGGTCATTGTGATTGCATGTTCATGGTGAACACTTATCGATGGGATTTTCCAATGCTCGCCGCGCTCGCCGCGCCACGCCCACTTCTGCTCGCCAATTCGGACAAGGATAAAATTTTCCCGCTCGACGGCGTCTTGCGGATTCATTCCCAGGTCAAACGCATTTACGATTTGCTTGGAGCCACCAACCATCTCGGTTTGTTAATCACCGAAGGGCCGCATGAAGATACCCAAGATTTGCAGGTGCCGGTGTTCCGCTGGTTCAATCGCTTTCTCAAAGGCGAAGATTCCATAATCGACAAGGCCGCGACCAATCACTTTGCAACTGCCGACCTAAAAGTGTTCGCCCAACTTCCAGAACAAGAGCGCACCAGCAAAATTCACGAAACATTTGTGGCGAGCGCAACTTCGACGGTTCCGACCAACCAAACCGAATGGAACGAACGTCGCGACCATTGGAAAAAATTTCTAGCGGAAAAAGTTTTCATCACTTGGCCAACCAACGTTCCTGCCGCCCAATTACGTTCGATTTCTACCGCTAAATTAAACGGAATACGATTTCAGGAATTTGATTTCGTCAGTCAGGAAAATATCACCCTGCCGATTTACGTCGTAACTGGAGCAAACCCAAAACGCCTCCTCGTGCGAACTTTGGATCAAGTGGAGTGGGATTCCTGGGCGAAAGGTTTTGGATCAAAAGTTTCCGATGAATTTCTTGAAAAACGGAAAGCGGAAATTGCGGCGGAAAAAGAGGCCGCAATCGCTTTTATTCTGCCACGCGGCATTGGACCGACGGCTTGGCGTGCTGATCTTTTCGAGCAAACGCAAATTCGCCGCCGATTCATGTTGTTGGGGACCACCCTCGATGCGATGCGCGTCTGGGACATCCGTCGCGCCATCGAAGCGTTGGGCAACCAGCGCGAATTTAAACGCTGGCCGATCGAGTTGCGGAGCAGCGGGGAAATGGGCGTCAACGCGCTCTACGCGAGTTTGTTTGAGACTTCCGTAAAACAAATTCAGTTGAGCGAGCTGCCCGCGTCGCACTCGATCGGCCCCGATTATCTCAACGTGCTCAAGTCTTTGGACATTCCTCAAGCCCTTGCGATGGCGATAGAAAAATCTCCAGTAAAATTGCTGCACACAGATTCCGCCCTTTGGGATTTTCCGATTTCTACCGCTCGCCATCTCGGCTGGACCCCTTTGAAAATCGAACCGTGATCAATTTCTCTTTTTTATTTTGCGAGAATCGGGTTTCGAAAATCAGCTTCGTATTTGGACATCCGTTTATCCATCACGAACGGACCGAAGGGCAAAAGCGCCGCAATAAAAATCATCGCTGACCGAAGCAGCGGCCATTTCGCCACGATCATCGTTTGCAGGAGTGCGCCGCAAAAAATCAGAAACAACGCGCCATGAATCCATCCCACGATTTTCACTGCAATCGGAACATCCATTAAATATTTCAGCGGCATCGCCACGCCTATCAGCACGAGAAATGAAACGGCTTCGGCTCGAGCAATTTTCCTTAAAAACGGAATCGGATTTTTCATTTTATCCTGCAGTTGAATCAGAATTGGGCCCAGGCGGGTGGCGGCGCGCAGAATTTCACCGGCTTTTTTGTCAATGGATGAGTGAAGGAAAGACGCCACGCATGCAGGCACAACGGCGAATCCTTCATGCTCAAAGTTTGAGTATCGCCCAAATTTTCTCCGGGCAAATACACCGGATCGCCACAAACGGGAAAACCGAGGTGCCAAAGATGGATGCGAATTTGGTTCGTGCGGCCGGTCAGCGGACGTGCTTCCAGCAAGGTGGTGTTGTCACTGTTTCGTTGGAGAACGCGGAATTCGGTCCGTGCCTTGAGCCCATTCTCCAAATCGACTTCGCGGGAACCGAGTTTGCCCGCTTCATCGCTGATCGGCGCGTCGCAACTAAAAACCGTTTCTTTCGGCTCACCTTGCACGCGAACGAGATAAATTTTCTGCACCTGCCCGCGTTCGAACTGCGGTTGTAATCGTCCGGCGAAATGGCGCGTGCGCGTGATGAGAACAAGTCCCGTCGTGTTCGCATCCAGCCGATGCGCCGGATGCGGCTTTTGCGGATGATAAATTTTGTTCAGAAGATATTGCAGCGTGTTGCGATAAAATCTCCCGCCTGCGTGCATCGGTAACGGCGCCGGTTTGTTCACCACGACGAGCGCTTCGTCTTCATGCAAAATTTCGACCTGCGCGTTCACATCTGGCTCGGTGACATTCGGAAATTTATGTTGAAAACGTTCGCGGGCGCGGACGATTCGCGCCGACGCCACCGGCCCGCCTTGCATGTCCAACATCAGGCCCCGCGCGCATTTTTCTTCCCATTTTTCGCTCGGCACATTCACCACCACGCGACACAGCGTCTCCATCAAAGTTTTGCCATCGCAGTCTTCGGGAACATTGATGAATTTAAAATTATCGTAAGGCACGCTGCCGGGCAGCGGCGTGAACGCGCGGCGAATGGCTTCGTGGCGTCGCGCGATACTCAAAGCCATTTGTTCCTCAGGCCGTTTGAAACAATATTGGCAAGATTTGTTCGGAACATAACGCTCGTCTTCTTGCTCCTCCTTGCTCAACGGAGTCTGGCAAGTGAAACATTGGGTCGAGTCCGTTTCGTGCAAACTCGGGTCAACCCCGACGCGCTGGTCGAAAACAAAACATTCGCCCTCGTAATGCGCGCTGCCGCAATCCTCAAAATATTTCAAGATGCCGCCTTCGAGTTGGAAAATATTTTTAAAACCTTCGCGTTCCATGAACGGTCCCGCCTTCTCGCAACGAATTCCGCCCGTGCAAAACATCACGATAGGATGATCCTTCATTTCCGCTGGCAGCTTCCGCACGGCGGCGGGAAATTCGCGAAAACTATCAATTCCAGCAGGCAGCGCGTTTTTGAAAGTGCCGAGTTTCACTTCATAATCATTGCGCGTATCGAGCAACGTGACGGGCCGACCTTCATCGAGCCACTGCTTCAAATCTTTTGCAGAAAGTTTGGGTGAAGTACGCCGCCCCGGATCAATTCCTTCCACGCCGAACGCGATGATTTCTTTTTTGATCCGAACGAGCATCCGGTTAAACGGTTGATGCTCGCTTTCGCTGGCTTTGATTTCGAATTTTTCCAAACCGGGAATCGTCCTCAACTCACTCAGCAACAAATTAATTTTCTCCGACGCGCCCGCGACAAAAAGATTAATCCCTTCAGCGCTGAGCAAAATAGAACCTTTGAGCTCCCAACTTTTGCAAAGCGCCAGCAACCGCGCCCGCAGCATTCGCAGGTCGGATAGCGGCACAAATTTGTAGGCGGCGATGTTGCTAATTTTCGGCATTCGAGAGCGAAGAAGATACGCAAAAAAGGCGGTGAATCCAGTGACGATTTATTTCGAGCAACGCGGCGCGATCGCTCGATTTATTTTCTCAACCGATAAAATTGGGCGTCGCCGAAAGCACTATTCGTAACCGTAAATCGTTGTCCGGAAACGGCGGGAACATCGACCGAATCAATCCAATTCACGGGCGGATTTAAATCGAGCGACGATTGCAAAAATAACCCTGGCGGATTCGTTGGCCAAAAAAGGGCCACGGCTGGCCCGTTCAAAGTTATTTCCAAAACCGCCGGCGCGGGTTCTGTCACCGATGCCCAGGTCAAACCAACGCGCAGTTCGTCGGCGACCACTTTCGAGGGACTGGACGTACTGCCTCCCGCACGGAAAAAAAACCGGTTGATCGGTGACAAATCACTTCCGCCATTTCCCTGCCCAGCCAAAGTGGGTGACGGGGATGAGCCCGCCCCAAACGTGGCGCTACCCGGATTAAGCCACAGATCGCACAAGTCGTCCGTGACGCTCCCGTTGATAAAAGAATATCGGCCCACAACAAAAACTGTTTCCCCCGCGACAAAATTATTCGTGGCCCAATCTCCAAAATTGGTTCCAGCACCTTTGGAAACGCCGAGGTTGAATCCTCCCGCACCGTTCGGACGAATGTTAATCTTTGTCCCAAAGGCCGTACTCGTGCCCGACGTAAATCCTGCCAACGTTCCGAAGGAAATAAATGTGACACCCAACGTATCGACCCGCATCGGGAATGAAAAATAAACGTCTCCTTCAGTCACATTTGTGATTAACGGCAGGCGCAGGCTCATACTCGGGCTGTTCCACGTAAACCGATTTTTCGATGAGGGAAACAAGCCGGTGACCGATAAATTTCCCGCTTCAATTGTTCCGCCGCTGTTCGCGCCGTTGTTCAGCCAACCGCCTTGCCCGGCTAGAAAACTGCCGGCGGCGTAGTCGAATGGATCAAAGTTCAGCAGCGTGAGCGGCGAATTTGTGACGACGAGAAGCGCATTGGAACTGGTCGCAAAACCAACGGAGTTGCTGACGAGGACACGGTAATTTCCCGTTTGATTCGTTTGCAAATTAGTCAGCGTCAAACTTGAACTAGTCGCCCCTGGAATGGCATTGGAATTATTGAAGAACCATTGAAACGAAAATGGCCGCGTCCCCTGCGCAATGACGTTCAAGGAAATCGTTCCGCCCGACCCGATGTTCGAATTTACGGGCTGCGACGTAATCAGAGGGGCCACCGGCGAGAACGAACCTGGGTCCGTTCCGAGAACCAAAATTTCCTGGCCATCACTTCGGCCATCGCCGTCCGTGTCGGGGTTGTTTGGATTGGATCCGAAAAGAGTGGTTTCAGATTCATCGCCGATTCCGTCGCCATCAGAATCTTTTGCACGAATCACAATCAAACGCGGACCGTTGCTCGCGTCGGCTTCTTTGGAAACAAAGCTGAGACCATCCGTGTCCTGGGTGTCATTTTGAAAACGAATTTCGCGCGCGAGCAGAAACGAAATGTCCCGCGCCGGATGTTCGCGAATAAATCGTGTCACATCCATCATGCGATCTTGCGCTGTGGCCTCCGCGACGATTTGCCCGACGATTTCCGCGCCCGCACCTTGCTGTCCTGAAATAAAATTGTTCGTGTAATCCGCGCCCGCCGAGATGTTTTGTTTCAGGTTCGGCGCGTTGCCCCAAGCAATGCTCGACTGTGACCAATTATTATTTGTGATGCCGTAAACATGCGCTTGCACCGGGCTACTGCCGTTGAGGGACGACGCGCGCATTGTCAGGAGAGCGAACTGGATGTCCGGCAAATAAATTGTCGGCAAACGAAATTTTAAAAAAGCCGCGCTCCGTTCGCTCGTGTTCGTGGAATTATTTTTTACAACGCAAGAGGCAGTCGTTCCAAAATTTACCGTTCGATTTGCGCCGTCCTGAACCGTCGCGTCGTCGGTGGCGAGCAACGTTTGCGGCAGCTCTTGCGCTTGGGTGGGAATGCTAAAAAGCCAAACGGTATTCAAGGCGTGCGCGCCGGCGTTGATTTGATTGTTCGTCACGGTGAGCAACGACTTCGCGCCGCCGTAAATTGTCTCGCTGACCTCTTCCAGCAACACACGCTGACCCGCGGGCAAATTCCACGCCGTCGCATTTAATGTGATGTCCACACTCGAAGAGTCATTCGCCGAAAAAAGATGAAACCGTTTCGCTGGTAAATCGCGCGTCGCAAAAACATTCAATCCCGTTGCGCCGCTTCCCTGCGTCACGCCGACCAGATCGCGTCCCGGCGCAGTCGATTTATTGAAAAGGCGATAAACTTCTCCCGCCTTCGTGATCCCGCCGATGTTGTAGGGCGCGTTTGTATTATCCACGAAATGCATTCCATTTTTGCGAATCGGATAATTATCGCCCACGTCGCCGATGGTTTGACTAAACTTGAAACAGTAAAGTTCATCCTGAAAATTTTTCAAAAGATTCGCGACGATGCCACCGAGCCGTGCGTATTTCGTGGGTGAATCAAGCGTTTCAGGTATGGCGTCAAAACTGGCTGCGGTGTGAACATTGAACTCCGTGATGGTCGTGGGATATCGAGGTTCAGGGGCCATCGCTGAGGCAATTGAATTTTGCAGTGACGCTAGATTGCTGCCGAAACCGGTCGGCGTGGCGCCGTATTGATGATAATCGTATTTATTGATCAGAGAAAAATTCGCGTTCGACTCATTTAAAAAATTGATGTGTCGATTGGTGATTACAAGCTGCCCCCAACTGGTGTAGCTCGATGTGGTGATGACTGGCGCGAGAATGAGTGGCGAGAGGGTTTTTCCGTAAATCTGGTTTACGTCAGCGATGGCGGACTGAACGGCGTCCGACGCGAGTTGCAGCCGTTGCAAAAAATCTTCCTGCGTCAGTCCGCCTGCGTTCGGATGATCCGGTTCATTAAACATTTGAAACCGCTGCACATCGAACTCGCGCGCCAGATAAAAAGCCTGCGCGTAGTAATGCTGCCAAAGTTCCCATTTTCCCGCCCAATCTGTCGCATTTGTAATCGTTAAAAAGCTTTGGCTCGCCGTGATGTTTGCATCGATCTGGATGCCGAGTTTCCGCAATTCCGAGCAGGCAAAGTTGACGCGAATTTCGTTCGCGCCCGCCAGTGTGTGAGTTTCATAACGATCCGTGAGATAAGGCCAGTTGATATAATTTGTGTTTAACGGATTTGCCCGCAACGCCGCCTGACGTCCGAGAAAACTTGCCTGATCGGTCACCCCGTCCCCACGTCCCGCGATGTCGTCCTGCTCTTCAATTTCCCTTGGCGAAATAAAAATCCGCGCCCCATTAACTCCTGCGTAATGCAACCAGTCACGCGTATTACTGCCCGGAAAAAAATGCCCCAAATTATAGCCCGTGATTTTTGGGGTGTCGCCCAGTCTCGTATTTTGCAACGTCAACGTCGCGGCGCTCGACGTCCAAGCGCTGCAAAATAAAAACAGTCCCAAAATCCATTTCACGTTCCAGCGTGGAAAAAATAGGAAATACACGTTAAACTAATATATCAGGCAGCAGGCCGAACGGCGATAACTTACTGCAGTTTTCAACAGTAAAAATAAATAGCCGAGGATAGATTTGGACGGGCGATAATGTCTGCCACAATTGAGGATTATTCCAAACCCAGGACAGATCTTCCAGCCGGTGTGATCATGGATTGATGCCACGGCGGATCCCAAACAATTTCCACGGTGGCCTCATCTACTCCCGGCAAGGAAAGCAATTTGGTTTGCGCATCACCCGCAATGACTCCGCCCATTCCACAACCCGGCGCAGTCAATGTCATCTTGACCAGCACCTGGCTGTTGCCACCCGGCAGCGGCTCGATAACCATGTCGTAAACCAAACCCAAATCGACGATGTTCACTGGGATTTCCGGGTCGTAACAACTGCGCAATGTTTCCCAAACTTCCTTTTCATCGACGGGCCCGGTGAATTTTGGCTTATCCAAAACCGCTTCGCCCAGTGTTTGGGAAGATTCATTGATACCCAGCGCGTCAGCATCTTTGGTCGCGATGCGGAATAAGCCGCCTTGAGCATGAACCGTGTAGGTGCCGCCTAAAGTTTGTGTGATGTCCACCGGCGTGCCAGCAGGAAGAGTGATGGTGGTGCCGACCGGGATTTGCACCGCTTCGCAATCGCGTGTGAGTTCTACAGAAGTGACGTTATGCATAAATTCATTCGCGAAAAATCTCCGCGCAGAGGCAATTTAGCCAAGGTTGAACTCAACGCCAGCGGTTTTTCTGTTCCGCCAAATAAATTGAAACGTGCCGGATGAATCTCTAGCCTCCGCGCGTGCAGCCGATTCGAGTCGCATTACTGACGCACGAACCGTTTTTTCCGCCCTCCGGCGGCGGTTCGGCGGAAGCCATTTATTTGGTCGAGGAACTCGTGGCGCGCGGCCATCACGTTCACATTTTCTGTCCAAAAATTTCCGATCCGGAATTGGCGAAGAAAAAATTTAAAGTCGAGCTTCACGAATTTACAACGTGGGAAATGGGGCGTTACACCAAGCTGCGTAATTTTAAATATCTGCTCTACCCATCGTTTCTCCAGCGGATGGTCGAACGTGCCGCCAAGGAAATAAAATTTGATGCTGTGCTATCCCAGCACGCCATTTCGGCGGTCGCGGCGGGCGGTTTAAAAAAATCTTTAAAGATCCCGGTATTCATGAATTTTTTAGATTACCTCACCGCCTTTCTCGAAACGTGGCCGCCCTATCTTGCCCCTCGCCCGATGATTGCGTCGTTGAAGAATTTCGAATTGAAATTACCGCTGCGAAATCACGCGGATGGCGTTTTGACCGTTTCCGACACGCTCGCGGCTCTCTTTGCGGAAACGGGTTATCCGCGCGAGAAAATTTTGCCGATTTATTACGGTTACGATTCAGAAATTTTTAAATTCCAGGAAAACATCCCACGCGGCTCAGCCAAATCTCCGGTCGTCGCGATGCATGGCTCGCTCGATTTCCACCACGTCGGCGGCATTGCTTTCGACGCGGTTGCCGAAATTTTCAAGCGGCGACCCGAAACCGTTTTTCGTTTCGTCGGCCATCGCACCGCTGCGTTGGAAAAACTTTTGAACCGTGCCGCACAGGAAATACCCCAGGCGAAAATTGAATCAACCGGTTTCGTTCCCTACGCCGACGTGCCCAAACATCTCGCGTCCGCCAGTGTCGGAATCGTGCCTTATGAAGAATCCATTGGAACGCATTGCGCGTTTGCGGCCAAGGCCGTCGAATATGCCGCGCTTGGCATTCCAGTCGTTTCGACGCCGCTAAAAAGTGTCCAAAGTTATTTCCAAAACTTACCCCTCGTGCGGTTTTCAAAATTCGACGGCGTTGATTTTGGGAATACGGTCGTCAGTTGGTTCGACGAATCGCCGGAAAAGATTTCAGCCTGGGGAAAAGAAGCCAGCGCTCGCGTCAGCGCCGATTTGGATTGGCGCTCCATCAGCCGCAGAGCGGTGGATTTTGTGGAGCAAACTCTGCAAAAAAACAAATGATTCAGGAGCCGCCAAATTTTTCGCGCAGCCGTCGCAAGATGTGTTTTATCGGGTGCAACCGGCGCCAGTAAAGTTCGGGATGAACCACGGACAACATTTCTTTCGCAGGCGCGATTTGCAGTCCGCGTAATTTTTCCTCCAGCGCGTTTCCTCGTTTCACAAAGAGCAACATGTTTTGGCAATAGTAAAAACTGACGCTGCGATTATTCCAAATTTGCGGGCGAATAAAATCGTAGCACTCGAACCCGCGCGCACGAAATTTTTCCACCCAATAATCTTGAAATTGTTCGTTCACGTGTTGAAACCCGCGCTGGCCGGGAATGGCTGCCGAAAAAAGAATCACCTCGCCGAGCCCCGTCAGAGAATCCACAAAGATATCGGCAAATTGCGCCTCGAGATGTTCGGCGACTTCCAGTGAAACCACCAAGTCGAAACGCCGTTGCACCGCGAGTGGCTTAGTCAAATCGGTGGCAACAAATTTTTCGCGTGGGATGCGCAACTTGTCCAACGGAACCCACGAACCGTCCATGCCGAGAAAATCTTTGACACCGCTTTTATGAAAAATTTCCAGCCACCCGCCGGGCCCGCAGCCGATGTCCACGACGCTTTGCGGCGCGACCAGATTTAAAACCAGCGGCACGACGACGTTGGCCGAATGTTCCGCCTGATCATCCCAACCGCCCAAACTGGTGTAGCCGACTGTTTTAACTTTCATTGTTCGCAACCAAGCAACTCATGCCGCGAATTTTTTTCAATTCTAATTTCCAACTGCGCATTGAGAGATTCCAAAATTTCACGAGATATTTTTTATTCGTCAGTTTAAAATGCAGTTCCTGCCGTGTATTCTGGGCGAATGGACGGAGCAGCAATTTCATTCAAGGGACGCGGCACCGCGAGCAATCCGCCCAATCGCTTTGAGGAAATTCATTTCGAGCGTGACGCCGAGTGGAACCCTGAAGAAGACGCTGCGCCGCGCACGGTTTTTCTCCGCGATGCCTCGCAAACGGCGATTAATTTTAACAACAGTCCCGACGTCGGTTTTGAAGCGAGCATCAATCCGTATCGCGGCTGCGAACACGGCTGCATTTATTGTTTCGCGCGGCCGACGCACGAATATCTCGGTTTTTCCTCCGGCTTGGATTTTGAAACCAAAATTATGGTGAAAGAAAATTTGCCGGAACTGTTGCGCAAGGAGTTGTCGGCCAAAAAATGGAAACCGCAAACCATCGTGATGAGCGGCGTGACCGATTGTTACCAGCCGATTGAGCGAAAATTAAAACTCACGCGCAGGTGTTTGGAAGTTTTGACCGAGTTCAGAAACCCAGTCGGCATTATCACGAAAAATTTCCTCGTGACGCGCGATGTCGATTTGTATGCCGAACTGGCTAGGCACAACGCGGTGCGGGTGAACATTTCCATCACGACGCTCGACGAAACGTTGACCCCAAAATTGGAGCCGCGCGCGGCTTTACCGAAACATCGCCTGGCTGCCGTGAAAATTCTGAGCGACGCCGGAGTTTTTGTGAACGTGATGGTGGCTCCGGTCATTCCTGCGATCACAGATTTTGGAATGCCAAAATTATTCAGGCGGCTCGCGACGCCGGCGCGAAATCGGTCGGCTACCTGCCGTTGCGATTGACTTACGCTGTGAGTTCGC
>JBKJOZ010000387.1:0-5687 GCA_046595315.1 Limisphaerales bacterium
ATATATTTATCAATCGCCTCCGCGCCACGCATCACTTCCACCGCGCAATTGTAAAATTCCGCTGTGACGCGGCTCTCGGATTTATCTTTGCCCCACGCGACCATACCGAGTCCGGGAATCAAAATCACCGTCGGATTCGGGTCGCGCATCGCCGGAGAATTGGCGCGTTTGCATTTGTTGTAATAGGCCGCGTAATCGTCGCGGTATTTTTTCAGGCCGTCGCTCAACTTCGTCTTAAGCGTCGCGACAAACTTTTCAATGTCGGCGTCGTTCGCGAGTGAAACCTTTTCGAGCGGAACGTAAAGCGGTTTGATTTTCGTGCGCAGAAAATGATCGGGACAACTCGTGCCGAGTTCAGCCAGACGCGCCGCATCCTTGGAATTCACGAAGCGCAAAATCTTTTCGTCATCTTGGATCGTTCCGATAAAACGCTTCTGCTGACTGACCTGACCGCGCAACCATGGCAACAGTTTCGCGAAAACTTTTTTGCGCATTTCTTCCGGCAACGTGTCATGAATCGCGCCGCCAAACGCTTTCGCATCGCCACCTTTTTCAGAATATTTTTTCTCGATGAATTGCGCCGCACGATCAATCAATTCAAGCGAAAGGAAATAACATTTTTTATCGTCGTCATCCCAATTGATGAGGCCGTGTTGGCCCATCATGATTCCTTTTGCGCTTGGATTTTCCTGACAAATCTTTTGCATCGCGAGGCCGAGTTCAAAACCTGGACGCAACCACGGCGTATGAATCACTTCGTCGCCGTAGATTTCTTTTGTGAGCTTCACGGAGTTCTCCGAAGCCGCCACGGAAATCGCGGCGTTCGGATGCGTGTGGTCCACGTGCTTCGCCGGAATGAACGAATGCAACGGCGTGTCGATAGAGGACGCGCGCGGATTCAAATTGAACGTGGTGTGATTATACATCGCGACCATGTTGTCTTCGGCGGGCGTCTTCGGACCTTTCTCCTTGGCCGCGCCATAAACTTTTTGCAGAGACATCAATTTGTCCTGATACAACGACGAGAAATTTTCTTTGGTCGAAGTCCGCAAATCGCCACCCGAACCTTTGACCCAAAGCACTTCGACTTTTTCGCCGGTGAGCGGATCGGTTTCTGGAAGTTTCGCGGAAGTATTGCCACCGCCGGTATTAGTGATGCGCTGGTCGCTGCCGAGTTTGTTGGAGCGATAAATCAACCGCGCGGCCGCATCGAGTTTGGCCACCTCGGCGTCATTCCACAGATTCGTGACGTATTTAAAAGTTTTGTCGGACATAAATCAGGACAAAGGCTAGAGGTGACGGGAAAACGGAACAATGATTTTTTCCGCGATGCGCGGTGATTGCGCGAGACAACAGGGGTGAGCTAAAAATCTGCCTTCATTCTTTAGATCCCAAAAAATCAAGATGTGAAAAAAGGCCGGCGAGAGGCCGGCCTTTTGAACGGAAATATTATTCCAATTTACGGATTTTTCACGCGATAGAATCGCTGCGGTTGGCCATTGGGGGCCGAAGTGTCGTTGAACGCTCCCACACCGGAGCCGTCCGTAACAACGTTGGTGAGGGTCTGCCACACGGTGGGGCTGGCGAGGGCGTTGGCAAATTCAACGGTGTAACCGGTGTTGGGCGAACCAGCGAAGGTTCCCTGCCCAGCGGAAGTGGTCACGAAGGAGCCGGGAGGTTGAGCGACGACGGCGGCGGTGAAGTTCAAAACTAGGCTGTTTCCGCTGGTGCTCAATTTAAAGGAGCCGCTGCCGAGGTTGTTCGCGAAATTCCCCGTATTCAAAACAAACGCGTTGGTGTCAAACCCAGTGACGCCGGTCGTCGTGGAGGCAATCACCCAGGAATAGTTTGTGGCGTTTGAAAAATCGGAGACAGCACCCGGCGCATCGGCGAGCGTTAATGATGTAATATCAATCGTGAACTTGCTGGAAGGTGTGGCTGTGATGTTCAGGCCACCGGTGATGTTGACTTTGTCCCACCCTGGATTTGCCCCAGCGGTGCCCGCAGCTTGGTTGATTTCAAAAAGGTAATGTCCCCCACCGGCCCAGGTTTCGGAACCAGAACCGAGTGTGCCAACTCTGCTGCCCGGTGAAACGGTTCCTGAGATCGCCACCGAACCGGTGACAAGTCCCGCTCCAGTGAGGGTGCCGTTGGCACCGACGGTGACATTGCCACTGCCGAGTGCGCTGCCGGTGAGGTTGCTGATTTTGACAGCGCCTTCATTGATCGCCACGGCTCCGTCAAAACTATTGCCGCCATTCGCGACGGTGAGAGTTCCCGCGCCAACTTTGGTGAAGCCGAATCCAGTTCCGCTGATGACACCGGAAAGGATAGTTGCGCCCGTGTTGAGGTTTGTAATCACCGGCGACGAGGAAGCGCCTGCGAGCCCAAGACTAATCGGCCCAGCGAATTCGATGTCATTAGCGCCGCTGACCGTGAACCAGGAACTGGTCAACACCAATGGAATATTCGTAATCGCGAATTGAACCGCGTTGGTAATCGCATTCACGCCGGTCATAGGAACTCCGGCCTGTAACGAGACGGCCATCGCATTTAAAACTCCACTGGGAGAAATAACATATTGGCCGGTGCCCAAGGCACGTTTATTTCCGAGACGCAAGGTGCCGCGTAACGCCGATAAACCGCCGCTCCACGCACTGTTATCTCCATTCAACACCACTGTTCCGCCCGTATTGAGTCCGTGCACAACGGTGCCGATGCCGCTGAAATTGCCGCTCATGATAAAAGTATTTACCGTATCGCTATCGAGGGTAGTGCGAGTTCCGTTATTGGTATTAAACACGACGTCATTGGTTAATGTGCTGGTGGCTACGCCGAGATTGCGCAAGGTAATATTCGCCATGCCTGCCACCGGCGGACTGATCAATACTCTGCCCTTGCCAGCCGCGACATCAGAGTTAAAACGCACACCGCCACCCGTAATGATAAAGTCGCCCAAAAAATCATTCGTGCCGGACAGGGTGAGGTTCACGGTTGTTCCAGAGACATAGCCTTTGGTCAGTGTTCCGGAGCCGGTGATGTTGCCTGGCACTATGAGAGTCCTGCCCGAAAGCATGGTCAAAATACCGCCCCCGGCTCCAAGAGTGATCCCACGATTCGTTGTGAGCGTAAAATCCACACCACTGACGCCAAAAGCGCCATTATCCAGCGTAATCGCATCAGGCACTGGACTCGCGGGTGGATTGGCGTAATTGCCGGAAAGCAAGTTGGTGCCGCCCGTCACCGTAATTTTTCCGGAGTTGGCGCCCAGCGAAATGATCGGGACACCTGCGCCAGTGGATTGCAACAAGCCGCCGGTGACTTGAATAGTCCCACCCACATTGATCGTGGCCAGACAAGTTCCGCTGATAAGATTAAGAGCCCCTCCTGAGACACGAATGTCACCGCCAATATTAATAGTCAGCGGCGTCGGGGTATTGGCGTTGAAACGGAATTCGCGATTCGTGATTGATCCGAGAGATTTGACAATCAGATTGCCCTGAATATTCGTCACCGCGCCCGACTGTTGCCAAGAGGACGCCATGGTGTTGGTGATGTTGATTACCAGGTTGCCCCACGCGATGCCCGCTTGAAAATTATTGAGAGTGCCTCCGGTTCCATCGCCCCACCGTTGGATTTCAATCGTGCTCGATGCGCCGTAAATTTTGTTCGTCCCCAGAATATCCAACGCACTGCCGTTGGCACCGTTTGCGTAAGCCACCACAAAGGTGCCGCCGTTGTCAATCTGGCCAGTTTGCGCGCTGAGCTTGCCGCCCGCCGCGACTAGGGTTCCGCCGCTTTCGATCTGGACGGTTTCGCGAAAAGCGATGGGTGCGGAGTTTGTCATGCTGTGACCGGTCTGAACCACGAAGAGATCGCCCGCCGTGAGAAAATTGGCCGGGTTCGTGCCGCTGCCATCTCGAACCGTGTTCCAGCTCACCAAAGCCACGGGGTCAACGCTCCCTTGAGAATAATAGGTCACCGCTTGGGACGAGACGGTCCACCCCGACATCAACACTGTGATTCCGAGGCACGCGAACGAGCGTGAAATGAGTAAACGCAATAGTTTCATGATAGTTCCTTTGGCGATAAATGGCTGGTTCAGGGAGATGTTTTATGATGTGCGCAAACTCAGTAATTCTCCAGTGGAAAGTTTTGTGAAAGGAATCAAATACGGGAAAAATCTTCATACTGAAAACATCACAACGCTTTGATGTTTTTCCAAAAATTCTCGAGGACAATTTACGAAACTCCCCTGCTTTCTCAGCAAGGCCTCATGCTTGAAACCTTAAATTTATCTCCACTTCAGGGATGAGTCTTTAATGGAAGAAAGTAATTTGCGTTCAGGTGGGTGCCACGATTGTTTTTTTCGGGCTCCACGTGACGGTTATCGCAGAAAGGAATAATTATTATGTCAATACTAGGAACTTTATTAATCGGATTGTTGGTCGGAATTGTGGCGAAGTTTCTCATGCCAGGACGTGATCCGGGAGGATTTATCATCACCACGGCGTTGGGCATCGCCGGGGCGTTTATTGCTCATTTCATCGGCAGGCAACTGGGTTGGTATTCAGAGGGAGATGCAGCGGGTTTCATTGCTTCGGTGGTGGGAGCAATGTTGTTGCTCGGGATCTATCGGTTATTTGTCGGCCGAAGAACGAATCGTGTTTAGTTCGTAACACGTGTGTGAAAAAGCCAGTCGAGTTCGCTCGATTGGCTTTTTTTGTCCTCGAGCCCTTCGGTCACGAACGATTGATTTTCGATTGCGGCGCTCGTTTGACGACGACCTCTTTGGTCGTTGATAAAAACTCGACGCGCGTTTTGCCCCGGAACAAACTCCGCCCACACTTATGGAAGGAACAATTAAAATTGCTCTCATTGGCGCGGGCATGTTCGGCGGCGATGTTCACGCCCGCGCTTATGCAGATTTGCAACGCGCGGGAATTTCCTCGCAACTCGGTCGCGTCGGGCTGGACAAATGGACGCGCGATTTTGCGCCAATTAAATTTGAATTGGTCGCCGTCGCCACGCGTTCGGAAAAATCCGCGAAGCTTGCGCAAAAGAATTTCAAGGAGTGGACGGGCAGCGAACCGAAAGCCTATTTCGGTGCAACGCCGTGGCTCGATGTCTTGCGCGATTTTCCTGACCTCGATGTGATGGCGGTTGCGACGCCGGATAATTTGCACACGGAAGTTATTTTAGCCGCACTCGAACGTGGCGTTCACGTCATCACGGAAAAACCGATGTGTCTTTCGATTCACGAAGCGGATCAAATTATTTCGCTCGCGCAGAAAAAAAATCGCATCGTCGCCGTGGACATGCACAAACGTTACGACCCAGATCATTTGCGGATTCGCGACGATATTCAGAAACGCATCGGCGAACCGCTTTACGGCACGGCCTATCTCGAAGAGCCGTTGGAAGTTTCTTTGAGCACTTTCAAGTGGGCCGAGCAAAGCGATCCGTTTAGCTACGTCGGGCCGCATTGGGTGGATTTGATTTATCATTATTACAAATCAAAACCGGTTTCGCTCACGGCGGTTGGTCAGAAGAAACGGCTTGTGCGCGACGGCATCAATGCCTACGACGCTGTGCAAGTGCGTGTCGATTTCGAGAACGGCATGAGCATCAATTTCCACAACAACTGGATCACGCCCGCCGACTTTGAAGGGCCGGTCAATCAAGGC
>JBKJOZ010000006.1:0-2782 GCA_046595315.1 Limisphaerales bacterium
GGTCATGATGTTGGAAAAACATTACGGCATCGTCATCAAAGACATCGAAGAAGGCCGCCCCGCATTTCAATCTGTCCGTTCGTTAGCTGACTTCATTGAGTCAAAAAAATCTTCGTAAGTGGGCGCGCGCAACCCAGTCATCACCGGGCTTGGAATCGTCGCCGCGCCGGGCTGCGGTGTGGAAGAAAACTGGCAAGCCATCGCCAGCGGCACGTCGGGACTCAAACCTCTCACCCTTTTTCCCTCGCCGCGTTTTGGTCACGTTTTGGCGGGTGAAGTCAGCGGTGATTTGACTTTGTTAGGCGCGCCATTGAATGGTTCGCGCAGTGATCGCCTCGGCTGGTTGGCGGCGCGCGAAGCAATTTTATCTTCAGGAATTGATTTCAAAACCTGTGGCGAACGCGCAGGCGTTTTGCTGGGAAGTTCCGTCGGTGGCTCCTTCGACAGCGAACAATTTCTCTCCAATTTAATTAAGCACGGAAAAATGCGGCCGCGTTCGACGCGCTTTCACGAATGTTCTTCCGCCGTCGATTTAATCGCCGATGAATTCGGTTTGTTCGGCCCGAGCATGGCGGTGGCAACAGCGTGTTCTTCCGGCGCGCTGGCCATTGCAACCGCAGCAGAAATTATTTTATCCGGCGAAGCCGACGTGATGATCGCGGGCGGCGCGGATTCCTTGTCGCGCATGACCTGGGGCGGATTTCAATCGCTTCTTTTGGTGGATGAAGCCGGTTGTCGCCCGTTCGACGCGACTCGCGCGGGAACCACCATGGGCGAAGGCGCAGGAATTCTGATTTTGGAATCCGAAGAATTCGCGCTGCGTCGCGGCGCAAAAATTCTTGCGCGCTTGAGCGGTTGGGGCGCGAGTTGCGACGCCCACCATTCCACCGCGCCACATCCGGAAGGCGCGGGCGCAGTTGCCGCGATGCAATCCGCGTTGCGTCGAGCAGGCCTGAAACCCGGTGAAATAAATTACGTCAACGCCCACGGCACCGGCACGCGTGACAACGATCTCGCGGAATCTAAAGCGTTGAAAACCGTTTTTGGAAATCACGTTCCACCGGTTTCCAGCACGAAACGTTTTTTCGGTCACGCGTTGGCGGCGAGTGGTGCAATCGAAGCGGTCATCTGCATCGAGGCGTTGCGTCGCCAAAAAATTCCGTCGAATCTCGGTTTCGCCACGCCTGATCCCGCCATCGGCCTTGAACCTGTCACCGAAACTCACGACGCCTCGCTCAATCATGTGATGAGCAATTCATTTGGTTTCGGCGGCAACAATGCGGTGCTGATTTTTTCCACACCCGAAACAATTCCGAACACACGCGCGCCTCGACCCAGCTCCATCGCCGTCACCGGCATTGGCCTCGTTGGCCCGGGTGCCGTCACCGATTACGAAACCGCGCCGCCACTTCCAGTTGGAAAAATCGCCGCGCACAGTTGTGGTGCGCTGGATGTTTCAATGCTCACTCCAAATCAGCGCCGTCGCGTGGGTCGCATGGTGCAAATGGCGATTCTGGCGGCGCGACGCAGTCACACTCCCGACCCGACACAACGTCTCGCCGTCGCCATGGGAACCGGTTACGGCTGTTTGGAAGAAGGCGCGGTGTTCATCGAAAATTTTATTTCCAAAGACGAACGCGAACGAATGCCGTCGCGCTTTTCTGGTTCCGTTCACAACGCCGCCGCTGCGCAAATCGCGATTGATCTCGGAGCTCGCGCCATGAATTCCGCGCCCACTGCGGGCGAAATTTCTTTCGAGAGCGCGCTTTGGCAAGGGATGAATCAACTTGCGACCGATGAAGCAGACGCCGTCCTCGTCGGCGCCGTGGACGAATTAAATAAATATCCGCTGAGCATCGGCGAGCGCTGGGGATTGTGGAACGACCAGACCCGTCCCGGCGAAGGCGCGATGATGGCGAGTCTGACGTCCGACGAAAAAACCGCCACGCCACTCGCTCGCGTCACCACCGTGCGACTCGGACGTTATCAAAAACCATTTGACGCCGAACATGAAGCCGACTGGATCGCGTCGGCCGTAGATTTGAAAAATGTGGAGGTGATTTTGAGCGGCGCAAAAGGGTGGCCGAAACTCGACGCGAATTATGCTGCTGTTGTGAAAGCGTTGTCAGCGCGCGCCGGACGAAATTTGGAACATCAAACTTACAAACAAATTTGCGGCGAATTTCATTCCGCGTCCGCGTTTGGATTTTCTATGGCAGTGGATTTAGTGCGCGGCGGAAAACGCGGCGTGCTGCTCTACACACTTTCGCCGCGAGGCGCAAAAGCGATCACGCATATTCAGCCATGAAATTCGGTCGCGTCATCGAGATCGTCACGCTTCTCCTCTGGGTTTTAGCGTTATGGTTGCACAGCGCCGCGCTGTTCTGCGCGGCGGCGGTAGTTTTAATTATTGTCGTCGGCTTCGGTGTCGTTTTTCCGGGTATGCGTTTTTTCGGCAACTATATTTGCCGCGGCGCAAGTTCTTCGCGTCGCGTCGCGTTGACCTTTGATGATGGACCCGATGTAAATTCCACGCCGGCGTTGCTCGAGCTTTTGCGCGATGCTCACATCGAAGCCGCCTTTTTCGGAATCGGCAAACGCGTCGCCGCGCATCCTGAACTCGCGGCGCGCATTGTCCGCGAAGGCCACTTGTTGGAAAATCATTCCTACGCGCACAGCAATCTGACCAATATTTTTTCTGTCGCAAAATTGCGCGCCGATTTTTCACAGGCTTCTCTTGCGATTCAAAAAGCTACCGGAATTGCGCCGCGCTGTTTTCGCC
>JBKJOZ010000190.1:0-2713 GCA_046595315.1 Limisphaerales bacterium
GAAGTCGCTCAGTTCAGTTCAACAAAAGTTCATTTTGCATTGGGGAGAAATGGGAACGCGCTGGGGCATTAATCGCACCGTGGCGCAAATTCACGCGCTGCTCTTCATGTCGCCCAAGCCGCTCCCCGCCGAAACCATCGCTGAAACGCTTGGCGTGGCCCGCTCCAATGTCAGTAACAGCCTAAAGGAATTGCAAGGGTGGGGAATCATCAAGCTCGTCCACGTGATGGGCGATAAGCGCGATCATTTTGAATCGATGAAAGAAGTGTGGGAAATGTTCCGCGTCGTCCTCGACGAACGAAAAAAACGCGAGATCGATCCCACACTCGCTCTTTTGCGCGAGTGCATCGAAGAAGCCGATAACGACAAGGAGACCGACGAATACACCGAGCAACGTCTGCGCGATTTGCATAGTTTTTTTGCGATGACCACCGCGTGGTATGGCCAGATTCGCCTTTGGCCAACCAGTGCCTTGACCCGGTTTGTGAAGCTCGGTGACAAAGCGCGCAAGTTGCTCGGCATCGGTAAATAATTTTTTGAAATCCGATTTCTGTGAAGACTAAAATTACAGACAAAGACGCCCAGGCCCCACGCGGATGGAGTTTTTACGACGCTGAATGTGTCTTGTGTGTTCGGGGTGTGAAGCGCTGGAATAATTTATTTGCTCGTCGCGGTTTTTGTTGGATTCCGCTGCAAACCCCAGGGACTGCTGAACGACTCCGCGTTGACGAATCATCACTTCGCGAAGAGATGAAACTCTTGCTTGCCAGTGGTCAAGTTCTAGGAGGCATTGACGCGTGGGCCGTGTTGTTCCGCTCAATCTGGTGGCTCTGGCCCCTCGGCGCTTTGCTCCGCATTCCGGGTGTTCGCTGGCTTGGAGCAATAGGCTATCGCTGGATTGCCCGAAACCGATATTGCATCGCACGACGTTGCGAGCTGCATGACCGAAAGATTCATAGCCATCGCCACAACGCTTTTTTTGAAATGCCATGAAACCAAAACTCTCCGATCTTTGGCGTTGGAACGGCCCACTCGAACGCGGGCCCTTTTTATTTTGGGGCGTGCTTCTGGTCGCCCTTAAATTCAATCTCGACCGCGTCATTGCGGCAGTTTGGTTTGGAGAACACTGGACGATTTTTGATCGTGAGACGCTGGAACTTTATCTTTGGCAGTCGCCATTAAAAGAAGCGGAGAAACCTTATTTCCTGACACTCCTGATCGTGTCGTTGCCATTCCTGTGGACGGGAACCGCGCTGACTTTGCGGCGATTGCGTTCGCTTGGCTGGCGTCCGTTTTGGGTGCTGCTTTTCTTTGTGCCGATAGTGAAATTTATTTTCTTTGCCGTGCTGTGTTTGTTGCGCTCGTCGGATGAACAGCGAACGCCCCCGGTGATCGAAAATTCGTGGGATAAAGTGATGGGGAAAATTCTCCCGCGCGGCGCGTTTTCAAGCGCGCTTCTTGCCATCATCACCACCTCAATTTTGACATTTATTTTGGCGTGGCTTGGTACTTCTGTGTTTCAAGATTACGGCTGGTCCATTTTTGTCGGGTTGCCGTTTTGCATGGGATTTCTTTCGGCGCTTATTTACAGCTTTCGCGAAGAACGAAGTTTGAGACTTTGTATCACGGTTGCCAACAGCACGGTGCTTCTAGTTGGATTTGGATTTTTGATCTTCGCGATGGAAGGAATAATTTGCCTTGTCATGGCCGCGCCGATTGCCTTGGGGATTGCAACCATGGGCGGTGCGATGGGTTACGCGGTGCAAAAGAATTTTTGGTGGCGCAATCAGTCAGCAACACTGTTTTGTTCCGTTATTTTGCTTGTGCCAGCAATGATGAGTTTGGAACACGCCGTGCCACCCGCTTTGGCGCTGCTAGAAGTGAAATCGTTGGTTATTATCGATGCGTCTCGGGAAAAAGTTTGGCGCAATGTCGTTACATTTTCTGAATTGCCACCGCCGACTGAAATGATTTTTAAACTTGGCGTGGCCTATCCGATTCGCGCCGAGATTTCTGGTTGCGGTGTGGGTGCAATACGGCATTGCAATTTTTCCACGGGGCCATTCGTCGAACCAATTGAGGTTTGGGACGAACCAAGTCTTCTAAAATTTTCCGTCACAAAAAATCCCGAACCGATGCAGGAATGGACGCCGTATCGCGAAGTTCACCCAGCGCATCTTGACGGCTATCTTGAATCGCGCGCCGGACAATTCCGCCTCGTTTCTCTCGACGGCGGGCGCACGTTGCTCGAAGGAACCACTTGGTATCATCATCGCCTCTGGCCTTCGGTTTACTGGAAACTTTGGTCAGATCACATCATCCACACGATTCATCTCCGAGTGCTCGACCACATCAAACGACTTTCGGAGAAGGAAACGTTATGAACCAACGCATCATTCTCACTGGCGGTTCGGGTTTTCTTGGTGGCGCGTTGGCGAAACATTTTTCTGCGCTCGGCTGGGAAGTCGTTGTTCTCACGCGCTCGCCGAAATCACGAGCAGGCGGCGTGCGTGAAGTCGCTTGGGATACATCCACTTTGGGCGATTGGGTTCGCGAATTGGATGGCGCGACGGCGGTGGTGAATCTCACAGGCCGTTCGGTGGATTGCCGTTACAACGCAAAGAATCGGCGAGAGATTATGGAGTCGCGCGTGAACTCGACCCGAATTGTGGGCGAAGCTATTTCGCGATGCACAAGCCCACCGCGCGTTTGG
>JBKJOZ010000042.1:0-7805 GCA_046595315.1 Limisphaerales bacterium
GCATCATTCACAACAATTTCTACGACCCGGGACGGAAGGCAACTTTCGCTTTCAATAAATACAAACCAGAAGACACCTTCTGGTGGAGCGGGGAACCAATCTGGGCAACCGCAGTGAAGCAGGGGTTGCGCGCGAATTGCATGTTCTGGCCGGGCACGGGCGTAAAGATGGCAGGTGTATTGCCGACGGAGTATCAGCCTTACGACGGCGCGCCGGCTCCGCAGGGTTGTGTCGAACCAGTGCTGGCATGGCTCGATCAACCGGCGGAAAAACGCGCGAGCTTGTTGATGACTTATTTTCATCACGTCGATAGCGCCGCGCATCATGACGGGCTGGATTCCGCGAAGATAGCGGAAGCAGTGCGGCAAGTGGATGAGGCGATGGGGCATTTGGTTGAGGGCATTCATCAACGCAAACTCGATGACGTGGTGAATTTGGTCATCGTGTCCGATCACGGCATGCAAAGTCTCAGCACCAATCGTATGATTGCGCTCGGCGATTTTGTTTCTCTGGAAAAAGTGCAGGTGGATTTTTCCGGCGCGCTGGCGGGATTGCGACCCTTGGATGGAAATGTCGATGCGCTTTACGCCGCGTTTAAAACTAAGGAAAAAAACTTCCGCGTCTATCGCCGTGAAACGATGCCGCCGCGTTATCACTTCACGAACAACGTGCGCATTCCACCCATCGTGATTGTCGCGGACGACGGTTGGTATTTAAGCAGCAAAAATTTCCTGAGCAACAAAGCGACGCACGGATTTGATCCCGAACTGGATTCCATGGGCGCGACGTTGATCGCTTGGGGGTCTGCGTTTCGGCGCGGCGCAACAATCAAACCGGTGGAAAACGTTCACCTCTACAATTTGCTCTGCGCGACGCTCGGCTTGAAGCCGTCGCCCAACGACGGCGATGAGCGTTTAGTGAAAGAAGTTTTGGCGAAATAGCGTGGAGTGGTTGGGCCGAGGCGTCACATCAATCAATCAACCGTTTCGTAAGATCGCCGTAAGCGTCAATGCGGCGGTCACGCAGAAAGGGCCAATGCGTGCGCGTCATATCCACTTTCGCAAGATCGACTGGCACAATTAGAATTTCTTCCTTGTTCGGACTGGCCTTGGCGAGAAGTTGTCCCGAAGTTCCTGCGACAAAACTTTGTCCCCAGAATTCCAAGCCATCGCCGCCGATCGGTTGTTCAAGACCAATGCGGTTCGCGACGGCGACGTAACATCCATTCGCGACGGCGTGGCTGCGCTGAATTAATTCCCATGCGCCGTGTTGGTTTTCGCCGTATTCCTTTTTCTCTTTTGGGTGCCAACCTATCGCCGTGGGATAAAATAAAATTTCCGCGCCCTGCATCGCCGTGAGACGCGCGGCTTCCGGATACCATTGGTCCCAACAGACGCAAACGCCGATTTTGCCGTATTTGGTTTGCCACGATTTGAACCCAAGATCACCGGGCGTGAAATAAAATTTCTCGTAAAACAACGGGTCATCGGGAATGTGCATCTTACGATAAATTCCGAGAAGCGAACCGTCCGCATCGATCACGGCAGCGGTGTTGTGATAAACGCCCGAAGCACGCTTTTCAAAAAGCGACGCGATGATGACAACTTTATATTTTTTGGCGATTTTCTGAAACGCAGCAGTGCTGGGGCCGGGGATCGATTCCGCCAGCTTGAAATTGTCGTGATCTTCGTTTTGGCAAAAATATTGAGAGCGAAATAATTCCTGCGTGCAAATAATTTGCGCTCCTTGCTTAGCGGCTTTTTCTGTAAGCGCTAAAGTTTTTTTTAGGTTCTCCGCTGGGCTTGCCGAACAAGCAGATTGCAATAAACCGAGGTGGACGATGGATGATTTCATGGTTAGCCAGTTGGCTCGGTGACACGCTTCAAGACGGTGGTTTGATCGCCTTTTTTCACGGCTGGAGGAACATTTTGGCCGAACAATTCGCGGATGTATCGCCCAAGCGTTTCGTTTGTTGGCCCGTAACCTTTGTGATAAATGTAATGTTCCAAATCATAAAGCAGCTCCTCGGAATTAGGATACCGCTGGCTCACGTCGTGAACAAGAACCCGCTGCAAAATTTCGTTCAAACGATCGTCCACCCGTTTGTCGAGTTGGCGAAAATCGGGAATCGCCATTTTCATGATTTTATCGCGCGATTCTTCCGGCGTTTCGCCTTTGAAAACATTGTGGCCAAGAATCAGGTTGGCGAGGACGACGCCGGTGGAAAATATGTCAGAGCGATTATCGGTGATTTGAAAATCGGCTTGTTCCGGGCTCATGTAATCCGCTTTGCCGGCCACCACGTCGCCTTCTTTATCTTCCAAAAAACCACGCGCTTTCGCGATTCCGAAATCGGTCAGCTTCACGTCGCCTTCGAACGCGATCATGATATTTTTAAAACTGACGTCACGATGGACAAGTCCGAGCGGATTTCCATCCTTGTCGGTTTTCGCGTGGGCATAAGCGAGTCCGCGCGCAACGCGGCTTGCGATGAAAACAGCAAGTTCCAGAGGCAGTTTCCGTTCCTTGTCAGTTAACTGCTGTGAAAATTGTTCGAGATTCACGCCGCGAATTAATTCCATCGCGATAAAATAAATCCCGCGCGCTTCGCCAAGTTGGTAGGTCTGGACAATGTTAGTGTGAATTAAATCGGCTACCAATTTAGCTTCGCCCACGAAATTTTCGATGAACGATTTTTGGTTTGCGTAATTCTGGCGGATGACTTTGAGCGCGACGCGTTTGACGAAATTGCGCGCGCCGTGTTGTTCGGCTTCGTAAACAATTCCCATCCCGCCTTCGAAAATTTTGCGGACAATTTCGTAGCGAAATTCATTTTGAATAGTGAATAGGGCAGCCATTGAAAATCGATGTTGTGGAAATGATTTCTCAAGTCAAGTCTTGCCTGCGGTGGTCTTGTGCCCGAATAGGATTTACACTCGTGAATCGGCCGATTTTCTCCTTGCGCCACTTTGGTGAACCGATTTAATACCGCGCAACTCGAATAACTTTATTTAATTAAACAATAAAATATCTATGGCCAAAGCACTCTCAAAATCTCAAATCGCCGCTGAAATCGCTGACAAATCCGGCATCACCAAAAAGCAATCGACCGAAATCCTCGAATTGATTGCGGACATGGCATACAAAAATGCCAAAAATACTTTCACCCTGCCGGGCCTTGGCAAACTGGTGCTCGTTAATCGCAAGGCCCGCATCGGTCGCAATCCTGCCACTGGCGCGCAGATCAATATTCCAGCCAAACGTGTGGTAAAATTCCGCGTGGCTAAAGCAGCCAAAGACGCGATCCTCGGCGCAAAATAATCGAGTTAAATTTCCAAAGGCGCTCTGAAAATTCGGAGCGCCTTTTTTGTTTTTTGAGATTTCTAAAAAGATTAGGATTAAGAGCATGAGTAAGATTATGAAAAAGCCCCGTTCACTCTTAATCGTAATCTAATTCTTAATCTCTCTTCGAATGAAAATTGGCATCGTTGGCTGCGGCGCATTGGGGAGTTATTACGGCGCGAAGCTCCATCGTGACGGACACGAAGCGCATTTTCTTTTACGCTCAGATTACGAAATCGTTCGACGCAAAGGCGTTCGCATTCTTAGCCCCGAAGGTGATTTCAACACGCAACCAAAATGCGCCCGTGCACCTGAAGAAATAGGGATTTGCGACCTGATTTTAATCGGACTGAAGACAACCGCGAACGATCAATTTGAAAAATTAATTTCGCCGCTCGTTGGAACTGACACCGCCATTCTCACTTTGCAAAATGGTTTGGGCAATGAAGCGCAGCTCGCAAATCTCTTTGGCGCGGAAAAAATATTGGGCGGGCTTTGCTTCGTCTGTTTGAACCGTTTGGAGCCCGGGAAAATTCAGGTGACCGACAAAGGGAAAATTATTCTGGGCGAATTTCAACGCTGGCCTGAGCCGCGCACGCACGATATCGCCTCGATGTTTCGCCACGCGGGAGTTCCTTGCAAGGTCACTGACAATCTGGAAAAAGCGCACTGGGAAAAATTGATTTGGAATATTCCGTTCAATGGTCTCGGCGTGGCGGGCGTGGCTGGTTACGAAGCGGTCATGACAGGAAAATTTGAACAGAAAAAATTGAGCCTCTCTCTGAGCACAGAAATTTTGCTCGGCGATGCGCGTTGGGAAAAGTTGGTTCGTGAATTAATGATCGAAGTAATTGCTGCGGCGATTGCGCTGGGATTTAAGATTCCAGCGGACGCCGCCGAGAAACAAATCGCCCGCACTCGAGCGATGCCCGCTTACAAAGCTTCGACGTTAATCGATTTTGAGCGAGGCCAGCCGCTGGAATTGAATGCGCTTTTCCTCGAACCGTTGCGCCAGGCTGAAAATGCCGGAGTTTCTACGCCGCGACTGATGGCAATGTGTCAAATCCTCAAGCAATTGGATTCGGGAAAAGAAAAAGGCGGCAATTAAAAATTGCCGCCTCGAAAAGGGATTTGGTCTTATTGAACGAGGAGCTGATAAAACCGTTTTGATGCTGAGCCAGCGGTCGTGTCAGTGTAGGAAGCTGTGCTGCCAGCTGCAGTCACGGTGCTGAGCGGAGTCCAGCTTGGGTCGTTTAGATCGTTTTTATATCGCACTTGATAAGTTGTGCCGTTGATTGCGCTCCAGCTTAACCCCACGTTGGCTGTTCCCGCGCCGGTGATTGTTCCATTGAACGTCGGCGCGGGCGCCGAAGAAGAAGTGAAGGTCAAAACAATGCTGCCATTGGCGTTGGTCGCAGTGGAGAAATTTCCCGCGCTGTAACTGGCGTTTTGCAACGTAACGAAGTTTGATCCACCCGAATTGGTCGCAGCACCACTGAGTGAAACGATGTTCCAGCTATGCGAGGTTTGCCAGAATGGGTTTGAAGCGTTCGGCGCGGTGGCGGCGTTGGTGAAGTTAATCGAGAGCGTGGAGGAGCCACCCAAAGCAAGGGTTCCGCCGGTCAGGGCAATTTGGTCAAAGGAGCCCGCGTTCGTGCCGTTGGTGGCGAGTTCCCAAATGTAGGTTCCGCCGCTGAGATTTAGACCGCCACTCATCGTCAAAGTTCCAGCGCCCGGGCCAGGAGACAGATTTCCATTCACTGAAACTGCGCCGGAAATAATTCCCGTTCCGCCGAGAGTCGTGTTCGCGTTGGCGGTGACCGCGCCAGTGCCAGTTCCACTACCCGTCGAATTATTCACGATCAAAGTGCCATTAGCGACTGTAGTGGGAATAATGTAAGTGTTCGCTCCGCTAAAAACGACCGTTCCCAATCCTTCTTTGGTCAATGTTTTTCCAGATGTGCCGCCGCCGATGGCACCTGAAAAAACGGTGAGGCCGGTGTTGTCCACGGTGAACGTAATATTTGAACTGTTCAAAGTCACTGCACCCCCGAGTGTTAAATCGTTTGTGCCAACGACTCGAAAGTTATCAACGGTGACGAACGAAATAGGATTACGCACGGTGCGCGCTGCACCCTGAGCGAAGACACCGACGATCGGATCGTTTTTTACAAAAATTGTTCCGGTGCCGACTGGGCCGGAGGTGATCGCGCCAGAAGCGGGCAAGGTGTCGGAACCAAATCCCACGTAGCCGCCGTTGAAACTATTGGTGCCGGTGTAAGTATTGAATCCTGTAACAATAGTTTTGCCGCCCGTGCCGGTGCCGAAGCTGGTGTATTGCATGCTCCCCACACCGGAAATATTGCCGCTAAACACGGCGTCGTTGATTTGATCATCATTCCAAAGATCAAATCGGCAGCCGGGGCCAACGTTGATCGGGCGTGCGAATTGCAGGCCGCCCATGGTGTTGAACTGGAAGATAAATAAAGTGCCTGCGCTGCCGTGGTTGGTCAGAGTGAGGGTGCCGCCAGTGGCGACAATGTTGGTGCTTTTGAAATCCAAAGTGCGGGTGCCGGTGGTGAAAGAATTGTTGTAGGCGTGAATCGTTACATTGGTTTTTATTAAAATGGGATTCGCAATGGCGTTGGCGAATGTTCGGGTGGCGCTGGAATAAACATCGCCGCCATCCAAGACCAAAGTGCCGGTGCCGTCGCCAAATTTGGCGGTGCCGTTCACGCCCAAACCACCTGCTTTGATCGTGGTGTCACCGGTGTAAGTGTTCACTGCGGTCAGAAGGATTGTTCCGCCGCCAACTTTGGTGATGCCGTCTGTGCCGGAAATGACGCTTGAGGCGAGCAGGGCGGTATTGGCCGTCGCATCCGTCATTTCAAGGAAAACCCCGCCGCTGATGGCGATGCCTCGGTTTGCCAGAATATACGAGCTCGTGCCAGCAGCGGTGCCGACTTTAATGGAGCGTAAAGTTGTTCCGGCATTGAGCGTGATATATGCGGGAGTTGCTGCTGCTGGATAGGCTCCCAAAGGATTTGCCGACCCTGCTGTCGAGGAAGTTTCAGTCGTGAAACTCAGAACGCCGCTGTTGACCACAATGCCCGATGAAAAAGTATTATTGGCTCCTAACGTTAAGGTTCCTCCGCCATTTTTGGTCAAAGCGATTGCGCCTCCACCGATGATTGAATTGATTCGAGCGGAGTGATTGGTGGCTACGTCGATGATCGCCGCGCCAGACAAATTGAGCGTGCTGCCAGCCACCGTGACGGTGCCTTCTTCAAAATTAATTCCAGTCGCCGTGGGTGTTCCGCTGACGGTGACGGTGTAGCCGTTGGTTGCATCGGTGCCCGCTGCGAACACCGCGATATTACCGTCCGTCCAAGTAGTCGTCGAACTCGCGCCAGTGGAATCGCTGCTCCAAAATGCGTCAACGTCCCACGTGCCGGTTGGCGTGTCGCCCGCGCCCGGTGTCGAGGTGTTGCTGTCCCAATAAAGTTGCGCTCGGGCAGGTTGCGCGAGCAAGCAAAGGAGAAGGCTGGTGAAGAGAAATAGCTGTTTTGTTTTCATTTGATTATAAAAATTCCCAAGGGGTTTTGCGCCGTAAATATTTGCCAGACCCAGAATTCTTGCAACAATTTTCCCGCCGGTTGCGCGCTTGACTCAAAAGGACTCGTTCTTATCATGCGCGCTCTGAAAAAATTATGAGCCAAATTATTGATATTCTTTCCCGCGAAATCATCGACTCGCGCGGCAATCCCACCGTTGAAGTTGACGTGATTTTAGACAGCGGCGTGATGGGGCGCGCGGCCGTTCCCTCAGGCGCGAGCACGGGCGAACATGAAGCCATTGAATTGCGCGATGCAGACCCCAAACGCTACGGCGGCAAAGGTGTTTCCAAAGCGGTCAAAAATGTTTCGGGTAAAATTCTTCCAGCGTTGCGCGGCTTGGATGCGATGGACCAACTCACGGTCGATCGCACGATGATCGATCTCGATGGCACGGAAACCAAAGCCAAGCTCGGTGCGAATGCTATTCTCGCCGTCTCGCTCGCGAACGCCAAAGCCGCTTCTGCTGAACTCGGTATCCCGCTCTTCAAATATCTCGGTGGGCCGAACGCCAAAGTGCTTCCCGTGCCGATGGCGAATGTCATCAATGGCGGCGCGCATTCCGATGCACCGATTGATTTTCAGGAATTCATGATCGTGCCAAAAGGTTTCGATACCTTCTCCCGTGGACTCCAGGCGATTACGGAAATTTTTCACGCGCTCAAATCCGTTTTGAAAAAGAAAGGTCTCTCGACTGCGGTGGGTGACGAAGGTGGTTTTGCGCCGAAGCTCGATAGCGCGGAAGCGGCGATCGAAGTGATTTTGCAAGCGACGAAAGATGCCGGTTACAAAGCGGGTAAAGAAATTTTTCTCGCGCTCGATGTGGCCGCTTCCGAGTTTTACGACAAG
>JBKJOZ010000092.1:0-18408 GCA_046595315.1 Limisphaerales bacterium
GGCAAGTGCTCCAGCGGGTTCATCGCCATGAATCGCGCCGAAAATGCCAATGCGAATCGGGTCGGTGCTGTTCGGTCCGCGAAAGGAAATTCGCGGAATCGAATAAGGCTCCGCACCAATGGTGAAGGGACCGAGGAAATCCATTTTCACAGCGGCCACGTCGCGGAGCGGCTTCAGAAAAGCCTCGATCGAACGGCGGTTATTGTTTTTCGCGAGATGTTGCACAATTTCACATTTTCCAAATGCTGAGATGAAAATAGAATCCAATAAAATTTTTGCGACTGCAAAGGAAACACCCTTGAAAAGATTTCTCGTGGAAAAATCAGATTAGTTTTGAAATCCAAAAACTCAAAAAGGACGGGTTGTTTTTGGTTTGGGACACGCTACTGTTTTTTGAATTGCTGAATTATGAAGACAACTTTCTCGCTCAAACTCGCGGTCCTTTTATTTCTCTCGACCCTCGCTCCGGCTCTGCTCGCGGTGGAATCCACCAACAATGCCGCGGGCGATAAAGCCTGGAAAGAACTGGTGAAAAATTTTCGCCCACCCGTTCCGCCGGAAAATTGGCGCGAGAAAAAACCGACCGAGGAAGACATCGCAAAATTTCGCGATAGCCAGCGCGATTTGTCCGGCGCGGCCGCTGACAAAGCCAAAGAATTTTACACCACTTATCCCCAACATCCCAAGGCCGCCGAAGCGCGGACGAAGGAGCGCGAGATGTTGGGTTTTGCCGTGCAACTCGGTGCCACCAACCGCGTCGCTCAACTCGAAAAACTCGATCAGGAACATTTAAAAGATCCCACTCTCAGCGAAGAGGAACGCTTCCAAATGCGGTGGACGGCCGTGCAACGCGCTGCCCGTAGCAAACAAAATGACGGCGCGGAAGCGTCGCTCGCCGCGTTGGAAAAAGGGGCTCGTGAATTGCAAAAGGAATTCCCAAAACGCAGTGAAGTTTACGATTTGTTATTGATGGTCGCCTCGAACAGCGAGGGCGAAAAAGCGAAAATGTTGGCTCAGGAAATTGTGGCCAGTGCCGCGCCGGAACAGGTCAAAGCGCAGGCCGGCGGGTTGCTCAAAAAAATGGACGCGCTTGGCAAACCGCTGACGTTGGCATTTACGGCGGTGGACGGCCGAAAAGTGGATGTGTCAAAAATGTCAGGCAAAGTCGTTCTGATCGACTTCTGGGCGACTTGGTGCGGCCCCTGCATCGGTGAATTGCCGAAGGTCAAAGCGGCTTACGAAAAATTGCATCCCAAAGGCTTTGAAATTGTCGGCATCAGCCTCGATGACGACAAAGAAAAATTAACCGATTTTGTCGCCGAAGAAAAAATGGCATGGCCTCAATATTTCGATGGCTTGGCTTGGCAAAATAAATTAGCCAAGGAATTCGGCATTCAAAGCATTCCTGCAATGTGGATGGTCGATAAAAAAGGAATTTTACGCGATCTCAACGCGCGGGAAGATCTTGAGAAAAAAGTAGAAAAATATCTGGCTGAATAAAGCCAGAGCACAAACAACTCCCGCGCTCCACGGGACTTCCAGCTTTGCGCTGGATTCCCGTTACGCTATTCTCCGAGACATGGATTGGCTCACAAATTTAAGCTGGCATGACGGGAAATTTCTCGGAATCGAATGGCATTTCTGGAAAGTAATCGGCTGGGTTGGCAACGCGGTTTTCTTCTCCCGGTTTTTTGTCCAATGGTATGCCACTGAAAAACATAAAAAGGTGGTTGTGCCCTCGAGCTTTTGGTGGCTGAGCTTGATCGGTTCGTTGGTGTTGTTGGCTTATGGACTGCAACGGCGCGATTCCGTTTTTATTTTCGCCTACGCGTTCACCTGGATTCCTTATATTCGCAACCTCGTCATCGCCCATCGTCACGCCAAAGCGCGGCAAATTTGTGGAGATTGCGGCGATGAATCTTCTCCCACGGCGCGGTTCTGCCCGGGTTGTGGAATGAAATTAAACGGCGCACCGAATCCGACCACGCGCTGCTGATTATTTTTTCCGCGTGGGAGTCGTGGGAACGCCCGTGGGTGCAGTGGTCTGCTGAACTTCCGGCACAATTTTATATTTGGCCAGCACCGGACTAAAATCGGGATGCGTCCGGCTGAAAGTGACCAGAGCGTTTATAAAACCCTTAATCTGCGGTTCTTCGACTTTCTGATAAGTTTCCATGATCAGTTTAACCTGAGGACGGACGGCCTCCAAATCTTTGCGCATGAAAACCATTTGGCGGATCAAAAATATGTTCATGCTGCCGGCGAGGATCAACACCGCGACCAGCGTGGCTAAAAAAAGCTTTCGCAAACCTTCCTGCTGAACGTCCGCCATATTTTCATTCGGAGAGGCAAAATCGGAATCAAACTGTTCTGAGTCGTTCATGATTTATTTAGTTGCCTTGGGGGAGGCTGGCGCAGATTTCAGCCCAAACGTCTGCAAAACCGGATCAATCGACGGATTGCGTTTACTGTATTCCATCGCTTCCCCAGCCAGGGCGCGAGTCACCGCGCGGTTATTGTCAATGGAAGCAGCCTGCCCCTGAAGCCCTCGCAACTCACCGCTGCCCCGCACATAAATGATCGCGCAAATGGCCGACAACACGGCGCTGAGAAAAAGCAACCCGGTTAAAATTGTAAGGAGTAAATTCTTTCCCGAAAACATGGTGAAAATTTAACCGTGTCGCCCAGCTTGTCCACCGGATTTTCCAAGTGGACGACTCCATGAATTCATTCTGTGGACGGCGCAAGGCTAGGGCGTTTCCAACCGGCTATTGCGGGACGGCCACCCGGAAAAAGAAACCTGCTCCACTCGGATTCGCCGGAACGATGCACGTTATTGATTCCAGATCGGCTTCAATTGGAGCCACGAATTGGCTTTGAATAATGGCAGCGGCAGAACTCCAATTCACGAGGTCGCTCGAAACTTCCAACGTATAATTGATAATTGTGCGCCGACGATAACTGATCGCAAAACTTCCGTCAGGTTGCCGCACGATTTGCAAAGCGGAGCTGGTCGCGCTGTTCGGATCGGTTCCAAAAAGATATTCCAAAAAGTTACTGATACCGTCGCCGTCGGGATCAGCCGAATCCCCCCACAATGACGTTTGACCGGGATCGGCAGAGGCCGCGCCGAATTTACTGGAGCGCCAGATTTGCAGGGAATTGGCAAAGGACGGCACCACGGATAGCGTGAATGAATTCGTGACGCTGGCTCCGTCTTCATCGGTCGCCACAACCGAAACGGTGTATTGACCGGTCGCAGTTGGCGTTCCGGTGAATTGGTTTAACGCCGGATTGAAACTCAACCAGGCTGGCGCGCCGCCCATCACAAATGTCGAGAGCGTCAGCGGATCGCGAATGTCCACTTCAGCAAAGGTGCGCGTAGGAATTGAAAAATTAAATGGAGATCCAACGGCCGCAGTTTGGTTTGCAATGGGCGTCAGCACGACCGGCGCGTTGTTGTATTTGATCCGATAAATATAAGCCGAGCCGGATGCGCCGCCGACATCGTCATCGAGATGAGCGCCCACGACCACGGTGTTGTCAGCCACAGACACGGAGATGGCGAATTGATCATTATTTTCAGGATCGGTGCGTTTGAATTCCTGAACCAATCCCCAATTGGCAAGTCCTGCTTGATTTTCCACGAATAAAAACGCGCTTCCAAATCGGCTTTCGTTGTTGAGACCGGTAAAAGGCACACCGGCGACCACCTTGTCTTTGCTGATGGAAACCGAATAACCAAATTGATCGTTTCCAAAGGGAGTCGTCGAAACGAGCTTCTTCAGTTGGCCCCAATTATTTGCGCCACCTTGGTTGCGCGCAAACATGTAGGCCGCTCCAGTGTCAGTTCCCAAATAATTTACGACGCGGGCGCCGATCACTAAATTGTCTCCATCAATGCTGACAGACGAACCGAATTCATCACCGCCACCTCCGTCGGAAGGAATCAATTTTCTGATCTGACCCCAGTTGTTCGTGCCACCTTGATTGCGGCTGTATAAATAAGCGGATCCTGTCTTTAAACCATTTTGGAAATCGCCAATGGCGCCGACCAAAACGTTGTCGCCGTTGATGGCGACGGATTGACCAAACAGATCATCCGTTGCTCCGTCGAATGCGGTCAGTTTCTTGATCTGGCCCCAAGCATTGGTTCCGCCTTGGTTGCGGCTAAAAAGATAAACGGAGCCCGAAGCGGAGCCGGCGTCGTCGTCCAACCGCGAACCGACTGCGACGATATTACCGCTGACCGCTACTGAAAAACCAAACTGGTCGTTCAGGGCAGGATCGGATGGCAAAATTTTCGCGGAGAACGTCCAACTGTTGGAGGAACCATTGCGGCGATAAACATAAGCTGCCCCGCGTCCGCCCGATGCGAACCGAGTGCCCACGACAATGGTGTCGCCGTTGATCGCCACCGCTTCACCACACTGGTCACCGGCTAAGCTGTCCGCTGGCACCAGCTTTTGAACCTGCACCCATTGCTCAGGATTGCCCTGTTGGCGGACGAAAATATAGGCCGACCCGGAATTTGCGCCGCGATCATCATCCATGGGTGATCCCACGACGGCCACGTCGCGGGTTGTCGCAACGGCAGTGCCAAATTCATCTGCAGCCGCACCATCGCTGGCGAGCAATTTGGTGATTGATTCATGGATTGCGATGACGCTCGTCAAGCTATCTGTGACGGGTGCAGCGAAACCGTCTTCCACCGTAATCGTAAAAAACGTCGTCTCCGGCGCGCCTTGGCTGACGCGGCTGGCGGTGGTGGGATTGAAAATCAAACCTTGCAAGGCGATGGAAGCATTGGCCGCCGTCACACTGGCGATTCTGTAACTGCCATTTCCGAGATCCGTAAATCCTCCGAGGGAATTGAGAAAACCATGCGTCGGATTGTTGAGGGTTACCGTCACTTGCAACGGCTGCAAGGTCAGGTCGTCCACGTCGCGGATCGTAACTCCGGCGAAAAGTCGAATGCTCGAATATTGATAAACTTTTAATCCGGCAATCGTTCCGGAAATCGTCGGCGCATCATTCGCAGCGGCAACTTCCACCGTCGTCAAATTATTCACAACGGGGCTTGCGACATAACCGTCGTTCACACTGATGGCAAAAGTCGTGATCTCCGTCGTCGGAACAGGAATGCGATTTTCAAATGGAACAAATCGAAGGTTTCGAATTGCGGTGGTGACCGCTGCGCCCATTCCATCGAAAGAATAAATGCCCGTGGAAACGAGGGTGAATCCGCTGAGATTGGTCAACACGCCACTGGCTCCGTTGAAGGAAATCCGCGTCGTCAAATTTTGCAATCCATGTTCGTCCAAATCGCCAATCGTCACGTTGGTGAACGGCTGAACGCTTTGTTTATCCGTGATCTGAATTCCAGATTGGGTGCCGGTAATTGTGGGAAGGTCATTGGTGCCAACCACGGTAATCGTCACCGTTTTGGTGTCGCGATCTGAACCGGCGCGCACCACTCGAACGGTCACAAATTCCGTGACCGTTGCGCCTGCATCGTCTCTGATTTGATAGGAGAAATGTTCCGCGCCAGCAAATCCAACGGCGGGTGTGTAAAGAATTCGTGTCCGTGTTGAATTCGTTGTGAGCGTCCCACCTTGATCGCCCGCACCGACCGCAGAAATGGAACGCACTCCGGCGATGTCCGGAATCGAATAATCATTCACCAAAGTGTCGAGGGAATTGGCGGTGGAATCTGACAAAACGGTGAATTCATCGCGACCCGTCCGCAATCCGCCCACCTGAACCGCCACCAAATTGGTCCCTTTATTTCCAAGTGCGTCACGGATTTCGTAGCCAAAATTTTCCTGGCCGATGAAATTCAGCGCCGGGGTGTAGATCAGGAAATTGTTGGAAACATTTCCGCTCAACGAAACCGTGCCAAAAATCCCGTTCGTATTGAGTTTGGAAATGACGAGGTTGCCGAGGCCACGGGGAAAAACATAATCGTTTTTCAAAACGGCCAACGCATTGTTCGAACTATCGCGAGCAACGGTGTAAACATCGGCATTGGAATTCACCGTCGAATGATCAATCACGCGAACACGAACGCGGCCTAAAGCACGAGCCGGAGTGCCATCAGCGATTTCGTAAGTGAACGTTTCTTCGCCCACGAAGTTTGCCGCAGGCGTGTAAATCAGGGCTTTGCCTGCGCCATTGATATTTACGATGCCAGCATGGTTCGGGGCATTGGTTCCGATTCCAAGACCGGTGATGAAAAGAGTTTGTCCGCTGCTCGGCAAAATCACGTCGTTGATCATGACTGCAAGAGAATTGCTCGCGCTGTTTTTCATGACGGAGAAAACGTCGTCCTCGGCGAAGAAGCCGCTCGGCCGCACTTTGATGGAAACATTCGCCGAAGCCGTGCCGCCGACCCCATCCGAAATCGTGTAAACAATCAACGGCTCCTGGTGCGTCGTCAGGCCGGTCGCCGGACGATAAAGCAGCCGCGTGCGCGCGGTGTTCACCGAAACAGTTCCCACCACGCCGTTGGTTTGGAAACTAACAATCGTCAGATTCGTGTTAAGCACCGGCAGAATTTGGTCGTTGGCGAGAACGTCGATGACGTTATTTCCGCCACCGGCAATCACCACAAAGTTGTCGTCATTTTGCGGAAGCGTGTTCGACCGATCAATGACCGTGACGCTCACAGTTCCCGTCGCTTGAATCGTTCCGCCACTGGAAATTTGGTAAACAAACGTTTCCGTGAACGGACACGCGTTCGACGCGTTGGGCGTGTAACTCAGTAAATTATTCGGTCCCGTTCCGTTAAGTGCAACACTGCCGCCGTTGTTGGCCGACCCAAACCCAACAATCGTCAAAGCCGCGCCGGACGCGGGCAAAATTGTGTCGTTCGCCAAAACATCGAGGTTCGCAATGGTGCCTTTGGAAACGGTGAAGAAATCCGCATTCGCTTTGGGGACGCTTCCATGAGTCGTCACTGTGACGCGAGCGGTATCGGTCCCGCCCTGCCCGTCTAAAATCGTGTAGTTAAAAGTTTCAATTCCAACAAAATTCAGAGCGGGTGTGTAAATCACGGCGTTGCCTTGTGCGTTCACAGAAACCGTTCCCGCGCCGCTCGGCGCGCCGACTCCACTCACACTCAAGCTCGCTCCGCTTTGTGAAAGCGTGGTGTCGTTGGCGAGGACCGGAAGAATGTTCGCCGAGCTGCCACTGCCGACTTTGAACAAATCGTTATTCGCGATGGCAAAACTGTGATCCATCACCGTGTAAACAAACGTGTCATTCGTGGTTTCGCCTTGCCTCAACCAATTGAAGACGCCGCGCGGATCGTAACTGAAACTGCCGTCTGGATTCATCGCGGCCAGCGCACCTGCGGAAGTGATTCGATTCGTAAACGGAATGACTCGAAGTGTGTCGTCGGGCGTCGAGCCGTTCACGTCAGGATCAAGGTCGTTGGATAAAACTCCCGGAGCGGAAACGGACAACAAAACTTTCTCACCCGTCGTCGTCTGATCATTCGCGCCGATGGGCTGGTCGTTGACGCCGGTCACGGTGACGCTGACCACCGCGTTGCTCAACGAACCAAATCCATCCGCAGCGGTGTAAGTGAACGTGTCCACGACGACTTCTTTTCGAGCGAGCGCGTTCAAGTTCGAGGAAACGGTCGGATTATAAATAACATTTGTGCCGACGATTTGAACACTCGCGCCACGGGTGCTGACGGGGGTGAACGAGTTGATCTGCAAGGTTGTTCCATTATCAGGATCAGTATCGTTTCCGAGCAATGTGGCAATCGGCAATGCGATAGCCGTGTCTTCATCCGTCGCTGCGAAATCGGGCGTTGCCGTCAACGGATCATTCACTCCCGTCACAGTAATGCGAATTGCCGCCGTTCCCATCACACCGTAACGATCCACCACGCTGTAATAAAAAGTATCGACTGCGGTTTGACCTTGGCCGAGCGCATTCAACACCGCGGAATTTCTCGGGTCATAAACAATATGCGTTTCCGCGCGGTCAAAACGGATGTCGAGAGAAACCGTCGCGCCGAGCGCACTCACCGTTTCTAGCGTGCTCGCAGAGACGCTTGTCGGATGAATTCCTACAATGGTCAACGTGCTGCTGTTATCGTCGGAATTTGGATCGGTGTCGTTGGACAAAATATTTGCCGCCGTCGTGAAATCCAGCAACGCGTCTTCCGCCGTCGTCAAAATCGCGTTGGTATTCACATCGTCGGCGTTCGGAGTTGGCGCCGAATTCACTCCGGTCACGCTCACCGTCACCGTGGCCGTGGCTTTGATTAAATTATTCGTGAGATCAATTCCGCGGTCGTGATCCACGCCGTTGGTGGAATCAAGAATGGTGTATTGAAAGGTGTCCACCACATTGCTCCCTTGCGGCAACGCCCTGATCAATGCAGATGCATTTGGATCGTAAAAAACACTGCTGCCCGAACTGTTAATGCTGACCAAAGCACCGAGCGAACTCACGCTCACTGAATTTGTCACGCCGGGCGAAGTGCCGTTCGTCACGCCCACACCCACCACGCGAAGAGCATCGTTCACGTCTAGATCCACGTCGTTGCTCAAAACTAAAATTGTCGCAAGAGACGTTTTTGCCGTCGTGGAGGCCGCATCGCTGTAAGCGCGCGGCGGAGAATTTCCCGCTGCCAACGGGTTGCCATTCACGTTGTAACCTGCGCCCGAAAGTTCATTGGACCCAGCAATTCTGCCGCCTTCTTTTTGCACGACGCGTTGATACGGCAGAAAAACGCCTTCAAATTGCGGACTCAAAACCAGCGATTGATTTGTGGCGATGAGATAACCTGGGTCGCTCGGATCGCTTGACGCAAACGAGCCGACATAACTCACTTCAAACACGATCTGGTTCGAGGAATTTTTGAGCGTGATGGTGTCGCCCACGTTGTCGAGAAACAGATTATTGCTCGCGATTTGTTGGTAAACTCCGGCGGGAACCGTCGTCGCCGATGCGTCGCGCGAGAACAGCACCAACGCTTCGCCCGGTCCGACGATTTGATTCGTAAAGGTGTGTCGCAAAATGCCGCCGGCAAACACCTGGTAGTTCGCGAAATTCAATCCAGCAGAATCGCGCGGCACATAAAATTCAATAAACTCGTCGTTCGCATTTGGCGTCGGCGCAAAATGAATTTCTTCGATGATGATTCGGTTGGATGCGCCTAATTCATAAGCGCCAACGTCACGTTGACCATTGCGGAAATAGCCACGTTGATCGGAGCCGAGCGCTGAAAGAAAAGGCTCGGCGTTGTCACCTGAGATCGCGCGATTGATTGCAACATTTGTCGTCCCCAACGCGTAAGTCAGAGTCGGCCCGCCGTTGTTCGTCAGGGCAAACAAAGGTGAAACTGTGTTTGTCAAATCCGCTGGCGGATGAAAAATAATCGTGTTGGTCGCTGCGCCACCGGAAGAAAAAATCGTCGCGGTCGAATCATCCGAAATATTTCCACCGAGCGACAAAACCGTTCCGCTGTGATCCATGTCGAGATTTTTGCCGCGACCATCCGCGAGGATGCTGTTCTGCAACAAAACGAACGTGTTGAAAACATTGGGGCGAATGGAACTGCCCTGATTCGCGGCGTCGATATTTTCGTGGAACGTGCAACTCACCACCGGCACGTCGAGTTCCAAACCGGGTTCGAGATTTTCCACATACAGCGCGCCACCCCCCAAACCGCTCACCGCTAACTGTTGATTTCCCGCAAACGTGGTGTTTGCGATGGAACAATTTTGATCGGTGTAAATCGAAATGCCGCCGCCGCCTTGTCCAAGCGAATCGCCGGTTTTATTGCCGCTGATCAAACAATGATCCACGTTCAAAATGCCGCCGTTGACGTCGATTCCGCCGCCCCAGACATCAGCGCTGTTGTCGGTGACGGCACAATAACTGAGCGTCAAATTGCCGGTCCCATTGACCGCAAAAGCTCCTCCGGAAAATGAAGCGTGACCTTTGGTAAATTTCAACCGGTTCACCTTCACCGTGGCGTTCACACCGAAAAGTTGCACGTCGCCCACGCCATCGGAATCGCTGTCCCCGTTGATCGTCAAACGTTCCGCGCCGGGACCGTCCAGAACGAGATTGTTGTTCAACACTAAAGTTTTTTTCAGCCGGATGGTTGCCGGATAATCGGGCGATCCGGCTACCGTCGAACGAATGTCAAAAGTGATGTGATCGTTTCCGCCAGCATCAGCCACCGCTTGGCGCAATGTCCCAAATTTCACGCTCGCCGGCACTGCGAGGTCATCCGGATCGTAATCGGTCAACTTCGTCACGATGAACGATTTCTGAACTTGCCGCAGGACGATTGATAAATTGGTGCTGAGCGAATTAGGAACCTGGTTCGTGACGCTGATCGTAAAAGTAATTAATCCGCCCACGGGAATATTCACACTTGGAGAAAAATTTAATTGCTGGATCGCCGCCGTCACGTTGCTCGCGTTTCCAGAAAACGTGTAAACCCCACCGCCACGATTCGTGAATCCAGAAGTCGTGAGACTGCTCGCGGTGAACGAACCATAATTCGTGTTCGCAATCCGCACGCCCATCGTGAGCAGGTTCGGATCGGAAATCGTCACAAGTTGAAACGGAAAAATATTCGAGCTCAACGGAATCGAGAGCGGTTGCGGATTTGGCAAAGTGACCACCGGCATACCGCTGACGGAGGCGACGCGGATTTGGGTCGTGTTATTTACCACCAATCCACCATGCCCATCTTCGAGCGTGACGCTGAAAGTGGTTGTCTCGGTCAAGCCAACTGGCACGCGGTTCGGTGCCGGAACGAAAACCAGTTGGCGAATCGCGGCAGTCGCGTTGGTGCCATTGTAAATATAGCTTCCGCTGTTGTTGGTGAAACCGGCTGCGACCAGGCTGTTGCTCGCAAATGTTCCCTTGGCGGCGTTATCCAATTGCACGGTGACGGTGAGCGGTTGGCGTCCTAATTCATCGACTTCGGTGATTAGCACGGTCGGAAATGGCGATGCTGTTTCCACATCGGAAATCGTGATGAGCGGTGACAGACCGACGATCGTGGGCGCATCGTTCACTGGGGTGACAATAACCGACGTCGAAAAATCGGCATTGTTCGTCAGAGTGCCATCAATCAACGTGATCCCAAAAAGCGTGGTCTCAGTCACAGAACCGTTGATGCGGTTTTCGGTGGGGCGAAACAACAACGAACGAATTGCGGCAGTCGCCGCTTCACTCGCGCCGCTGAATTGATACACCGCCGGAGACGTGTTGGTCAGTTTTGCGAAACCACTCAAGTTTATCAGTTGACCTTGGATGTCATTGGTCAGACTGATTTTTACGGTGACCGAAGTGCCATTGAAACTTTGAATCGAAACCGCCGAGAAAAGTTGAATCGTGGTGTTGTCGTTCACACGCTGACCTGCCTGTGTTCCGGTCAACCCAGCGGGCGAAACAATTGAATAAACATCCGCAATCGCGCTGTTCGTGGCCGAACCACCATGGCCGTCGCGAATAATAACCGTCAGGGTGATCGGGTTCGTGTTCGCCACCGCCATCGACGGCGCGCGATAAATCAAGGCGCGGATCGCCGCCGTCGCGGCTAACGGATCGAGGTCGGTCGCCAGATAACTGGTCCCTGAAAAAGCGCCCACTTGTAAAGTGCCAATCGGGTTGGCCCCACTCAACGTCACTTGGAGCGAAAGGCTTTGTCCATTGGTCCTGGCCGTGTCGTCGTTTTGATCCACGTCGCGCAGAGTCGTGATCGAAAAAGGTTGGATTGAATTTCCCGTCTGCACCGGTTGTGACGCGGTGGGAACGCCGTCCATCGTGGGAATATCATTCGTCGATGTGACAATGACGCGAATCGCGCTGTTCGTCAGCGAAACGTAACTATCGGTGACGGTCAGAGTAAAATTATTGGTTTCCGTGTCGTCCACCGGAATGTGATTAGCCGTCGGAACAAACACCAATTGTCGCACCGCGAGCGTCGTATTCGTCGGTGACCCGGTGAACGTGTAATTAAAATTATTGCTCGCGAAACCTGAGCTGCCCACCGTCAAAAATCCGCCAGTGGGATTGAGCACACGCACGGAAACGGTCAACGGTTGCATTCCGCTGTTGTCCACATCCGACATGGAGACGCTGCTAAACGGCTGGGCGGTCGCTTTATCCGTGATGGAAAATGTCGTCGTTCCAACTGTCAGAACCGGAGCATCGTTTGTCGCCGTAATATGAACGACTGAAGTTCTCGTTGCAGAATCAAATCCATTGGTATCACTCGCGAAAACGGAAAAGGTCACGTTCGACGTATTGGGAACCGGAATAAAATTTGACACTGGTGTGAAGTTCAAAGAATTCAACAGCGCCGTCGCCTGGGACGGAGTCGTCAGTTGAATCAGGTAAGTGCTGTTCGACAAAATAATTCCGGACGGCAAGGGCGATTGAAATCCACCAAGGTTCGATGGCGAGAAGGTGATCGAGACCGCCACATTATTCGTGTGATCAACCACCGCAGAACCAAAAACATTGGTGCTGCGTTTGTCGGAAATGTCGATGGATGAATCGACCCCGGTGAGAGTCGGATCTGACGATGCGCCGCGAGCCAACTCAGGCAGAAATGCGCTGGCAAAAAGCACGAGCGTTATTTTCACCAAGGTTCGATAAAGATTCTGGAATGGTTGTTTCATGAAAAAATTATTGTGAGCGCGGTAAAGCGGGCGGTTTGGATTCCGGCGCGATGGCAATCGTCGTTTTTGGATAATCGATTTCTGCGAGCCGTAATTCGTTGGTCTGGACAGGCGCGAAATTTTGAAGTTCCCGAGCAAAAGCAGCCTCCGCTTCCAGTCGTTTTTGAGTTAAAAGCCGATTTTGAATTGAACCCTGCACCTGTTCCAACGGCGCAATTACGGCATCGCGAGTTTCCAGTTTTCTTACGATAAAAAACCCCTTTGCCGTTTTGATCACTTCACTCACGTCCCCGACGTTCAGCGCGAATCCCGCCGTCATAACCTCGGTCGGCCAGCGATAATCCGCCGCGCCCTGGTCATACCAACCCACGTCGCCCCCTTTGTATCGACTCGCCTGGTCGTCCGAAAAATCCATCGCCACCTGGCCAAAACCTTTGCTGTTTTCAGGCAAAGCTTTCGCAAGACTCAACATTTCTGCCGCGCGACCTTCCTGTTTAGAAATTTTTTCCCGACTCATTTTGAGATCGGTCTTGAGGTAGATCAAAGCCAGCCGCGCCTTCGCCGGCTGGGAGTAGCGTTGGAGATTTTTTTTGTAATCGCCCTGCACTTCGTCCGCCGAAATTTTTACGGCGTTAACGCGCGACGCCAACTCACGCTCTTTCAGTTTGCTGGTCAGAATGTCTTCGTACGTCCGCTGCACATCGCGATCTTTTTCCAACCCAAGCGCCCTCGCTTTTTGTAAAGCCAGCTCGCGCGCGATCATTTCGCCCAGCAAAATTTCTTTAGCAGGCAAAGGACGCTCGTTCTGTTTGCGCCACTCAATTTCTTCTTTGAAATCGCTGATCGTGATTTGCCGATTTCCAACCGTCGCCAAAGCTTCCGAATTCGCCGCGTTTTTTGCACAGCCGGAGAAAATCGAAGCCGTCGCCGCGACCAGCGTCACGCAACAGATTCGGCTGACTTCAAATTGGAAAACAGATTTCTTCATCGGAACTGCAAACGAAATTATTGCGGCACGACCAAAACACGCATGAACGATTTCGGCGTCGCTTTGACCGATTGTTTACTTCGGAAATAGACCGTCTCCACGTCGTTCGTGCCGAGCGGCGGGAAAAACTGTTCGGTCCCGTCGGTCGAATTCCAGATTCCCAAGTCATTGGAAATTTCCACGAGATATTGAATGTCCGTCACGGAAGCAGGTTGTTTGAAACTTACCGTGAGACGGTCATCCAACACTTGGAACAGCGGCAACCCTTTGGAATTTTGCGGAGCCGTCGGATTCAAACCAAAGGCGTAGCGGAAAATATTTTTAATTCCTTTGTTGCCTGAATCTTCATTGGCAAAAATCAATTTATCGCTGGTCGATCCGGAGAAATAACGTTGCTGCCAACCCGCCAAATCAAAGAGCTGATCGACGATCAAAACGCGCGCGACGGATTGCCCCATGATTTTGTAAGTGGCGTCCGGCTTGATCGTGAGCTGAACAAATTCCATTCCGTTCGCCAACGTGGCCGTCGCTTTCGGCGTGACCGTGACGAACGCGTAAGTCTGATTTGCTGAAAAACTCAAATTGGAAGAAACCAAAACGTAATCAATTCCGTTGGCCGCCGTTCCCGAAATGGTCAAGCGAACCAAAACACTTCGGTCAATCGCGCCGCCGCGTGAAATTAAAAATTGTCCCGCGAACAAATCGCTTTTCACCGCCGTTGGCTGAATCGCTTCGATCGACAATTGCGGCGCGAGCGGTTCGATGCTCACTTGCGCCACGGATGACGCACCCGCTTCGTAATTCGTTCCGGTCGGAATGGAAATTTGAACAATTTTTGTGACCGTGGTGGAAGTTGCATACGGATTGACGCGCAATTTCATGGTGCGTTCTCCAGCGGCAAAAGTGACGGCAGGAGAAATGTTTTCAAAATCGACGCCGTTGATGGCCGAACCGGTGATTTGCAAATTAATCGTGAACGGTGAACTCACCGAACCGACTCGCGTCAAAGTAAATTCTCCCGCGACCGGACCGTTCTGGCTCGCCGCCGGAATGTTGGCCAAAATGGAAATACGCGGCGCAATCAATTTGCTGCCGGTGAGTAAATTCCCGTTGGCCACCAAGGTTCGCAAATCGTCCGAAACGAAATGCGTTCCTGAAAGTGTCAGAATCAAATTCGTAAAACCGCTTCCGCTGCCATTGGTGCAAATCTCGAGGTAGGAATTGGTGCTCGCCGTCGTAATGCGAATGAAATTGGTCAAAACCGTGGAGGTTCCGACCAGAACTCGCGAGATGTCGATGCTGTCAATTTCGTTCGTGGAAAAATCCTGGATCGTGAGGTTTCCAATGTTCGCGTTCGGCACCACAAATAAATCTGCGCCACCATTTCCGCGCAGCGTGTCGCCACGATTGCCAATGATGATGTCGTTTTCCATCCCGCCGACGAGACGGTCGCTGTCCGCGCCGCCCACGATGACGTGGCGTCGGTCGCGTCCGTAATTCGCGGCATAATTTTCGTATTGAGCCGGGCTCAGTCCCGAACTGGAAACGCTCAAATCTTGCGCGCCGGCTGCGCGCGACAAATCCCAAACGAGATAACCCTGGTCGCGGCTCAAATGATAATTGATCAACATTTGCTGCTCGTAAAACGGAAGGCCTGCCACGTCCGCAAATCCTGCGGGTGCGGCAGCCGCGCTTTTGGCTTGTTGCGTGATGCTGTCGGAATAATTCGGACGATAAACGTTCAGCGCCACGATTCCGTTTGTGCTAGGATGCGCCGGAGTTTCGTCGCGCAACGAAACAGAAAAACTCGTCGGCGCAGCTTCATTCGTGGATTGATGAACAAAAATCAGCGCGCCTTTGTTTACTTGGTCCTGAGTGAAACCTGCGCCCAAACCAAGAATAGCATCGCTATTCGTTCCGTTGGCCGTGCTGTTGCGCAATAAAAGTTTTCCACCAGTCGGCAAAGCGGTCAGCGTGTAAAAAAGATTTGCCGGAGTGCTGTCGGAATCGATCGCCTTGATGCGAATTCCGGTCGTGCCATCCGCGTAAACAAAAAGCTCTTTGGTTTCGAGCGAGGGAATGCGGTTGTCCTGATTCGGATTTGAACCTTGCAAATATTCCTGAAGATTATTCCAGCCATCGCCATCGGGATCCGCATTTGGATCGAGCAAACCAAATTTTGTTTTCCACCAATCGGGAATTCCGCTGTGGTCGGTGTCCGGCAATAAATTTCCTAATTCCAAATCCAGACGGTAGGTCGAGCCGCGAATCGTTTGGGCGACGTCGAAAATGCTGGAGCCGGGGGCGAGGATGCTCGCCGTAATTCCATCGACCGTGATTTGCAAATGGCTGCAGGAGGCTTTTTGCGACGTGAGCGGAACCGAGTTGGACGAAACCGTTAACCCAAACGCCAACGCTTCGTGCGGCACGGGTAATTGATACGAATAAGTTCCGCCGGAAAGTGGAACCAACGACGCTTTCAAGGTGATTTGATTTCCATCCGGGCGGCTGATTTTCCAAACCAAAGTGCCTTGGCTGAGGAGATATTCCTGACCGCTGGTGCGGTTGATAATTTTTCCGTAGAACACGGTTTCCGGTTCGCTCACGCCAGCCGATGACTTCGTCGGGGTGAGCAACAAACTGACGGCTAGCACACACAAAGTTGCGAGCGCGTGATTCTTCATTTGAGCAAAATGTTTTGAGAAATTTTTCATACGCAGGTCGTTCTTAGTTACCGGAGTAGCCGTAACTGTTGATGATCAAATTGATGTCCTTGACGCTGTTGATAAAGGTGTTCAAGCCGGCATTTGGATCAGCGTTCAAAGTGGCGCCGGGAATAATCAACAACCACTTGGTGTTCCACGCCGAACGGCCGATCAGGCGTGAATTGAAACTGATCGTCGATTGTTCAAATGGGGTTAGCTGGCTGCTCGCAAATCCGAAAGCGCGGAAACTGGAGTGACGCCGCATCTCGCCGAAGGAACCATTCAAACTGTCGGTCAACGGTTTCCAGGTCGGGTTGTTCAAGTTCGCCGTGATTGAGGGGAACGGCACTGGAATGTTCTGATCCATCACGTCCCAAAGACGCACGGACAGATCTGCACTGGTTGGAACCGACATGATGTCTTGCCCGACTGGAATCAAATAAACGCGCGGGGTTTGCGGCAAATTCGCTGTGTCGTAACCCGGGAACCAAATTCCCACGGAACTGATTTTCGTCGCGTAAACGCTCGGGTCGTAACTGCTGTCCCCGCCGCCCAAGGGCCAGCCAAAGAAATTTTTGTTCGGACGAATTTGAGTGCTGAACGGAATGACCAAACCGGGTTGCGGCCCGTTGGTGGCGGACGCAAACGGACGGCAGTAGCGACGGAACTCCGGCACTTGCCACAAATCCGCTTTGTAAATTTGGGCGTTGCGCAGCGTCTGGCTCCAGTTCGTGTCGGACGCCGTCGTGCCGAGAATGCGGAAGCCTTCTTTACGCAGAGAGAAAGTTGCGCTTTCAATTTGCGGATTGTTCAAGCCCATCCGCGTTTTGAGCGTGTCGTAGTTGGCTTTGAGGACCGCCAAACTTTCGGCCAATCCACCGGCACCGACGGCGGGTTCACCACCGCTCGTCACCAAGCCGATCGTGCGTTGGCGAACGATGTCGGAGAGAAGTGCCACGGGTGAGCCCGCGTCATTCCAGCCCAGGTTCAAATCGTAATCGTAGGCGGTGCCAGCGAGGTAGGCGTAGCGCGCGGCCAAATCAAACGCGGAACGATATTTTTCCATGGCCGCGTTGCGGGAAACGCGGAAGGTCATGTCTTGATACCGATTTTTTTGCGTCTGCGCGGCGACCCGTTTGTTGAACGCGGTACGTTGCTCCATTAAGCGCACGCCTTCGGATAATTTGGTGCGATATTGATCGGATAATTCGGCGAGAATCTGCAATTGCTTGAAAACCACGAGGCGGTCCCCGGCTTCATCGCTCGCGCTGTTTTTGATCTCAATCAAGTTTTGAATCATGTCGAGATCGCGTTCGTCGCCATCGATTTGCAACGCGAAAATCGCGTCACCAATCGATTGGGCTAACTCAGTTCCATCCGCCAATTTGTCAAAAACCAATTTTACACCGGTGAAAGTTTGTTTGGCGGTTAAACCAACTGTAGCAATCGCCGCTCTGGCCGGAGCGAGCGCGTCACCGAGGGAGAACGCTAAACCCGCGGTCGGCGTATTCGCCGGAACCGCTTTTTGCAGCGCGCTACCGACGCCATCTGCAATTTCAGCGGAAAGCTCGTTGATGGCGGAGGTCACTTTGAATCCCAGTCCCAGCGCACCAATCAGAGAGTCATAAGCGATCTGCCCCTTCATATTGTCGCGAATCCTTTTGTTGTAATCGAACTTCGCGTTAATCAATTGCAACGATTGCAGCATCTCATCTTGGTTGTTGTCCCAGTTATAAATTGCGGTGGTCAGGTTGGCCTGCGCCTGGAGCATTTGATTAATAATGCGTTGGAGTTCGCCGGGCGAACCGCGCAGTCCCCAGTCCGGAGGAGCAATGAAAGTGTAACCCGACGCCATGATTGGCAGGTTGAAATTATCCAACGCGTTCACCACTGGGTTGGCGTTCGTATCGGTGAAATCGGTGTAATTGATCGAATTGGTAATTTGGTTTGGATCAATAAACGAGAGCTTGTAGCGCGTTTTCCAGGAATTTTCGACACCCGGAATAAAGTGCGCTTCTGTACCAGTAATTTCGTTTAAATACGC
>JBKJOZ010000122.1:0-3743 GCA_046595315.1 Limisphaerales bacterium
CCAGCAACCGCGCCTTGTGGAAATACTTTTGCAACGCGGCGCGGATATTGAGGCCAAGTTGCCGAATAACTACCTTTCAAGACCGGATGGTGGTTCGAGTTCGTCCCCAGTTTCAAATTTTTCGCCACTCCATATCTCAGCGCAAAAAGGGTATTTGGAAATCGCGAATATGCTCTTGGCTGCGAAGGCAAATCCCAATTCAACAAATGCCAGCGGGGCGACGCCTTTGCATTATGCTGTCTCAGGAGGTTTCGTCGAAATTGCCGAGACACTTTTGAAAAATGGAGCAGCGGTGGATGCCGCAGACGTCCAAGGATACACTCCGCTTTTTTGGGCGTATTCCAAAAAGGTAACGGCCGAACTGTTGCTGAAGCACAAGGCTGATCCGAATGTTCAAAGCAAATCGGGTGAAACGCCGCTGGGCCGGGCAAAACAAATGAGCAGCAGTCCGCTGCGAGAAGAATCCATCGAGTTGCTTTTGAAATATGGCGCGAACGAAAATTTTGAACGACTGACGCGGATTTCAACCAGGCGCGCGGGAAAGGAGAATCCAGTGTTCTTCAAAGGAAATCAGCCTTTGAATCGCTACACTCTCATCGAACTGATCGTCCGCATCGGCTATTCGTTTCCCGATTTGGCGAATGTGAAAATTGAACGGTTAGAAGAAGGCGGCAAAAAATCGCGAGTCATTCCAATTAATTTAGAAGACCTCTTGAAGTCGGGCGATTGCAGTAAAAATCCTTGGCTGGAATGGGGCGACATCATCGAAGTTCCCGAACTGGATCATCCGATTAAAGAAACTTGGTTCGGTTATCCCAAAGTATATGCCGAGACGATGCAGAAATGTTTGGAAAGGAAAATTTCGATCACCGTGAAAGGAGAAACGACAAATTTAACTTTGCGCGCCGGAATGCAAAGTCGTGCCCAAACGGCAGACGGAAAACCGCTTCCAAACTCATGGCAGGCGGAGCTTCCCGATTGGAGATTGGGTTCGGTTGTGAGCAGCTATTTGCGCGCGTCATCAGACCGCCGGATTAAAGTGAAACGGATCGATCCAGTCGAAAACAAATCGCGCCAAATTGTTGTGGATGTGGAAACATCTCGAGAATCTCATCTCTTCCTGATTGAAGGCGATCAAATTGAAATTCCTGAACGCGATCCGAATGCGCCTGCGCCTTCCGTTAAAAATCTAGTCCCACTCCCGGCAGTGCCGATCAGCTCACCGTGAAAAGGAAGTTGTTATCGAATGATTCACTTGTCCCTCGCATTGCACTCCGAAGGTGGTGGCGTTGCGTTCGCTGCGCGCTGCCTTTGGCGACATGCGATCAATTGCAGGACTGGCCGCTTTGCACGACGGACGTTCGGATGAGGCAAGCGGCGGAGGTGCTGCGGTTTCCGCTGACAGAAATTCCCGAATAATCGCGGGAAATTTTTCTTCTTTTTCCATAAAACCCCTGTAGAACTTGCCGACATTCTATGCGCAAAAATCTCTCTCGTTTTCTGGGGCTAACTGGTTTTTTCTTGGCCACATTTTTCACAACCAATTCTCAAGCCGAGGCGTTGGATCGCGCTGCGCTCAGCAAAATGGACGCGCAAATTACCGCCGCCATTTCTGAGAAAAAATTACCCGGCGCAGTCATCTGGGTGGAACACGACAATGACATTTATTATCGCGCTTTTGGCGAACGCGCGCTGGAGCCGAAGTTTGAAGAGATGACGCGCGACACAATTTTCGACGCAGCGTCGCTCACGAAAGTGGTCGCTGGCACTCCGGCCATCATGATTTTGATCGAGCGCGGACAAGTGAAACTCGACGAGCGCGTCTTGACTTACATCGCGGAATTCAAAGGGGGCGGCAAAGAGGAAATCACCGTCAAACAATTGCTCACGCACACCTCTGGCTTGCGGCCGGACATCGATACCAAAACCAAGTGGAAGGGCAACGACACGGCTATTCGCATGGCTTCCGAGGAAAAATTGGAAAATAAGCCCGGCGAAAAAGTCGTTTACAGCGACATCAATTTATTTTTGGTCGGCGAAATTGTGCAACGCGTCAGCAAAATGAAGTTGAACGAATTCGTCGCCAAAGAAATTTATCAGCCGTTGAAAATGGTGGATACCGGTTATTTGCCGTCGAAAGAAAAACTGTCCCGCGTCGCCCCGACCGAGTGGACGGATGGCCAAATGTTGCGTGGGGTGGTGCATGATCCGACGGCGCGCTACATGGGCGGGGTGGCCGGTCACGCAGGAATTTTTACAACCGCAGCGGATCTGGCGCGCTACGCCCGGATGATTTTGAACGGAGGCGAGTTGGACGGAGTGCGCATTTTCAAACCAGAAACCATCACACTGATGATCAGTGTGCAAACGCCTCCCGGAAATCCGATGCGTCGCGGTTTGGGTTGGGACATTGATTCCGGTTTCAGTCGTCCCCGTGGAGAAAAATTTCCGCTCGGCTCCTTCGGCCACACCGGATTCACCGGCAACGCGTTTTGGATTGATCCATTTTCAAAAACTTTTTGGATCCTCCTTTCCAACCGCGTCCATCCGAATGGCAAAGGAAATGTGGTCGAACTTTACAAATCTCTCGGCACGGCAGCCGCTGAGGCGGTGACCGATTTCGATTTTAATTACGTGACGAACGCGTTACCTGCGAAAATCAGCGAGAAAAAATTGGCGGCCACCAACGAAATCAGCAACGACGTTCCGAGCGTTCTCAATGGCATCGATGTTTTGCAAAAACAAAAATTTGCACCGCTCAAAGGCATGCGCGTCGGGCTCATCACCAATCACACGGGAAAAAATCGCCAGCGTTATCCGACGATTGATTTGTTGATGAACGCGCCGGACGTGGAATTGAAAGCGTTGTTCGCGCCCGAACACGGGCTTTACGGGTTGTTGGATGAAGCCATCGCCGACAGCGTGGATGAACGAACTGGTTTGCCCGTTTATAGTCTTTACGGAAAAAATCGCGCCCCGACCGCCGAGCAAATGCGCGGACTCGACGCGCTCGTGTTCGACATCCAGGACGTCGGTTGCCGTTTTTACACTTACATTTCCACGATGGGCCTTTCAATGGAAGCTGCGGGAGAACATGGACTGAAATTTTTCGTGCTCGACCGCGTAAATCCGATCAACGGAATTACGATGGACGGCCCGATGCTCGAAGGCAAAACCAGTTTCGTTGGTTACCACAAGATGCCGTTGCGCCACGGCATGACCGTTGGCGAACTCGCGCAAATGTTCAAAGCCGAACGGAAATTCAATACCGATTTAACTGTCATCAAAATGGAAGGTTGGACGCGTAAACAATGGTTCGATGAGACCGCGCAGCCTTGGGGCAATCTCTCACCGAACATGCGCAACCTCACCGAAGCGACACTCTACGCCGGCGTGGGCGTTTTGGAATATTGCAACGTGTCGGTCGGTCGCGGAACCGGAACGCCTTTTGAAGTGCTGGGGGCGCCTTACATTCACGATCTCAAACTTGCCTTGGAACTCAACAAACTCGGCCTCAAAGGAGTTCGTTTTATGCCGATACGTTTTACTCCAAACGACAGTGTTTTTAAAAATCAGTCCTGCGCCGGAGTAAATTTTATTTTGACCGATCGCGACCATTGCGAAGTCGTGGACATCGGCATCAGCATCGCGAAAATTTTGCATCGCTGGTATCCAGAACAATTCAACTTCAAGCGGGCTAATTTACTTTTCATCAACAAGCAGGTGTTTGAAGCGATCAAGGC
>JBKJOZ010000113.1:0-6218 GCA_046595315.1 Limisphaerales bacterium
GATTGGCACATTGCGCATCATCCTTATCCGGAAAATTTATTTGAACCGCGCACCTGGCTTGACGCCACCGCCACCACCAACGTGCTCACCAGCCCGCGCATCACGTTCAAAAACATCGAGTTGTTGCCGCAATATCTCAGCCGAAACGAACTTCTCTATCGAGACACGCAACGGCGAATTATTTTATCTGAACAAGGTTTTCACTCCGTCACCACCAACACCGTGAGCGAGCAACGACAAGCGGCTGCTTATTGTTATGCATTTCACAAAATTAAAAATTTACCGGGAATTGATTCCTTTATTTTGCATCGTCACGTGGATCATTCGCAGGAAGGCGGTTTAAATCTTGGTCTGTGGCGTCGCGTCACCAACTCGATTAACACTGCTTCCACCACCAAGCCAATTTACGACGTCTTCAAACAAGCTGACACGTTGAACTGGCCGACGGCATTTCAATTTGCGTTGGCGGAAATCGGCATCACAAATTGGAACCAGATCATTACTTGGAGTTCGCCCGGAATAATGTCGCAGCCGACGAATAAAACCGGAGTTGTAGATGGAACAATTATCTTCAACTTCAATGCAACCGGTTCACCCACTCCAGCGTGGCAATGGCGTTTCAACGGCGTTGATCTCACGAATGGTTTTGGAATCGGCGGCACGACCAACATCACGCTAACTTTAAGTAATCTGACTTTGGCGCAAGCGGGGAATTACAGCGTTTTTTTTCGAAATGGCCACGGCACTTTTACCAGCACGCCCGCATCGCTAACCGTGTTGTCAATGTTCGAGGGCTGGCGGCGGGACAATTTTAGCACTGCGGAGTTACAGAATAGTGCGATTAGCGGAACGGCTGCAGATTTGGACGCGGATGGGCTGGTGAATGTGGTTGAATACGCATCTAATTATAATCCTCGAAGCGTTGATGATCGCTCTCTGTTTCAACCAAGATTAACGAACGATGCTGGTCAAAGTTATCTCGTCCTGAATTATCGCGAGCGACTGGGAACGAGCGGCCTTACTTTCACCAACCAAATTTCAACCAATCTTTTTCAGTGGAGCGAACAAGGTGTGGCAACCAGGATTATATCGCAAGATTCTATCACCCGGACAGTCGAAGCGCGGGCCTCCACCGCTGGTCGCACCAATCTTTTTCTGCGCTGTCTGATCAGCTTACAACCATGAAAATATTTTCACCTTAAATGGTTATGAACGCATCCTCATTTAATCGGCGCGAATTCCTCTGGCGCTTTGGTGGTGGGCTAGGCGGCATCGCGATGGCGCAATTAATTGGCGCGGAGGGATTACTCGCCGACACGTTGGAAAAACCGAATCCAACTTTCAACGGCGGCTTGCATCATCGCGCGAAAGTGAAACGCGTCGTGCAACTTTTCATGAACGGCGGCGCGAGTCAGGTTGATATGTTTGATTACAAACCTGAACTCATCAAACGCACCGGACAAAAATTTGACCCCGGCGAAAAAGTCGAGGCGTCGCAGAGTCAGCCCGGTAATCTGATGAAAAGTCCGTACGATTGGAAGCAGCATGGCCAATGCGGACGCTGGGTGAGCAGCGCGTATCCGCATGTGGCGAGTTGCGTGGATGACCTGACTTTTCTCATGGCGATGAGTTCGAAAACGAACGTCCACGGTCCGGGAGTTTACATGCAGAACACCGGTTTTTTGACGCCGGGATTTCCGTGCTTGGGTTCGTGGATTTCCTACGGTCTCGGCAGTTTGAATAATAACTTACCGACGTTCGTGGTTCTGCCCGATTCGCGCGGCTTGCCTTACAATGGCAAAGGAAGTTTTTCCTCCGGCTTTTTGCCCGTCACCCATTCTGGCACCATCATCAATGCCGCTGCGAAAAATCCAATCGCGGATTTATTTCCTAACGAGTCGGCGAAATTTATTACCAAGAAAAGCGAAGCAGACGGACTCGTGTTGTTGAACAAATTGAATCGAGAAAATCTCGCGCAAAATCCCGGCGACTCCCGTCTCGACGCACGCATTGCGTCCTACGAACTTGCCGCGAAAATGCAACTCAGCGCGCCCGATGTTCTCGACCTTTCCGGCGAAACCGATGTCACGAAAAAAATGTATGGCCTCGACGAAAAAGCGACGGAAGATTTCGGGCGCAATTGTCTGACGGCGCGCCGTTTATTGGAACGCGGCGTTCGTTTCGTGCAAGTCTGGAGCGGTCGCGATGGCGGCGTGAATAATTGGGATAACCACACCGACATCCCGAAAGAACTTGGTGCCATAACCCAGTCCACCGATAAACCGGTGGCCGCGCTCGTGAAGGATTTAAAAGCGCGCGGCATGTTGGAAGACACTTTGATAATTTGGACCTCCGAATTTGGGCGAATGCCATTCAGTCAAGGCAGCCTCGGTCGCGACCATAACGGCGGAACTTTTGTTTCGTGGATGGCAGGTGCGGGATTGAAACCTGGAATCGCTTTTGGCGAAAGCGACGAGTGGTCATGGAAAGCCACAAAAAATAAAATCACTGGCTACGATTTACACGCGACGATTTTGCATCTGCTCGGAATTGATCACGAAAAATTAACCTTCCGAAACAACGGCGCGAACCGTCGTTTGACCGATGTCCACGGCGAAGTGATTCATGAAATTCTGGCTTAAGAAAGCCCCCGGAAATATTTTTGGATTAGAAAAATTTTACGCACTGCGGCGCTTCCGCTTCGAGCTTGTTTCCCGTTGCGCTCAACTCACCGGACTTTTGGTCAATGCGGAAAACAACGACGTTCCCGGAATCCTGATTTTCCGCCAAAAGATAATTTCCGCTTGGATCAATCTCAAAATGGCGCGGAAATTTTCCTTGGGTGGCCTCATGTTCAATCAGTGAAAGCATGCCGGTCTTTTTATCAATTCGGAAAACGACAATGCTGTCGTGGCCTCGATTTGATCCGTAAAGAAATTTTCCGGACGGATGAACCGCAACTTCAGCGGGGTAATTTATTCCGTTAAAGTCTTTTGGGAGAGTGGGGACGGATTGGATTTCCTTGAGCGCCCCAATTTTTGAGTCGTAGCTGAATGCGGTTAGGGTCGAGTCGAGTTCATTGATTACATAAAGATATTTACCATTGGAATCAAAGGCGTGATGGCGAGGTCCTGCGCCCGGTTTGAGCGGGACAAAAGCGGGTGTGTTGGGCTCCAATGAACCGTCGCTCGCATCAAATTTATAAACCAACACTTTGTCCAGACCGAGATCGCACGAGACGACAAAACGATTGCCGGGATCGGTCGTAATGGAATGAGCGTGGGATTCAGTTTGACGCTGCGGATTAATGCTCGAGCCGGTGTGCTGAACAAAGGCAGAAACAGAACCTAACGAACCATTTTTCTGAATTGGAAACGCGGACACACTGCCGCTGCCGTAATTTGCGACCAAAATATTTTTGCCACTTCTATCCACTGCGAGGTGAGTCGGTCCATTCCCTTTGGTGGGTTGGTGATTTAATAAAGTTAATTTTCCCGTTTTTGATTCAATCGAGAACGCAGTGGCCACGCCGACATTTTTGCCATCAATTTTCGCGGTATTAACCGAATAAAGAAATTTTTTGCTTGGATGGATGGCTAGGAATCCTGGATTCGCGACTTCCACTGCGATGTTCGCAGGAAAAATGGCTCCGGTTTTTTCGTTCAGGCGATAGGCATAAATTCCCTTTTTTTCCGCAACAAAAAACAATTCATCACTGGATAACGTAATCTTTTGTCCGGAAACGTTTGCGGCGAGGCAAACGAACGAGGCGATTGAAAGAGCGAAAATGGATTTTAGAACTTTGAATGATTTCATAGGGTGATTCAGAAGGAATTCTTTTATCGGCTCACGATGATCGATGTCGAGGACTTTGAATTTGGAAGGATCGTGTCTGAGACATCGAGATAAGCGCCGCGATCATGGCGGCAGGTGGCAATTGGAGAAGAACGCAGCGTTCTCGATACTTATTCCTAATCGCTTTAGTCTGAATACATTTTTATTGCTTTACTCATATATTAGTTGAATGTACGACCTGTTAACAACCACAAGAGTCCCTGCAAAGACTCAAAAACTGGAAACTGGGGGAAGGCTAAATGACATACAAAGAATTCAAGCGGGAAGTGTTCGTCATCTACAACGAAAACTATAACGGCGCGGATGTAAGTCCCATCGAATACGGAATTCAGCGGGCGAAATTCGAGGAAAACAAACTGGAACGGTTAATTACGCTGGCGAGTAAAACCAACTTTTCCACTGCCAAGCGCAAAGTTGAAGGCTGGCGCCGACAATTGGATAGGGTTCATGAAATCAAAGCCCGCCTCGAGCAGCGTAAAGGTGAAACGCCTGCCCTTTTGAGAGTTGGCTTTTTGCCACATGGTAATGCAAGGAATACGCAACCGCTTCGATTGCAATAAGCGATTTGCGGCTCCGCTTAAGTCATCTTGATCGAATGTTCTCGCCGAAAGACGAGGGCAATTCTGCAAAGCAAAGATCAAATACTCAGCCTGCTGCCCATGATTTTTAAGCCAGTAATTGGCAAACGATCTTTAGGGTTTTACGAGTGACATCCTCTTCAGTTTGCTGCCTCGTAGCGCCAGTTCCTTTTGTTGTTGCAGGATTTAAACTAGTTTAGCCACGAATCGCCTTGTGCTCTCCAAGAACTTCCCGACGACTGAATACGGTGAGGTGAGGATTAATTCCTCACACGCGTAGGCATCCGTATGGACGAAACGGTGAAGTTCGTTTGGTTAAAATTCGCCGACAAAAGTTACGCGAAGGGGCACCCAAACGGCTCCAGGTTTATAGAAGGAGAAATTCCAAACCAATGGCTGGTCCGTCGTCTTTAAAATGTAGGTTAATCGTTTGACGGATTGTCCGACATTTTCCTCTTGAATGAATTCAAATCCTAAAATCGGATTGCTCGGAGTGATTAGAGTTTTTGCTTGCGATTGTAATGAATTAACCAATTCCCCTTTGATCAAGGAATTCTTGGCGAACACTTCGATTGCGCGCTCGGCCTCACCTGGCTTTAACGAATTAAACATGGTTTCAACTCGCGTCCTTGGCGCAATTTCTTGGGCAAAGGCAAACGTCGAACAGAAAAATGTGAACGCGAGGATAGTGGTGGTGATTCTTTTCATAACAACACTGCTTAGGGAAAGTTAAGCGTCTTTTACTTGCATTTTAACTTCCCGTAGCTCCTAAACGTTGTCAAATGGTGGAATTATTTTACCAACAATTTAAAACTTTCTGAATGGCTGTTGAATTCCGGCGCGTACATGCACTGGATTTCCGCAATGCCGCTTTGGTATTCGCCGCGAAGCTGTACCCGCGTGGAATATTCAAAGACATAAATTCCCTTCGGCAAATAATCGATGAAGAAATGGCTCGCGGTGTCGCGTGTCGATTCGTAGTAGGCGAGGCCGTCCTGATATTTGTATTGCGACAAAACATTCACCGGCTCCGTGCCGCTGCCGCGCTGATCTTTCAGGTGAACATATTCCATGTCGCGATCCGTCCGCAGTTCAACGCGCACGACCAATTCATCACCGACATTCAATCCGCCTTTCAAAGTTTCCAAAACCGGCCCGCGATTCGTGTTCACTTTTTTGAAAAGCGTTTTCTTTAACTTCAATGGCGTGCCTTCGTGCGGCGTGACTTTCGTCATGTCTTCGAGATATTGCCAATTCACGCTGCCCCACGCGACGCCTTCATCGACCTTCTTCACGGTGATTTCGCCGAGCGCCGGTTTGATTTCTCCAGCCGAAAATCGCTTTTCATAAAAACCCGTTCCTGCTTCCACTTTCTCCGGCTCAATCTTTTTTCCGCCGAGCGAAACTTCCACCAGCGCATCACTCGCGAGATTTTTTCCGCCGCGCAACAACAACGCATAAACCGCATCCGCCGTCGCCTTCGTCGTTTTCCAATCCTGCGTTTGCTTCTGTTTCAGCAACCAGACTTTGCAATCTTCCACAGCCTGCGCGTCGTTCATCACTTCGTCGAACGCCTCGATCATCAGCGCCTGTGTTTCAATCGGCGCGCCGAACCACCACCACGAGAATTCCAAATCGCGCCAGAACATTCCCAGTTCTTCATCGCTGACCGAACGTTCTTTCATCGAAGCCATGATCTCTCGCGCCGTTTTCTGATCGTCAAACCGATTCAGCGCAATCGCGAGATGTCCTTGCGACTGGCGATTGTTGAGGTCGAGCCAGAAC
>JBKJOZ010000171.1:0-5977 GCA_046595315.1 Limisphaerales bacterium
CGTTACCGCTGCAAACCCAGATAAAATCCTTCAACGTATCGAGTGATTGTACGAGCGGAGGCGCTACCACCAAACCAGCTCCTTTGCTGACGGTGACGCCGTAGCGATTGCTCACGATAAGTTGATAGGAGCCAGCTTGGGAAAATTGCACGTTCGTCAGCGTGATGGAGTCGTTGGTTGCGCCCGAAATATTCGCTCCGTTGAATAACCATTGATAACTCACCGGTTGCGCGCCGACCGCTTTGGCGACCAGCACCGTGTTCGAGCCTTTCAAAATATAACGACTGAACGGTTGGATCGTGACCACTGGCGTGCGAATCCCAAACAAGGCCACGCTATGGTCGCCACCATCTGCGATTTGGATGACATTTGCCAAATCTGCGGGAGCAAAGTTGATGTTATAATTGTCGTAATAGAACCTCCCCCAACTCGCAACGGTTCCGTCCGAACGCAAGGCCGTGCTATGTGTTCCGGAAGCGGAGATGGCGACCACGTTGCTTAATCCGGCGGGAACATTTGTTTGGCCGGAAAAATTGTAGCCCCACGCCAGCACGGTGCCATCGGCCCGCAACGCCAGACTGTGAGAATCGCCCGCCGCAATGGCGATGATGTTGGTTCCCCAGAATGTAACCAACATCATCGCCGCAATGGCGATGATGTTGGTTACATTCTGGGGAACCACGCCATAGGAACTGCCCCATCCAACCGCCGTTCCATTGGCACGCAGGGCAAGTCCGAAATCCCGCCCGGCAGCAATGGCAACAACGTTCGTCGCGGACGAAGGCACGTTGGTCGCACTATAATAATAATTTCCCCACGCCACCACCGTCCCGTCGGCACGCAGAGCCATGTCGTGGTATTGGCCGCAAGCAATCGCCACGACATTGGTGGCGGAAACGGGGACATTGGTTATCCCGTAAGTGTTGTAGCCCCACGCGAAGGGTGTTCCGTCAGAACGAAGGGCGAGACTATGTTGGAACCCAGCCGCAATGGCCGTGACCGTGGTGTTGCTCAGAACAGCTGGAGATGTCGCCTCGCCATAATAGGCAGAACCCCAACCGACGATTTTTCCGTCCGACCGAAGCGCGAGGTAATGATTGTTACCCGCTGCGACGGCGACGGCGTTGGTCAAAGTTGAAGGCGGATCGGTTGGACTATAGCCCCAGACTTTCACCTGCTGCACGCGCAGACTCGTTTGCACACTTGAAATGGTTCCAAACGGACTTGTTACCACGACAAAATAATTTGAGGCATGTGACATCAATAGCGGATCGAAAATCAGATTCGCATTGGTCGCGCCGGGAATACTTGTGGTGGGTCCGCCCACGGCAGATGGATAGCTGCGCCATTGGTAGGTGAGCGGACCGCTGCCCGCTACGGTGACCCCGAGCGAAGCTGTGCTGCCAAGAAAATTAGTTTGCAACGCCGGCGGCTGGCTCAAAAACGTGGGCGAAACGTTGCTTAAAACCGTCAGCGGCACCGGCACACTCACGGCCACCCCGAGCGCATTGCTGACGACGAGTTGATAATTCCCCGCGTTGGTTGTTTTTAAATTGGTGAAGGCAATCGAATCGTTGGTCGCGCCGGGAATGTCCGTGCCATTGAATTGCCATTGAAAACTCAAAGGCGCATTTCCAGTCACACTCGCGCGCATCGAAAATTCGCGGCCCGTCCAACTGGTTCCACCAACCGGCTGTTGCAGAATGAGCGGTACTCCATCACCGATCAACGCGAGAGCGTGATTACGGCCAGCGGCGAGATTGACGATGTTTGTGGCGACCGTCGGCACGTTCGTTTCGCCGTAAGAATTGCTGCCCCATGCGACCACCTTTCCGTCCGCGCGCAAAGCCATGTTGTAATAATCGGCCGCTGCAATCGCGATGACATTCGTCGCGGCGATCGAAACATTGGTCAGACCAAATGAGCCGTAGCCCCATACAAAAACTTTTCCATCCGCGCGCAAAGCAAGGCTGTGGGAAAATCCGGCGGCGATGGCAATGAGATTCGTCGCACCCGTCGGCGGAATCGTTTGCCCGTCAAAATTTCGGCCCCAGCCCACCACAGTTCCATCGGCGCGCAACGCGAGGCTGTGTCCAAAGCCCGTGGCGATGCCGACAACTTTGTTCAATGTGGCGGGGACAGTGGTCTGGCCGTAACCGTTATCGCCCCAGCCAAAAACTTTTCCATCCGAACGCAACGCGAGGTTGTGATTTCCTTCTGTGGCGATGGCAACCACGTTGCTCAACGTCGGCGGAACATTGATTTGGCCGCTGCCGTTGTAGCCCCACGCCATCACTGTCCCGTTGGCACGCAAGGCGATGGAGTGCAATCCGCCAGCGGCAATGGCGACGATGTTGGTGAGGCCGGGTGGAATATTTTTTTGGCCGTAGGTGTTGTCTCCCCAAACCGCAATCGTTCCATCGGCCAGCAAACTCAGGCTATGCATTCCACCGGCGGACACTTTCACCACGTTCGTCAAATTGGCGGGGACAACCGTTTGCCCTGAATCATTTTTGCCCCATGCCACAATTTTTCCGAGTGTCAACGGAGCCGCCGCACTCCCCGTCACGCCAACTCCGTTGCTTGCGATCAAATTGTAAATCCCGAAATCATTCGTTCCGACGGCGGCAATGGAAAAACTTGTGTTCGTTGCGTTCAAAATATTCGTGCCGTTGAGTTGCCATTGAAAAGTCAGTGGCGCGTCGCCGGTGACGATCGCGCTGAAACTGGCGGGCATTCCAATCGGCACGGAACGTCCCGCCGGTTGCAAAGTGAAAGTCGGGGGAACCGACACGGTCAAAATCGCCGGTGCGCTCGTCGCGGAACTAAACAAGTTCGTCACGACGACGGTGTAATTCCCGGCGTGCGTGGTCAGCAGATTTGAAATGCTCAGAGTAGAAGCGGTGGAACCGGTGATGCGGCTGTCGTCGAAAAGATTTGTTCCATTGAATCGCCATTGAAAATTCAGCGGCGCAGTTCCATCCGCGCCGACGTTGAACGTCACATTGGAATTGATCAAATTCGTCTGGCTCTGCGGCGGAGAAACAATTACCGGAGCCATTCCCACGTTCAGCGTTGCAACGGCACTCGTCACTGAACCGCCCGCGTTGTTCACGATGAGAAAATAATTTCCGGAATCATTCGTTTGCGCTGAGTCGATGTTCAGATTCGTCGTGGTCGCGCCGCTGATGCGCCCGCCGTCAGCCAGCGGCGCATTTTCAAAAAACCATTGATAACTCAGCGGCTGCGAGCCGCCCGCCGAGGCAAAAAACGCGATAGCGCTGCCGACCAATTTGTTTTGGGATTGGGGCTGTTGCGTGAGCGACGGCGGCAAAAGAACAATCGAGACCGTCGCAACGGAACTGGTTGCCCTCCCGACGCTGTTGGAAATGACCAGCCAATAATCTCCCGTGTCAGCCACTTCCGCGCTGGAGATTCCAAGGATTGCATCCTGTGTGTTGACGTGTCCGTTGTTCGTCACGGCGGTCCCGTTGAAAAACCATTGATAACTCAAAGGTTGCGAGCCGGCGACTCCGGCAGAAATCGAAACCGCATTTCCTACGCCGTTGGTTTGGCTTTGCGGTTGTTGAAGGAAGGCGGGCGGAACCAGCACGCTCAGCGTCGCGACCGTGCTCGTCGTTGAACCAAATGAATTGGTGATGATCGCGAAATAATTTCCGGCGTCGGAAGTTTGGACATTTGAGATCACCAGATTCGTCGTCAACGCACCGCTGACACGACTGTTGTTCGACAGCGGCGCGCCATTGAAATACCAGCGACTGCTGAGCGGCGCGGTGCCTTCCACGGAAATTGCGAACGAGACGGAGTTGCTCTGAATGATTGTTTGGCTTTGCGGTTGGGTCGTAATGAACGGCGACAAATTGACGGTCAGCGTCGCTACTGTGCTCGTGACGGAACCGAAAGAATTGGTCACCACCAAAGTGTAATCGCCGGCGTGGGTCAGCTGGACGCTGGAAAATCTCAAGTAGCCATCCGTCGCGCCGGGCAAATCAATGCCATTGAATCGCCACTGGTAGTGCAGCTCGCGTCCCTTTACCGCAGAATAGAGAACCACGATATTTCCCGCCGTGCTGATGGTGTTTTCAGGCATTCGCAAAAATTGCGGCGCGCGGCGTCCCATCAGTAGAATGTTGTGTCCGGTTCCGGCGGCGATGCCGACCACATTGCTGAAACTCTCTGGAATGTTGGTCTGTCCGTAAGCGTTCCAACCCCATGCGACCAGAGTGCCGTCGCGCTTCAGCGCCAGCGTGTGTTCATAACCGCACGCAATCGCCACGACATTGCTCAGATTGGCGGGAACATCGACTTCATTGACGGGACCACTGCCCCAGGCGACCACGGTGCCATCGGCTTTTAACGCAACGCTGAAACCGTAACCACCGGCCACTGAAATCACGTTGCTCAATCCGACAGGGACATTGCACTGCCCATTGTCATTCCACCCCCATGCGACGACGGTGCCGTCTCTTTTCAACGCCAGACTGTGATAGAGCGCGGCGCTGACGCGCGCCACATTGCTCAAACCTGGCGGAACAATTGTCTGGCCATAATCGTTGTATCCCCACGCCGCCACTGTTCCATCCGCGCGCGCGACCAACCCGTGAAATGTTCCAGCAGAAACGGAAATGCAATTGGTCAATCCGGCGGGCATATTTCCTTCGCCATAGACGTTGTTAGCCCAGAGGCGCGCCGGTCCTTTTCCTTCCAGCCCGAGCGCGAGATTTCCTCCTCCGTCAATTTCAACCAAGTTACTCAGACCAACTGGAAACTTAAAACTTGAGCCCCAGTTCGTCGCTGACCCATCCGCTTGCAACGCATAACCACCATAATCGGGTGCCGTCACCATCACCGTGTTCGTCAATCCGGGCGGCAAATTGAGCGCGCCCAAATCGCTGCGTCCCCACGTAAATAAAGTTTCGACCGTCAAAACACTGTTGCTGGTCAACACGCTGCCCAGCGCATTGCTGATCGTCCCTCGATAACTGCCCGTTTGATCCGGTAAAATTTCTGAAAGAACCAACGAGGAATCCGTCGCACCCGGAATATTCGCTCCATTGAATTGCCATTGATAGCTTAACGGCTTTGATCCCGTCGCGACGATTTGCAACGTCACGTCGTTGCCCACGTAAACCGTCCGATTAGTTGGCTGGACCAAAATAATTGGCGCGCTCTCCAAAACCGCCAGCGTCGCATTGGAGCTTTGGCTGGAACCGTAAAGATTTGTGATGACAACCGAGTAATTGCCCGCCTGATTCGTTGTCGCCGTCGCGATGGAAAAAATCGCGTTGGTCTGACCGGCCACATTCGCACCCTCAAATTTCCATTGATAACTCAATGGCTCCGAGCCGCTGGCATTGACGCTGAAATTTGCCGATTCACCTGCGAAAACGGTTTGATTGGTCGGCTGCATCGTGATGCTGGGCGGAACTTTCACGGTCAGCGTGGCGACTGCGCTCGTGTCTATTCCGTGACGATTAGAAACGGTCGCAAAATAATTTCCGGCATCATTCGTGATGACACCCGTCAGAATAAGTGTGCGACTGGAGCTTCCGCTGATGTGAGCCGAATCGGTCAGCGCACCGCCGTTGAAAAACCATTGGTAAACGAGGGGCGAGTTGCCCGTGGCCGAAATACTAAAGCTGGCGTTTGTCCCCGCGATTACCGTTTGGCTGGACGGCTGGGACGTGACGGAGGGTTTGGCTTGTCCGTAAATCTTTTGCGGAAACACCAACGCCATCAAGATTAAGCCGATGGATAGTTTCAGAAAAATGCGGCGCGCAGTGAAACCAAAAAATGAATCGGTCATAACGAGTTTGTATCCCGGATGTTTTGCAAAACCGACCGTAGCCAATCGCCGGTTTAGCTCAAGACAATTGGCCGGAAAAACTTCCCTCGTTTCCAGCTCCGCGAAGCTCTGAGAATTCGGGTGAACCAACCCATTTTCAGAAAAAAAATG
>JBKJOZ010000305.1:0-5833 GCA_046595315.1 Limisphaerales bacterium
TACGCTGAATTCCGCTCCGTCCCATAATCCGCTCGCACGCGGACCGTCACTGCCGTAAAACCAGCGCGTGAAAAAAATTGCATGGGTGACTGGCGCGGGTGGTCTCATTGGAAATTATTTGGTGCAAACCGCGACGGAGTTTGCCCCAGAGTGCAGCGTGCTCGGCCTGACTCGCGCTGCGCTCGACTTGACCGATGCCAACGCGGTGCGCGAAAAATTTCAACGCGACCAGCCGCAACTCATCATTCATTGCGCCGCGCAAAGCCAGGTTCCGGCGTGCGATGCCGATCCTAAACTCGCGTGGAAACTCAATGTGGAGGTGACCCAAACTTTGGCGGAACTCGCGCAGAACATTCCGCTGATTTATTTTTCCACCGACCTCGTTTACGACGGGCGCAAAGGAAATTACATCGAGACCGACGCCACCAATCCGCTGAGCTTTTACGGCGAAACAAAAGTGGCAGCGGAAAAAATTGTTCTGCAAAACCCAAAGCACATTGCCATCCGCACTTCCATGAATTGCGGCAATTCGCCAACCGGCAATCGTGGTTTCAGCGACGAGTTGCGCCAACTTTGGAGGCGCGGCGAAACGGTCAAATTATTCCGCGATGAATTTCGTTGCCCGATTTTTGCCGGTGTCACGGCGCGCGCAATTTGGGAGCTCGCCGGAAAAAATATTGGCGGAATATTTAATCTCGCGGGCAGCGAACGTTTGTCGCGGGCGCAAATTGGCGAACTTGTGGCGAGCCGCTTTACTGAATTGCACCCAAAGATTGAGGTCGGTTCGCTGGCGGAATATCACGGCGCACCACGCCCGCCGGATACTTCAGTCCAGTGCGCGAAGGTTCAAAAGCTGCTGTCGTTTCCGTTGCCAAAATTTTCCGAGTGGTTGGCGCAACATCCGAGAATTTTTGAACCATGAAGTATCGCGGACGCATCGCACCTTCGCCCACGGGTTATCTTCATCTAGGTCACGCCCGAACGTTTTGGATCGCACAAGAACGCGCGCGGCAAAATGGCGGCACGTTGATTTTGCGCAACGAAGATTTGGATGCCGCGCGCTGCAAGCCAGAATTCGTTACAGCGATGTATGAAGATTTGCGTTGGTTCGGTTTGGAGTGGCAGGAAGGACCGGATTGCGGCGGTCCGTTTGCGCCCTATTCGCAAAGGGAGCGTCGCAAGTTTTATCAAGTGGCTTTTGAAAAACTTCGCGAACGCGGTTTTATTTATCCGTGCCATTGTTCGCGCAAAGAAGTTTTACAATCCTTGCAAGCGCCGCACCAAGGCGATGAAGAACCAATCTATCCCGGAACCTGCCGTGAAAATACGGAATCGAAGAACGGGGCAACCAACTGGCGCTTTCGTGTCCCCGATGGCGAAACCATTTCATTTATCGACGGGAATTTCGGCCTGCAACAATTCGTTGCCGGAAAAGATTTCGGTGATTTTGTGATCTGGCGACACGACGATGTTCCGGCCTACCAACTCGCCGTCATGGTGGACGACGCGGAAATGCAAATCACAGAAGTGGTGCGCGGCGCGGATTTACTCCTTTCCACCGCTCGTCAAATTTTGCTTTATCACGCGTTGGGATTTAATTCGCCCGCTTTTTTTCACTGTGAACTCGTGACAGATGAACATGGGATTCGTCTCGCTAAACGACACGTTGGGTTGAGCCTCCGCAACTTGCGCCAACAAGGAATTGATCCCGCCAGTCTTCGGAAGTAACGAAGTCAACTTGACCAAATTGTTCTGATAAAATTTGACCTCAAATCCAGTGCGCGCTCCCTATTTCCCCCGCGTTGCACAAGGGTTTCACCTAATTCTTTTCATCGAATCCTAGAAACTTAAAACAGGGATGACGCGCATTGCAGCCCGTCGGCTTGCTGCGAATGGTTAGAACAAAGGAAACACCAATATGAAACACACAAATTATCTAAAAACATTTTTATGCCTGAGCGCAGCGGTCGCTTTCGTCGGCTGTTCCGGCACGCGCTACAACCGAAGCACTGGACAATACATCGATGACAAAGCTACAGCGGGCCGCGTGAAAAGCGCCTTCGTCAAAGATTCGTTGGTAAAGGCCAGCGACATTCAGGTGCAAAGTTTTCGCGGCAATGTGCATCTGACGGGATTTGTGGATCATCCCGCGCAAAAGGAACGCGCCAGTCAATTGACTCGCAATATCAAGGGCGTTGCCTGGTTTAAAAATGACGTCGTTATTAAAGATTCGCTTCCGGGTGAAACCCAATCCGCCAGCGAACCCATGAATGAGCCGGCTGGAGCAAATCGCGACAACTCGATGCATCGTCAAAGTTTCCAACGCCACAATTCCTCTGGCGCACAAAATGACGGATGGCAGAAAGGGTCGATAAATATTTATGATCCAGCAGCCGAAGTTTCTTCTCGCCCGAGCAGTAGTGTGGGCGGCACCTCTTCCGCAGCGGCCGCTGCGACTCGCAATTCTTCCGAAGACATTTCTTCCGAACCAGCGGGCAGCAATAATGCGGAATTAAATTCAACCACAACGTCCGCGAAAACGGATGCCACGGGGAAAATCACCTTGCGCGGCACCGTGGGCAGCGATGAGCAAAAGCGCATGATTGAAAATCAGCTGAAAACGATTCAAGGGGTTGAAGTGGACAACAAATTGGAAGTGCAAAAACCGTAATCCAAAGCGATCGAGTTATTCTAAATTCTTACGCGCGCGCCGCTTTGCTTCCAGCAAGCGGCTCGTCGTATTTTGAGGCTCATCTGTTTTCTTTTCGTCGCCTTGAATTTTTTGTTGGAGTGACTCAGGAGCTCCAATCGGCTCAATGTTAACGGGCGTTTTCGGCGCAAACAAATCTGCATTCGGAATCGTCGGCGGTTGAGCCTCTATTTTTTTGGCCCGAACTTCGTCACGACGATTGAGCAAGGCCGCCAAAGATTCGTCGGATTGCGCGGAGCGTGGCACCGGTTTCCAAAAGAAAATCCAACGGCGCAACGCCCGAGCTGCTTTCGACCACGCAGCGCGCTCCAATTGAATTCGCCGCACCGCGACATCGAGGGGAAATAGAATAATCGCGAACTTTAAAAGCCATTCCCACAAATCGCGCGGTTGAAAAGTTTTCACGCGATTGTGCAGGAATGGATTATCAATTCCCGGTTCCAAAACTTTTCCACCGCCGCTTTCCGCTAGACGACGCAGCAGATTCAGGTTGGGTTCTGAGGCGGCGAACTCAGGCGAATAATTCACGCTCGCGCCGAGAATTTGTGAGCCGCGCAATTCGCCGTTTTTCAAATCCATCAGGTTCAGCAGATACGCACCCACCTCTTTCGTCGGAAATTTTGCTTCGTAATGACCCGGTCCGGTTTGTTCCAAGCGCACCGTCTGCCGCTCGCCTTTCGGACTCACGACGATGGTTTGCAGATTCAAAAAATTCCGAAAATTTCCCTGCGCATCAATCGCCTCGACACTGATATTGCCCTCGCCTTTGTCCACGGATACTTCCGTGTTGAAATCCGCGTTCTCGATGCGACGCAAACTCCATTGCGCAACCTGCGACCAAAATTGTTGAAATTTTCCCCACCCAATCCAGTCCGTTGCCCACTTTGATTTTGCGTCCGAAGTGAACGCAACGGCGCGACCCAAACCATATTGCCAATGCGCTAGCAACGGATCGCCTTTGTCGGTTACGAGTGGAATTTCCGCTCGCGCTTTCGGCGTCGTGCAAACGTAACCGCGTAATTGCGGATACTCGCTCGCACCGATGCCGCGCATCATTTCGCTCGAACTGGAAAGTTGCGGCTTGAACGGCTCCTCAAAAATTGCCGACTTCAAAATCACCGCTGCTTCCTTGATGAAAATTTGCGGCAATTGTCCCGGCGAATGCACATCGTAAAAGCGACCGCGCCCCATGTCCGCCATCCACGTCATCGTCTCCGGCGAAACGTGCCCGCCAATCATCACCGTGCTGATGGTGATTTTGTCGCCGACAATGTCCTGAACGAGTTGCTGTTTGGGCGCAGCTGGATCGCCATCGCTGAACACAACCATGTGTTTCAAATTGGCGGTGGATTTTTTCAAGGCGTCATGCGCCATCACCATCGGCCCTTGAAAATCACCCATGTCGCCCGGATTCATCCCGGTGATTTGTTTGCCCATCTCTTTTTTGTCCCCAACTTTCGCGAGCGGAAAAAGCCATTTGTTATTTTGTCCGCCGTCCCAAAAAACAATTCCCATTTCGTCTTGCGGCCCAAGCGAATCGAGCGCCGCAAAGGCGATGTCGCGAGCCCATTGATTACCATTCGGAAATTCCGTCGCGTGAACCACCAACACTAGCGCGCCGCTCGGCAAAACTTTTTTACTGTTCAATTCCATCTCCACCGGCAACGTCGCTTCCAGTGGCGTTCCGCGATAACCGCCCGCTGCATAGGTTTGATCGCCACCAATGCAAACCAAGCCGACGCCGAAATCGCGCACGGCGCTTTCCAGCAACTTCATTGCATCAGTCCCAAGGTCGCCAGCGGAAACGTTGCTCAAAAAAATCGTGTCGTAACTTTGAATCTCCGCGAGCGTCGCAGGAAATCCGCTGACATCCGTGGACTTCACTTCGAGCTTTGAGGATTGCAACGCAGAGACTAATTGGGCATCGGGCTTTGGTTCACTGGAAATGACGAGCACGCGAGGATTTCCGCGCACATGAACGAAACTGCTCGCGCGATTATTTTGCGGGAGCAAATCGCCGGGCGCTTCAAGTTGAACGTTGTAACTGTAAAAACCCGGATCGTTCAAAGTCTGCGGGAACGTGAAAAGATTTTTTCCCGCGACGAGTTCGACTTTTTGTTCACCGAGAAATTGTTCATTGCGATAAAGCCGCACGGTCGCGGACTGCGCCTGATCCGATTGCGCGAAAATTTTGACCTCAAACGCCTGCCCTTTTTTGACGTTGCTCGGCAGGCCCAGTTTTTGCACCGCGACATCGTTGGCGCGCGAAACTCCAAGAGGGACAACATCCAAAGTCACGCCCAGTGATTTTGCAGCGAGCAACGCGGTTTGCGCGTCGCCGATGTTTTCATTGCCATCCGAAAAGAGCACCAGCCGTTTCTGTCCGGTTTCAGGAAACGCCGCCGTGCCGAGACGAATCGCGCCAGAAATATCAGTGCGTTCCGTCCCAACGATTGCCTGAATTTTCAGCAAATTTACCGCCTCAGTCGTTGACGATTCAATTCCCGCATCCGTTCCAAATACCAGCACGCCCGCTTTGTCGGTTTTCTTTTTCTGAGTCGAAAATTTGTTCACCATCTCACGCGACGCTTCCTGTTGCGATGACGGAACGCTGTCCGAACGATCCAGCAAAAAGAAAACATTCATCCCTTCAAGTGGCTTTTTCCATTGAATTCCAGCCATCGCCAAGACCAACGCGAACAAAATCAAAGTGCGTAAAATGAAAGCGGTCCAACGCCGCCACGCGCTGATTTGCACATCTGATTTCCAAGCAAGCCAAATGACCCAAGCCATCGCCGGAGCGAGGAGCAGCAGGTAAAGTGGATTTGCGAATTGGAAGTTCATGGGTGGAACTGGCCTCCGGCCTGTTGATTCCGGCGTCCCGCCGGAATCCGTCCAGCGGCGTGGTTTTTTTTGAAGAAGAAAGACACAGTGAAAGCTGGGTTCTGTGCGCGAGCCGAATGACGTCTTTTGTCCGTTCGAGTGAAATGACCCGTTGGTTTCAGTAACATGGGCAGAGCGAACCTAAATTAAAAAAAAGCTCAACGGGAGGAAACATCATTTGGCTCGCGCACGGAAAAAATCTTCTGCTTGCTTTCCTCCTCGGAAGAATTGTGTCGCTCG
>JBKJOZ010000368.1:0-9618 GCA_046595315.1 Limisphaerales bacterium
CAAATCCTGCGGGCTGAGCAAATAACGTTTGTCGCCAAGCGGAACTTGTTGGCCGTCCGAAATTAAATCGTAGGGCATTCGACAGGCCTGAGCGCATTCGCCGCGATTGGCCGAGCGCCCGCCGAGCGATTCGCTGGTGAGACATTGGCCGGAGTAAGCAACACACAATGCGCCGTGAACAAAAACTTCGAGCGGAAATGCCGAGCCAGAATTGCGAAGCGCAGAATCGGTTTGGGCGGCGTTTATTTTTTCAATTTCAGCAATCGAACATTCGCGAGCAAGAACGACGAGGTTGCAGCCAATATCCTTGGCGAATTCCACGCCGTTCGCGCTCGTGACGGTCATTTGCGTTGAGCCATGAATCGGAAAATCGGGCGAAAGTTTTCGGATCAATCGGCAGATGCCGATGTCTTGAACAATCGCGGCATCCACTCCGGAGGAAATAATTGCCCGAAGATATTTTTCTGCATCTTCAAGTTCGTTTTCGAAAACCAGCGTGTTGAAAGTGACGTAGCCTTTCACTCCGCGCCGATGCAAAAACTCCATCAGCTTTGGCAAATCCGCTTCGGTAAAATTGTGGGCGCGCATTCGCGCATTGAACTTTTCCAAACCAAAATAAATCGCATCGGCTCCATTCTCCACAGCGGCCTTCGCGCATTCCCAATCGCCAGCGGGCGCGAGAAGTTCCGGTAATTTTCGATGATCGATTTTCGATTCTCGAATGGCTGGTGTGATGGAATTGGTTTGATTGTCCGGCATTATTGAGCGCCTAAGGTATCATTCATTGATTGAGAGACAAATTGAAGTTTCTTGGTGTCTTAGCGACTTGGTTGTTACATTTTTTCTAATGCGCGTTTTGATTATTGGCTGCGGTTACGTCGGCATTCCGCTTGGCGCGGAATTAGTTCGCCTCGGCCATGAAGTTTTTGGTGTTCGTCGTTCCGCAGATGCCGACGAAGAATTGAAAGCGGCTGGAATCACTCCGCTGGTTGCCGATGTTTCCCACAGAGAAGAATTGGAAAAACTTCCGCGCGATTTCGATTGGATTGTGAATACCGTTTCTTCGACGAAAGGCGGCGCGGAAGAATATGAGCAGGTTTATCTCAATGGCACGAAGAACGTAGTCGATTGGTGCGACACAAATCCGCCGAAAAAATTTGTTTATACGAGCAGCACGAGTGTTTATGGGCAGATTGACGGCTCGGCTGTGAAAGAAAGTTCGGCAACCGAACCCGCGAGTGACACGAGTAAAATTTTGGTGCAAACCGAAAAACTTCTGCTCGACGCTGCGCAACAGAAACAATTTCCAGCCGTGATTTTGCGCGTCGCCGGAATTTACGGGCCAGATCGAGGACATTTATTTCTGCAATATCTCCGCAACGAAGCGAAAATGTCCGGCAAAGGCGAGCGACTCCTCAACATGATCCATCGCGATGATTTAGTCGGCGCAATTATCGCCGCTCTGAAAAGTGGTCGTGCTGGAGAAATCTACAACGCCGTGGATGACGAACCCGTGGCGCAAATTCATTTTTTCCGCTGGCTTTCCGAAACGCTCGGCAAATACATGCCACCCTTCGCCACCGAAGCTGAAAGCGCTGAGCGAAAGCGCGGGCTGACACAGAAAAAAGTTTCGAATCGCAAATTGAAAATGGAGCTTGGCTATCAATTTAAACACCCGACGTTTCGCCAGGGTTACACGGCGGAAATCACGCGCCTCGACCGCGGGGGAAAATTAAATATCGCGCCTGATCCAAGGTGATTTCCTTATTTTCATTGGCGCCGTTTCGCTCTCAACCGGTAAGCTGAAAACCGCAGGAATAGTTTTCCAAGTTGCATCCGAGGATGGGTAAACTCTATTGGGTAGTTCCACGAACCAGTTTTCCGCCGCAATTGGGCAGGTGAACATCCCAAAAAGTTGCTTATCAATTTGCCGTCAAAACTACGTAATTCTTTTTGCCTTTCCGTAGCAAAATGTGTTTTCCAAAAAGCAAATCGCTTGTCGTCACTGCGCGCTGAAAGTTGGTTTCGCGAACGTTATTCAGATTCACACCACCGCCCTCGATGTCTTTTCTCGCCTGACCTTTCGAGGGACAGAGCCCGGAGTGCACAAGTAATTCAGCTAATGGAATTCCTGGATTCTCCAGTGTTACCTTTTCAATTTCTTTAGAAGGAACTTCACCAACGATGTCGCCGAACGTTGCCTCAGAAATTCCCGACAATTCGCCACCAAAGAGAATTTCGCTGGCGCGAATGGCTTCGTGCGTCGCGTTTTCGCCATGAATTAAATCCGTCGCGGCCTTTGCCAATGCTTTGTGCGCAATCCGCGCGCCGGGATTTTCAACGTGCGCTTTTTCCAACGCCTCAATTTCTTCTTTTGGCAAAAACGTAAAATATTTCAGGTAACGAATGACATCGCGGTCATCCGTGTTGATCCAAAATTGATAAAATTTGTAAACGCTCGTGCGTTTTGCATCCAACCAGATTGCGCCTGCTTCGGTTTTGCCGAACTTCGTTCCGTCTGCATTCGTGATGAGCGGGAGCGTCAGGCCGAAGACGTGTTTGCTGAGTTTCTTGCGCGTGAGTTCGATGCCTGCCGTGATGTTGCCCCTTTGATCGCTGCCGCCGCTTTGCAGTTCGCAATTCGCGTCGCGATTGAGCACGTAAAAATCAAACGCCTGCAAAAGCATGTAGCTGAATTCGGTAAAGCTGATGCCGACTTCGCGATCTTCCATGCGCGCACGCACACTCTCTTTCGCAACCATTTGATTGACGGAAAAATGTTTCCCAATGTCGCGCAGGAAATCGAGGAAGCTGATGCTCGCCGTCCAACTCGCGTTATCGAGTAGGCGCGCTGAATTTGTTTGCGATTCAAAATCGAGCAGGCGTTTCAACTGCTCCTTCACGCTCGCAATATTCCGATCAAGAATTTCTTTGGTGAGCAATTGGCGCTCGGCTGTTTTCCCACTTGGATCGCCGATGGACCCAGTCGCGCCGCCAGCCAAAGCAATTGGATGATGGCCAAAATCTTGAAACCGTCGGAGGCCTAGAAGTGGAACCAGATTTCCAACGTGCAGGGAATCCGCCGTCGGATCGAAGCCGCAATAAAGGGTAATTGGATTGGCGATGCGTTTAGTCAGTTCAACTTTATCAGTGCAATCAGCAATCAGCCCGCGCCATTCCAATTCGTCGTAAATATTCATGAGCGATAGAAAGTTAGCCTTGAAGAAAATCGGCTCAAGGAAATTTGGCGTGCGTTCTGTCGCGTTACATTATTTTACTTCCAGCGATTTCCAATAGGCATTGCCGGGAATTTTGTCGGACAAGAGAACGCGTTGATACAGACGCAACTGAATCTTTGTTCCAGCAAATTCTTTTAAATCAACGCTGACCGCTTGCCATTTGCGTTCGCCGGTTCGAACCGGACCGCCATCGATCAGGCGTTTGGTCATGCGTTTGTTGCCAGCATAAACTTCCAGTTCCCAAGAACGTCCTGCGTCCGCACCGACTTGGAAAACCAGCGAAGGCTCCTTGCTCAATTTCAGTTCACGACGCAAAACGACACCACGAACCGGATCACGTGGCCAGGTGACAAGCACGTCGTCTTCGAGATGAGTGATGCCGCGAAGTTCGCCTGAACCACCCACTGTCCCGCCAAAACCGGCGCGCTCCAGTTTCCAATGCGGATTCCAAAATTGACTTAAGTCGGCGAGGGCGAAAAGTTCTGGAGGTTGAGTAACGGGTTGTTGTTTTGGAATGGATAAATTTTCACCAAAAATTTGCGTTCCGTTTTTTGTAAGAAATTTTTTTCCAATGGCAACGGTTCGTTTTGCCAACTCAGAAATTTTTTCGTCCACCGGCGGAGTCAACTGCACCTTGCCCATTTCCAAACCAACAATTCTGTCGCGCAACGGTTCCACGAGGTGTTTGGGCAGACTTTTCATTCCGCGCATCGCCCCGATGACGGCAGCAGCGTTGGCGGCATTGCAATCGGCGTCGGTGAAATCCGCAGCGCGATAAATAATGTTCACCGTTTTCAAAAAATCTCCTTCGCCAAACCAAACGCCGAGCGCAGCGAGTCCACCGTTCGGCACGGAGTTGTTTGTCCAGGGATATTCGATGTGCCAGCGGTCTTCGATGGCGTCGGCGATTTCCTGCACACTTTTTCCGGCTTCAGCCATTGCAATAATCATGTTCAGACATTTTCGATAGGGCGAATCGGGGTGAATTAATTGCGCCGCTTTTTTCACGATGATTTTCGTGTCGCGCTCAACGAACGCGAGGCTGACCATTCCAGCCATGAAAACCGCGCCATCCGTTCCCTCCGCGTAGCCGTTCACGTGGCCGAATTCGCGCGCGAGTTTTCCGGCAAGATTTGGCATTCCGGGCGCGAGCAAACCGTAAACATCCGCGCTGAATTGCGGGCCGATGCTGAACCAAAACTTATTGTAACGAGGGTGGCCAGTGTCGGGGGCTTTGATGCCGCGCTCCAAAAGTAATCGCGCTTGTTCACTGGAACCCCACGACCCGCAGGAATTTTTTTTCCACTGTTCGCCAAGCTGCTCGACCGTCATTTCAATCCCGTAATTTTCAAAACCGCGGATGGCGCACATTTCATAATACCAATCGTCATCGACAATCGCTGCGTCGATTTTTCTCGAATATTGGTCAACCCATTTTGTCGAAGCGACTTTGTGTTCAAATTGAAAACCCATCAGGCAGGCGATGATCTGCGCCGTCCAAGCCGCTTCAACCCGGTCCTGATATTCTGCGGGTGAGAGTTGAAAACGTTCGGCGTGTGAAGATTTATTTTGTCGAGACGAAGCGCATCCGACGCAACACGCCATTAAAATGACAACGATAAAGCGGTCAGCAAAAACGAATTTTTGGAAATTTCTCACGACTCATTTCGCTTTCGGCCGGTTTTTATATTTTTCGTGAAGGCGCGTGTGCCGCGTTTCCAGAGGTATTTCTTTTCCGGCAATCCAAACCCGTTTCACGGTGGAGCGGATGTCAAAAATATTTCCGTCGGTGACAAACAAAGTTGCTTCTTTGCCAGCTTCAATGGAGCCAAGACGATCCGCGACGCCCATCATCTGTGCGGGAACGAGCGTGATGCTCTTTAGCGCGTCCACTTCAGGCAAACTAAACGCAATCGCTTGAGCGACGGTGTAAGGCATGTTCTTGATCAGTGCTGCGTCAAACGCATCGGCACCCATTCCGAGGGCGAGCGTTATTCCGGCGGCCCGCAAAATTTCCGGCGCGTGAAAGTGGGCGTCGTAACCTTCAATATCGCGGGATGGCTGGGTGAAAACGTGTTCGTAAATCACCGGGACTTTTTGCGCTGCAATTTTTCCTGCGAGCAAAAACGAATCACGCGCGCCCACCAAAATGATTTTGAAATTATTTGTCTCGGCCCATGTGAGTGCCGCTTTAATTTGCCGGATTTCATCGGCGTGAACTAAAATCGGCGTTTCGCCTCGAACGAAGGGCCGCATCGCTTCCCAGGCTGGAGTGTTCTCGACCTGTAGTTTTTTTGATTTTGCAGAAAGCGCTTTTTCATAAGCGCGGGCTTCATCAAAAAAATCCTCCAGACCACGCAATTTCATCTGACGTTCCTTCGCCTGATCTTCCAGCGATTTCCATTTTGTTTTGTCTTTAAATTTTTCCTTGGGACGCGTGTCGAGTTCCATGCTTGGCCAATAAACATGCAAGGCAGTCGGTTTTTTGATGACCATTTGTTCCGTCGTCCAACCATCGAGCGCGACGAGTCCGGATTGTCCGGCAACAATTCCGCCTTGTGGCGCAGGCTCGATGTGGGTGATGCCGTTGGCGCGAGCGACGGGGAGCAATTCTGAATCAGGATTGACGGCGATCCACGATTGCACATCCGGCGAGTAATCGCCGACTTCGGTTGAATCGCGCGTGGAACGAACGCCGCTGATTTCGCTCAAGCCCAGCGCAGTGTCCAAGGCGATGAGTCCCGGATAAAGATGCAGTCCCTCGAGATCGATGGTTTTTTCTGTTTTGAGAGAATTTATTTCACCCGCAGCGACAACCGCTTTGATTTTGCCATCCTGAATTAAAACCGCGCCGTGTTCCAACACCCCGCCAGTGACGGTATGCACCGCTGCGTTTTTCAACAGAATCGCTTCGCCGCCAAACGCGCCGCAAAAGAAAGAACAACTCGCGCCGATAATGAAACAAGTGCGGATTTGGATTTTTAGATCGGCAATTTGAAGTCGCATGGTTGACTTATTCATCCCCAGAAAGAGCTTTCAAGCAAAGCGGAAATTTGAAACGTGAATTTGTTTCGTGAATAAGATTTAAATTTTTAACCCAGTCCTGATTGACGCATCCCGTTCAATTTGTTACCAAAAGTAAACCTCAACCCAGAAAGATCATCACATGCTAAAACTGTTTCCCGTCCTCGTCGGAATTAGTTTGGTCACCGGTCTGTCCACCCACGCTCAATCCACCGCCAGCCTTCAAATCGCCATGGGAAATCCCAGCGGCGCCATCGCCAGCTCAAGTTATCCTGCAAACTACCTGATGCAAAAAAATCAGTTCGCCCAAGGGTATCACCGCGATAAAGGCATCCCTATTTGGGTCAGCTGGCACTTGGGTAATTTGGATCTCGGCAGCGCGGCGCGTTGTGATTGCTTCAGTTCCGACACAACGTTGCCCACGGGTTGGTATCGCGTCACTTCATCGAGTTACACCAGCAGCGGTTATGATCGGGGTCACATGTGTCCATCTGCGGATCGAAATGCGACCAGCACCGACAACGCCGTGACGTTCAAAATGACAAACATTCTTCCGCAAACGCCCGATAACAATCAGGGACCGTGGGCGGTTCTGGAAGATTATTGCCGCTCCCTCATCGCTTCGGGAAAAGAGTTGTATATTATCAGCGGCGGCGACGATAAAAAAGCAACGATCGATGGCGGCCGCGTGGAAGTCCCCGCCTACACTTGGAAAGTCATTATGGTGTTGAGCGAAGGTTCCAGTGATCTTTCGCGCGTGACCACCTCAACGCGCCTCATCGCTGTGGATGTTCCAAACAACGCTGGAATCCGGAGTGTAGATTGGAAAACTTACCGCACGTCCGTCGATCAAATCGAAGCGTGGACAGGATATAACTTCTTCTCCAATGTCGATCCGGCCATTCAAAGCGTGATCGAATCAAAAGTGGATACCCTATAAACAAATTATCAAACTTTGCATGCCCGTTCAGGAAACTGAGCGGGCATTTTTATTTTCGCGCCGGATTTTGAGCAGAATTTTTTGCTCAACTCTCGAACTCGCCGTCATTGATTTCTGATCCACCACCGATTGTTCTGCTGATACTCACTAAAAACATTTTCGCCCAGAATTTCTTTTAACTTCCGCTCTGCGTTGTTTCTCAACACGGCCAAAGCCGCGTCCTTTTGTTCATCAGTCACGCCGGTATTTGTGAGGATTTCCCGCGCCTTTTTTTCATTGTCCTGTTTCAAAGCATAAACGTCGTTGGCTGATTTTTCCGGCAGACCAAAATATCCCGTCAAGCGCAACGTGTTTTGATAATCAATGTCCTGCGACCGCAAATATTCTTCATAACGAGGTTCGCCTAAATCCGATTTCGCTTTTTCAGCAATTTGATTTCCCGTTTCAACACGCGCGTGAACCACTGCCGGATCGCGCACATCCAGGTGCGCATTCATCTGGTCTTCCAACGTTTTGCGAGCAGTAAACAGCGCACGAAACTCCTCTTCGGTGGGATGAAAACCTTTCAATTCCTGCCGCAACCGGTCCGACGTTTCCGACGTGCGCAAATCCAATTCACTTAACTCCTCCGGCGCGAGCAGCGACTCGATTTCCGCGCGCCGCTGTTTGGCGAGCGCCACCAGTTTTTGCACGGTTTCCTCCGTCATCACACCGGCGGAGCTCCATTCGGTCGCGCTTTGTTCCAAATCAAAAAACTTTTCCTGAAGTTGTTTTAATTTTTTCCGCTTTTCTTCGGATAAAAACGCCAGCTTGCGATCCGCCGAATCTTCTCCGCCCCAGAGTTGATATTTTTTTAATTTTTCCAGAGCATCCGGCCCAAGAATAGCTGCAATCAATGCGCGTTTTTCGTTTTCCAATTCCCGCCGCAATTTTTGGTTTTTGATTTCCTCGCGCGACGGCACTTCATCTTCCGCTCCCCAAAACTTCCATTCTCTGGCTGGGGAAATAGACCGCGCCTTCATTGCGTAAAGCGTGTTCACATCTGCAACGATGATGTCGAAAATCGTTTCCTCCGGGCAGCCAATGTCGCGCAAATTTTGCACGTACTTTTTGTAATCTTCCGATTCCACCGCGCGCCAGTCCAGCCGCACAAATTTTTCTCCGGCTGATTTTCTCGCGGTCAAGTTGGTATTCAAACTGGCGTGCGAATTTTCATCTGGACGCGCCGCCGTTTTGGATTTGAAAATCAAAGCGCCCAGCAGCAGTAGATTTGCAACGATGGAAAGAATTAAAGTTTTTCGCATGAGATTTTTTGTAGCCGCGTCTTGTTAGAGCGCGGGTGTTCGTCGGATCAAAATTTCAACCACGCCCTGACGGCTACGAGCGGTTTATTCGTCGTCGCAATGCCTTTCTTCATGGTCGTGCAGATGTTCCATCGCGCGGTTGAAAAACTTCTTTTTTCCGGCTTCGTCGGGTTTCGCAGAATCGCCGCTGCCTTTCAGAATTTTTTTAGCTTTTTCAACGAGTGCCAGGCGTTCCTTTTCCAAAACGGCGTCGCGGTCGATTTCGAGCGAGCGGTCGAAATATTTTTTCCCTTCAATCCACGTCTGCAAACACACCGTGGTGGAATCAAGCGGCGACTTTGACCAAATCACAAAGTCCGCATCTTTGCCGGGTTCGAGCGAGCCGACACGTTGGTCGATGTGCAATTGTTTCGCAGGATTGATCGTGACGAATTTCAATGCTTCGGCTTCGGGCGTGCCACCAAACTTCACCGCCTTGGCGGCTTCGGTATTCAAGCGCCGCGCGAGATCGGAGGAATCCGAATTGAACGAAACATTGACCCCGCGTTCACGCATCAAACTGCCGTTAAACGGGATCGCGTCATAAACTTCAAACTTGTAAGCCCACCAATCAGCGAAGGTGGATGCCCCCGCGCCGTGGGCGGCGATTTCGTCGGCGACTTTGTAGCCTTCGAGCACATGCTGGAACGTGCCGATCTTCACGCCGAAAGTTTCCATCAAGCGAATCATCATCAGAATTTCGTCAGCGCGATACGAATGACAATGGATCAAACGTTCGCCGCGAATAATTTCACCGATGGCTTCAAGTTCCAGATCACGACGCGGTGGAGCGCCGCCAGACTTTTTAAATTTTTCCCATTCATTCGCATAGTGTTGCGCTGCGATAAATCGGTTTTGAATGAATGTCCTGACGCCCATACGGGTTTGCGGAAAACGTTTGTTGTATTTCTCGCCCCAGTTGGATTGCTTCACATTTTCGCCGAGCGCAAATTTGATTCCCGCCGGAGCATCAGCAAATTTCAAATCTTCCGGTGCCGCACCGTCCCGAAGTTTAATGACGCAATTTTGTCCGCCGATTGCATTGGCCGAGCCGTGCAATAAATTTGCGACG
>JBKJOZ010000372.1:0-3534 GCA_046595315.1 Limisphaerales bacterium
ACCCCAACAATTTTCGCCAGACCAAAATCGGCGACCTTCACGCGACCTCGACGATCCATCAAAATATTTTCCGGCTTGATGTCGCGATGGACGATGCCGTGGTCGTGCGCGAATTGCAGCGCGTCGCAAATTTGGGGCACAATCGCGAGCGCTTCGTGTGGAGAAATGCGGCTACCTTGAAGAAGTTGGCGGAGATTCACGCCGTCCACAAATTCCATGACGAAATAATAGAGTCCGTCTGTTCGACCGAAGTCGTGAATTGTGACGATGCCCGGATGATTTAATTTCGCCAACGCTTTGGCTTCGCGGGAAAAACGTTCGGCAAATCCTGATTCTTCACCAATTCCCGGCGGAAGAATTTTCAACGCGACAACTCGGTCGAGTTCCTTTTGCCGCGCTTTGTAAACTGCGCCCATTCCGCCTTTGCCGATCAATTCCAGAATGTCCAACTGCGGAAATTTGGCGGCCAGTTCCGCGACGGGCGGCGGTTCAAAAAATAGAAATCGTCCGCCAGTTACGGTATCGCCTGCCGCGCCTTCTTTGAGCAGGCAAGCCGGGCAAAGTCCGCTCAGCGCAGACTTCTGGAGTGGCGTACCGCATTGCGGACATTTATTGGCTTCGGGCATTTGCGGATTGGCATCATTCATACACTTACCTCAGAAGCAAATCGCGAAAGACGTTACAAAGTTTGTAACAATTTATTTCATTCTGAAAAATGGGAAGACAACTTCCACCGCCGTGACTGCCAGAAAAACTAGACTCACCAACGCGTTGAGTCGGAAAAAAGCGTTCTGCACCCAGTTCAAACTGCGTCGCCGCGCCAGCCAATGTTCGATGATCAAACAAAATGCGATCAGCACCACGCCGATGATGTAGGCGAGCCGAAATCCGCCCAGCAATCCGAACACCATCAAGAGCATCACCATGACCATGTGCGAAAAAAACGCGGCGGCCAACGCGTTGTTGACGCCCCAGCGGACGACGAGCGAACGCAATTTTTGTTGGCGATCAAATTCATAATCTTGAATGGCATAGATCAAATCAAAGCCGATAAGCCAAAAAATAACTGCGACAGCGAGAAGCAGTGGCAGAAAGAAACTTTCTTTCATGGGCCAAAATGCAAATCCACCTTTCACTGCCAGCCACGCGCCGATGGGTGCTAGCGCCAGCGCAATTCCCAGAAAAACATGCGTGAAATCGGTGAAGCGTTTTGTGAGCGAATAAAAGCAAACGAAGAACAGTGCGACGGGCGACAGATAAAAACAAATCGGGTTCAGGTAAAACGCGGTTACAACCAAACCGGCACCACTCAAAATGCAGAGGAACCACGCGCTCACCAATGAGATTTCTCCCGCGGGCAAATGCCGCGTTTTCGTCCGGGGATTTTCTGCGTCGAATTTCCGATCCACGATTCGATTGAACGCCATCGCGCAAGTTCGCGCTGAAACCATCGCCGCCAGAATGAGTAAAAAAATCTTCCAACCAGGCCAGCCGCGATTATCCCGAGCAGCGACGACCATTGAAGCCAGCGCAAATGGTAGCGCGAAAACTGTGTGTGACAATTTTACGAACGAAGCCCACTTGGCGATGGTTGAAAACATTAAAAAATTTACCGCGGAGACGCGGAGGCGCGGAGAAAAAAATTAAGTGAGGAGTTCACAAATTCGATGAACCCTAATTCTTGGATTGGAGCTTCCACACTCCGCGTCTCGGCGTCTCATTAGTCGTTTTCCTCCTGCCAGCGCGGAACCAGCTTTTGTGAAACGCCTAAATGATCCAGCACGCGCGCAACAACCGTGTCAATTACTTCAACAATCGTTTTCGGATTGGTGTAAAAAATTGGATTTGCTGGAAGAATTGTGGCGCCAGCCAGAATCAATAATTCAAAATTTTTCACATGCACCAAACTCAGCGGTGTTTCGCGCGGGACGAGAATCAATTTTCTCTTTTCTTTCAAAACCACATCGGCGGCGCGGAGTAAAACGTCTTCGCTAAAACCGTGGGCGATGCGTCCGAGCGTTCCCATCGTGCACGGAATCACGACCATCGCGTCGGGCGGATTTGAGCCGCTTGCGAAGGGGGCGTTCATGCTTTTCAAACTGTGAGTCGTGACGCCTTCGGCGAGCTTCAACCCGTCAGGAAGTTCTGTTGCAATAACTTGATGCGCGTAATTGCTCATCACGACGTGGATTTCGTGTTCGCGCGGATCGAGATTATCGAGCAGTCGTTGCGCGTAAAGCGCGCCGCTGGCTCCGGTGATGGCGACAAGAATTTTCAAGCGCGCAAACTATGGCGAAGTGAAGAAAGCGGAGCAAGTTCACAAACCATTCAGCCCTTTCAAATACGCAAAAATCAGGTCGGGCAACGCTTTGCTGTATCCGCCTTCCAATAAACTGAACGTGGGGATTTTCAAATCGCGGATCGTTTTCCCGAGCCAATGAAAATCTGCCACGTCCATGTTTTGTTGGCAGAGCAAATCGCCTTTGAAGGCATCGAACCCGGCGGAAACAGCGATCAAATCCGGTTTGAAATTTTTCATTTCGTCCAGCGCCATCGAGCAAGCAGCGCGATACGCCTCCGCAGGCATGTTCGGCGACACAGGATAATTAAAACAATTTTGTCCTCGATGATTTTGTCCGGTGCCGGGATAAGCGGGCCATTGGTGAACGGAGAAAAAGGCGCAGCCATCGCGATCCAATAAAATATCCTCAGTGCCGTTGCCGTGGTGAACATCAAAATCGAACACGGCAACGCGGTTGATTCCAACCGCGCGCGCTTCCGAAACGGCAATGGCAATGTTGTTCAAATAACAAAATCCCATCGGCGTATTCTTCGTGGCGTGATGGCCGGGCGGACGAATAAGGCTGAACGCAATTTCACCTTCGCAACAAAGTTTCAGTGCATGAAGCGCCGCGCCGACGGAGCGTCGAGCGTGTTGCGCGATGTCTGGATAAGCCGGAGTGTCAGGATCAAAATCTGCCGCCGCATTCAAAAATTTCAAATGTTCAGGAGTGTGGGCGCGCAAGATTTGTTCGTCGGAAACTTCGAGTGGTTTCAGCCAATCGATTTTCAATTCCGTTTGATCTTTTAGTTTTTCTACTGCGCCAAGAATTCTTTGTGGACGTTCAGGATGTCCGGCCTTGCGATAATCCGTGCAGCGATTGTCGGTGATGACTTTCATAATTCAAAACAACCAAACCAGTGGTTAATTTATTCCACAAGTTGTAAACTGCGAGCGAACGAAATGAGATTTCCTAAAATCAATCGCCGCAAGTTTTTCGCTTCTCTGTTTGTTGGGCTGCCGAGTGTCGTGTTTGCAGATTCGTATTGGATTGAGCCGAATTGGTTGAAGATTCGCAAAATTTCTCTTAGCGAAAAACCAACTCATCGCTTTGTCCACTTCACCGATCTTCATCACAAGGGCGATAAGAAATATCTCGAATCCGTCGTCAGAGAAATTAATAAACTTTCCCCCGACTTTGTCTGCATGACCGGCGACATCATCGAAGAAAGTTCTTTTCTCACCGAGGCTTT
>JBKJOZ010000396.1:0-12584 GCA_046595315.1 Limisphaerales bacterium
ATACGTTTCGAGTTGTTGCTTCAGCGGTTCGACCAAAACTTTAATCGATTCCTGACGCTTCTCTAAATCGCCTTTCGCGCTTTCCTGAAGTTTGCCAAAACTTTGTTCGGCGAGACGTAAAAATTCTGGCGCACTTTGTTTCAAAGCGTCCGCGCTCAAGGCTTTAAAAGTGTCGCGCAAATCAGCCAGCGCTTTTTCCTGCGCGAGTTTTGCGGATTGCAAATTCTCGGCGTAAGAAGTTTTTGTTTCAGCGAGCATCCGTTGAATCGCGTCACGGTTGGCTTCGGCAGTGGCTAATGCGGTTGAAGATGTGGCGATATGCTCACGAGTTTGCGCCAACTCTTTTTCGCGTTGCTGAAGTTGCGCGCGGAGTTCGTCTTCGAGACGATTATCAGAAGGCGCAGTAGATCGTTTCGAGACGGCAAGGCAAATGAGCCAGCCGAGAAATCCCCCAATTGCTAAACTGATGAGACAATAAACAGCGATGGGGGGAGACATTAGAAAAGCGCGGCAGTCACAAACACGCCGCTACAAATCAGAAATGAGCGATGACTTCAATTTCCACAATCGCGGCTTTTGGCAGAGCGGCAACTTGAATGGTGGAACGCGCCGGAAAATCGTTGGTGAAATATTTTGCGTAAATTTCGTTCATGCCGGCGAAGTCGCCGAGGTTCGTGAGGAACACGGTGCTTTTAACAACGTTGGCGAAAGTCAGTTTCTGGTCATCGAGAATGGTTTTGACGTTCTCCAAAACGCGTTCGGTTTGCGCTTTGATATCGCCGGAAACCAGATTTCCCGTGGCGGGATCAAGTGGAATTTGCCCGGCGCAAAAAAGTAAGTCGCCGACACGGACAGCATGATTGTAAGGCCCGACGGCGGGAGCAGATTTGGCGGGTTTAATAATTTGTTTCGTTGCCATATTTTAAAATTTTTGAGTTGTGGATTCTAAGTTTTGAGTTGTGGGACTTACAATTCAAAACTCAAAACTAATAACTATTTGGCCTCTTCGTACCAAGTCATTTGGATATTTTCCAAAATTTTTTCGTTTGAGCCGTCGGGTTTATCGCCAAAATCGTCGAGTTCAGTGACCATTTTGTGCAGCTTGGGAAAACTCAGTTTGAGCGGGTCTTGATCTGGAAATTTATCCAGCAACGCCCATGCGATTTCCTCATGGTCTTTCCAAGTCAGCTTCATCGGCGCAACATGTAACGGCTTTAATTTGATGGGTCAAGTGGCGAGCCGAAGGAAAAGATGCTTGTTTAGTTAAACGACTCCTTTAAAAATTCAGAGCAAGGCTCGCATGTCCACCGACAATCCCACAACTCAATCGCGTTCTTCGGAAAGCGATTCGTTTATTGAATTGAGCGAAGGTTTTCTGGTCGGCAATGGGCGTTACTCGCTTTCGCAAATTCTAGGGCAGGGCGGGATGGGGATGGTGTGGCTGGCCAAGGATGAACGGCTCGGCCAAATGGTCGCGCTTAAATTCGTCCAACTGCAATCCAATGCGCTTGTGCTCGATGATCTTCGGCGGGAAACCGCCCGCAGCCTCCGGTTGACTCACCCGAATATTATTCGCATTTACGATTTCTACGAAGCGCCCGGCGACGTCGCGTTTATTTCCATGGAATATGTCGATGGCGCGAATCTGTATTCGCTCCGCACGCAGCAGCCGCACGAAGTCTTTTCGTGGAGTTTTCTCAAGCCCATCATCAGGCAACTTTGCGAAGGGCTCGATTATGCGCATGGTGAAAATGTCATCCATCGGGATTTGAAACCGAGCAACATGATGCTCGATGGCAAAGGGCGATTGAAATTAGCTGACTTTGGTATCGCTGCCGCGATGGGTGATCCGTTGCAGGTTTTTTACCAACGACACGCCGCCAGCGGCACGGTGACCCACATGAGTCCCCAACAAATGGCGGGAAAACCGGCCACGGTCGCGGATGATATTTATGCGTTGGGGGCGACGCTTTACGATTTGCTCACGGGCACCACTCCGTTTCAAGGCGAAGACATTCCGGAACAAGTTCAAAACAATTTGCCTGAGCCACTTTCAATTCGATTGGCGAAATTAAAATTGCCGAATGAAGTACCGCCGCACGTCGCGGCGATGATCATGGCGTGCCTTTCCAAAGAACCTGAGCCGCGTCCGCAAAGCGCGCGGGCCGTGGCCGAATGGATTGGTTTTAATACGCCGACAACCATTCGTTCTGCGCCAATTGTGGTGGCGACAATTGCGGACAAACCAGTCATCGAACATAAAACGAAAACAATCGCCATTCCGCTGTCGCCTGCGCCAGCCAAAGCCATTGAAAAGCCGGTTGAACCGACGCAGCAAATTCCCGAACCCGTTAAGTTACCGACCAAAAAAGTCGCGCTCTGGGCGGGCAGTGCCGTGGTCGCGCTGATTATTTTCGCCGCGTTTGGTTGGATGATCGGGAAGAAAATTTTCCGGACAACGACTGTGGTTTCGACTGCGGCAGATGGTTCGGCGAGCCTCGATCCCAGTTTTCAAAAAAGTGGGCTGGAAATCGATAATTTCATTCGCTGCTTTGCAGTGCAATCGGACGGAAAAATTGTAATTGGCGGCGGTTTTGAAAATGTCAACAAGCTGGAATCCAAACGCATCGCGCGCCTGAACGCCGATGGAACTTTTGATAAAAATTTTGTCGCCTCGGTCAACAGCGTTCTCTACGGAATGGCGGCGCACGAGGATGGTAGAATAATTCTCGCCGGGGATTTTACCGATGTGAGCGGGCAAGCGTGCAAATCAATCGCGCGGTTGACCAGCGACGGTTCGCTCGACCCAACTTTTAAATTGTGGACGGATACTGAGGGGACGCTTCGATCCGTTCTGGTCCAGCGGGACGGGAAAATAGTTATCGCCGGTCACTTCACAAAATATCATGGAGTGAAGAAAAACCGAATAGCTCGTCTCAAAGAGAACGGCGACCTCGACGACACATTCAAGGCCGGAGCCAATGGAGTGATTTGGACGATGGTGCTGCAAAGCGATAAAAAAATTCTTTTGGGCGGAGATTTTACCCAGGTCGATGCCGCAAAACGGCCTCGCATTGCGCGTTTGAATCCGGACGGCGACCTCGACAAAAACTTTGATCCAGGCAGCGGGGCTAATGGATGGGTTTACGCCATCGCGGTTCAAGACGATGGACGGATCGTCATTGGGGGAGATTTCACCGAATTCTACGGACGCCCGCGAAATCGCATTGCTCGTCTTGAAGAAGACGGAAGCCTGGACGCGACCTTTAATCCGGGCGCCGGACCCGACAGCGGCATTCGCGCCCTGGCCGTTCAGAGCGACCAGAAAATTTTGCTGGGTGGAGTTTTTAAATATTTCAATGACACGCCGCTCAGCCACATTGCGCGGCTGAACGTCAACGGCACTCTCGATGCGAGCTTCAATCCTGGAACCGGTTTCAACGATACGGTGCGCGCCTTGACCATTTCAGAGGATAGGAAAATTTTAGTGGCGGGTCATTTCACAAATTACAACGGCGTCGCCAGCAGTCGAATTGCCCGTTTGCGTGGGGAAACCGCAAAAACTAAAAAATAGTTCTGAAGGATTAAACTTCCTTCACCACTCCCCAAAAGACGTCGAGTTTCTTGCTGAGATAAAGTTTCACTGCTTTCACTAAAGTCTTCGCCTCCAGTTTTTGGCCGGTAAAAATAATTTCTTTCAACGTGGCGTTGGAGCGAATCGGCGCGCTGTCTTGCGCGATGATCGGTCCTTCATCCAAGTGCATGCTGACGAAATGCGCCGTGACACCGATGATTTTCACACCGTGTTCGTACGCCTGTCGATACGCTTGCGGCCCCGGAAAACTCGGCAAAAGCGACGGATGGATATTGATAATTTTGTTTTTGAAACGCCAAACGAAGTTCGGGGACAAAATTTTCATGAAACGCGCCAATACGACGAAATCGACTTCGTGTTCATCCAAAATTTCTAATGCTTTAATTTCAGCGCCGTTTCGTTCCTCCCACGGAATGCAGACAAATGGTAAATTGTGTTTTCGGGCGAGCGGTTCCAGATCGCCGCGATTTGCGATGACGACCACGGGCTCAGCGGTTTTTAAGTTGCCGTTTTTGAAACCCGCCATCAGTAATTCAAAGCAATGCGTCTCTTTTGTCACCATGATGGCGCACCGCTGGCGGCGCTTCGGGTTGGTGAGGCGCAATCGGATTTCCATCCCCAGCGCCGAGGCTAATTTTGCTAATCCATCGCGCAAAAGTTTCTCATCGCATTGCTTCGCTTTCCAAGAGGCCTGAATCGTCATGCTGAACTGGCCCCGCGTCACTTGTTCCTCCAGCGCCTCGATGTTGGCGCGCTGTTCAAAAAGAAAATTGGTCACGCGCGCGATGACGCCGGTTTTGTCGCGGCCAATGACGGTAATCGTTGCAAAGTTTTTCATCGTTTAGTTCAGCTTAAAAACAGGCGCGCAGCGTAACTTCTAACTTTTCCGCACTCAAAGTCTTTCTTTGACCCTCGGCGCAACTTTTTCTATGTTCCCGTGTTTCTCTGAATGGAATTAACGCAGCATGGCACTTGTATCGATTAAAAATTTGTTGGCTGAAAACGAATTAGCGACCCCCGCTCAGTTCGAAGCATGCAATAAAGCATGGCGCATCGCTGTGGATAGCGGGTCGCAGGATTCGCTGTTGACCTTCATCGCGAAAGAACGCGGTTTATCAGAAGAAGCGTTCCTGCAACAACTGGCCAAAGCGCTCGGTTGGACTTTTCTTGATCTGGCCAAAATGGATCCGCAACCGGAAGCGCGGAATAAAATTTCGACGAAAGTGGCGTTTCAATATTTCGTTTTGCCGACAAAATTTGAGGAAGGCACGTTGCAAGTCGCGGTGAGCAATCCGTTTGACGCCGCCATGTTGAGCGCCGTCCAATTCGATGCGCGCAGCCCGGTGCAATTTGCCCTTGCGCCCAAAACGGAAATCGAAAAATCGCTTAAAAAATATTACGGCGTCGGTGCGGAAACCCTCGACGAAATGTCGAAAGACGAACCGCTCGAACTTTTGGTGGGCGAGGATAAAGAAATTACCGAAGGCGATCAGGAAGCCAGTGTCATCAAGTTCGTAAACCAGATTATCTGGGAAGCTTTCAAAGATCGCGCGACCGATATTCATTTTGAACCTGCGGAAGATGAATTGCGCATTCGTTATCGCATCGACGGCATTTTGAATCAGACGCCGATGCCGCCGCAGTTGAAGCGTTATCAAGCCTCGCTCATTTCACGTATCAAAGTGATGAGCGGAATGAACATCGCGGAAAAGCGATTGCCGCAAGACGGACGCATCAACGTGCGAATCAAAGGTGAGGAAATTGATATTCGTGTTTCAACGGTGCCGACGGTTTATGGCGAAAGTGTTTCGTTGCGTTTGCTGACGCGCGGAAAAATTTTCTTCAGCATGGAAAAACTTGGTTTTTCTCCTCTGGAAGAAGCGGCGATTCGCGAAATTATTATCAAGCCGCACGGCATCATGCTCGTCACCGGCCCGACTGGTTCCGGAAAATCGACTTCACTCTATTCATTTCTCAGCACGATTAATTCAATCTCGAAACGAATCATCACGATTGAAGAACCAGTTGAATACGAACTCAAAGGCATCAACCAGATCGCGGTGCGTTCGGACATCGGGCTGACGTTCGCGATGGGGCTGCGTCATATTTTGCGCCAAGATCCGAACGTAATCATGGTCGGGGAAATTCGCGATTTGGAGACGGCGGAAATTGCGATTCGCGCCGCGCTCACCGGCCATTTAGTTTTTTCAACGTTGCACACAAACGACGCGCCCAGCGCTTTTACGCGTTTGATCGACATGGGCATTGAACCGTTCCTGGTTGCGTCATCTGTCGAAGCCGTGCTCGCGCAACGTTTGGTTCGCACCATTTGTCCGCATTGCAAAGTAGAACAAAAAATTGAACGAACATTTCTGCGCAAAATTGGTTTTCCTGCGAACGAAATTGAAACGGCGAAATTCTGGCGCGGTGCCGGTTGTGAAGCTTGCCGGATGCTTGGTTATCAAGGCCGAATGGGAATTTACGAATTGTTAATTTTGAATGAAGCGATTCGCCCGCTTGTGATGAATCGCGCGCCTGCTTCCACCATTGCCCAACGCGCGATGGAAGAGGGGATGCGCACTCTCCGAACCGATGGTTGGAACAAAGTCAAAGCGGGTTTGACGACCGTTGAAGAAGTGTTGCGCGTCACGCAAACCGAGGAACACATGAAGTCGCTGGTGGACGACAGTCGAACGGAAGTGTGGGTGAAAAGTTGAAGAAATCTCATTGGCATTCGGCGAACGTCCTCGATGTCGGAGTTCGCTCCCGCCGTCTCTGGCAGTTTTCTGTCAGCGACGGAAAATTTAACACTTTACGCGATCAGCCACTTTCCGCCACCGAAACACCGCCCGATAATTTAGTCGCCAAAAGTTGGAGTTCATTGTGGAACCCGAGGCTGAACGTGGCGTGGTTGCCGGCTGACAAAGTTTTTCTCCGCGTCTTGCACCTGCCCAGCGCCGACTTGGCTGAAACACTTTCCATGGTGGAATTGCAGTTGGAAAAAATTTCACCCATGCCGGTCGCGCAAATCGTCTGGAGTCTCGAAATTTTACCAAAACGCGCGGAAGACACGTTGCAATCTGCGGTTGTTATAATTGCTCCGCGCGAGGTCGTTGAAGAATTTTTAGGCCAACTCGAAGGACAAAAATATCTGGCCGACCGGTTGGAACTGCCGGCCATGGATGAATTGCTGGCGACGGAAATTCACGCGGATGGCGTTTGGGTTTTTCCCGGTGCGACCATTTCTTCTCCGTATCTGGTGGCGTGGTGGTATGGCGGCGTTTTGCAAAACGTCACGTTATTTTCTCCGGCGGCAGGTCAGGATTTAGCGGTGTTGCTGCGCCAACAAATTTCACAGGTCGCATGGGCCGGAGAATTGGAAGGCTGGCTGACTGCCCCTCCCAGTTGGCATTTGGTGGCGGAGGGCGAAACCGCGGCGGTGTGGGACCCGATTTTAAATCAAGTGGCCGATCAGCCCGTGAAATTGATTGCGCCGATTTCGCAAGCCAAACTGGCCGCGCAGAGTGCACGACGCGCCGTGCAGGCCAATGGAACTGCTAATTTGTTGCCGGTGGAATTTGCGGCGCGCTATCGCCAGCAATTTGTCGACCGGCTCTGGATGCGCGGTTTGGCCGCCGTCGTGATCATTTACATGGTTGGTGTCGTCATTTATTTCGGTGCGCTCCAGGTTTTGAATTTTCAAAATTATCGCGTGCAGAGTCAGGTGTCTTCCATCAGCCAGTCTTACACCAACGCGTTGAAAATGGAGGCGCGCATCCAGGTTCTTCAGGACCGGAAAAATCTGCAATACGCCGCGCTGGATTGCTGGAAAGCGGTCGCGGAATTGTTGCCGGCAGAAGTCACGGTGGACCAAATTTATTTTCAGCGGGGAAAAAGTTTTGATCTTTACGGAACCGTCCCGCAAGCCATGGAAACCGACGTGACCGATTTCAATGAAGGTTTGCGGCGCGTCAAAGTGAACGGCGAAGTGCTGTTCAGCCAGGTGGACACACCACGTCTGGACATTCGCGGAGCCACCGTCGTCTGGAAATTTTCCTGCAAATTGCGCAGTGGGGAGAACATCAAATGAAGTCCTTTTTGGATAAGCTAAATTTGCGTCCGCAGGAGCGCCGTTTGGTCGTCGGGATTCTTGTCCTGATTTTCGCCGTGCTGAACGTGTTGCTGATCTGGCCTCATTTTGGCGATTGGGCCAAAGTCCGCGCGGAGTTGGACCGTTCGCATAAAAATCTTTTCGACTACAATCAGAAAATTGGCCAGGCGGTGGGCACCAATGGTTTTGAAGTAAAACTGAAAAAGCTTGAAGGCGAAGGAGTGAATGTGGTCGCGGATGAGCAGGAGATTCAGTTGCTCCGCACGGTTCAAAACCATGTCAGGGAAAGCCAGATTTCGGTCAATAGTTATTCGCCCATCTCCCGTTCGAGCAGCGGGCAAACTAATGAATTTTTCGAGGAACAATCGATCAAGATCAGCGTGAACACGGGTGAAAAAGAATTGGTGGAGTTTCTTCTGAACATCGGCTCGGGCAGCTCCATGATTCGCGTCCGCGATCTGGATTTAAAACCCGCTGATCAAAATCGTTATCGCCTTCAGGGAACGATTACCTTGAGTGCAAATTATCAGAAAAAAACGGCGGTTAAATCGGTGGCGCCAAATGTGGCCAAGCCTAGTGCGCCGGCCATCAAACCAGCTGTTTCCAGTGGAAAAAAACCGTGAACCAAAAGCTATTGTGAAAACCATCTATTCTCTCGTTGTAATTCTGCTGTTCACGCAATTGGCCAGCGCGCAAACGAATGCGCTCACCAATTCGCCTCTGCCTTTGCCCACGTCGCGGCGTGCCGTGTCCGTGCCGCTTCGAGGAACCAATGCCACGACCACCCTTTCAGCGGGAAAGACGAACGCGATTGCGCCCGCAATCTCCACTGCCACTGGCGCAAAAATTACTGCGCCAAGTCCACTGGCACCGCCGACGGTGGGAATTCCGACCCTGCCAACCATTTCGCAAAAGACAACCGTCGTGCGCACAAACGCTTCCGGTGAAGCGGCAAATATCCAATTCAATTTCCAAAAAATGGAGTTGGAACAAGTTTTAACTCAATACTCGGAACTGGTGGGGCGGACATTGCTGCGCGCACCGGGGTTGCAGCCGACGTTGCAAATTACTTTGAAAACGCAGGGTGACTTGACCAAATCCGAGGCGATCGTCGCGTTGGAAACGGTGCTGGCGATGAACGGAGTGACTTTTGTGCCGATTGGTGAAAAATTTTCCAAAGTGGTTTTGGAAGCCAATGCGCCGCAAGCGGGTGGAAAATTTTCGGACAAATCGGGCGATTCCCTGCAAGAGGCCGGTCAATACGTAACGCACATTGTCCAGTTAAAGTATGCGCAAGCGGCGGAAGTTCAGGGAGCGTTGACTCCTTTTGCGAAAACTCCGGCGAGCATTATTCAAGTTCCCACCAGCAACACCCTGATTCTTCGCGACTATTCTGAAAATGTGAAACGGATGCTCGAAGTGATCGAAAAAATCGACACGGTCGCGCCGCTCGATATCAAGCCTGAGGTCATCCCGATCAAATACGCGCAGGCCAGTGAAATCCAACAGGTTCTCGGCAGTTTGACGGCCAGTGGTCCGGGAATTTCTGTGGGACGCAGCGCGCGTGGTGCGAGTACGACGGCGGGAGGTTACCAACCCGGCGCTCCGGGTGCCGCTCCCATTCAGGGCCAGCCCAATGCATTGCCCGGCCAATCGCCCTTGAGCTCGGCGGGGACGACGGGACGGAGCGCATTTCAAAATAATTTAAACCGGATCGTGAGCCGAATTGCGGCGGGCGGAGGCGCCAATGATTTTCAAGTCCTCGGCGCGGCGAAAATCATTGCCGATGACCGGACGAATTCACTTCTGATTTTTGCCAATGATCAGGACATGCTCATGATCAAAGACATTATCGCGCGGCTCGACGTCGTGCTCGCGCAGGTTTTGATCGAGGCCATTATCATGGAAGTTTCATTGGGCGACACCAAAGATCTTGGGATCAGCTATTTGCAGCAGCCGAAACGATCGGGCAATTTTATTGGCGCAGGCGGCGTGAACAATGGCCAGCCATTTCTGGACCCAGGAAATTTTGTGAGTGGCGGTGGCGGAACCAACTCGGGCGGTTCCCTCCCCGTCGGGATTGGAAATTTGCCCGGCGGTTTGAGTTATTTCGGAAAATTTGGCAATGACTTCGACGTGGCCCTGACCGCAATTGCGACGGATAGCCGGGTGAACGTGCTGTCGCTTCCGCGCATTCAGACGTCTCACGCTGTCCCAGCCACGTTGTTCATCGGTGACACTGTTCCATACATCTCCGGCAGTTCTTTCGGCGACTTGAATGGCAATTCGCGTTCCACCTATCAGGAAAAACGCGTCGGTATCACGCTAGACGTCCTCCCGCTGATTAACCCCGACGGCCTCGTCGTGATGGACATTCAACAAAATATTCAACAACTGGGAACGACTGTTAAAATTGACGGTAACGATGTTCCCACCACCACGGAACGCACGGCATCGGCGAAAGTCGCGGTGCGTGACCGGGAGACAATTATTCTCGGTGGATTCATCAGCACGACCAAGAACACCAGCAAATCCGGCGTGCCCTATTTGAAAGATATCCCTGGATTGGGACTGCTTTTCCGCAGCAGCTCGGACTCGCATCGGCGCGTCGAATTAATCGTCCTGCTGCGTCCCACCGTTTTGCCGTCGCCGGAAGCCGCCGCCCTGGTGGCCGCAAGCGAGCGGAATAAAATGTACGGCATCAAACAGGGCGAATTTGAAATTCACGAAATGGAACGCAAACGACAGGAAAAAATTGACGCAGAAATGCGCAAGAAACTCGGCATCAAGGAACGCCCGCTCTGAGCTCTGGTGCAACTGGCACGCGGAAAAATTTTAATTATTCGCGGCGGCGCCATCGGTGATTTTATTTTAACGCTGCCGGTCTTCTCGGCGCTCCGGCAACAATTTCCAGAAGCGCATCTCGAAGTGCTAGGGTATCCGCACATTGCCAACCTTGCCTTGGCGGGTGGACTGGTTGATCAAGTTCGTTCGATTGAGTCTCGCGCCCTGGCCCAATTTTTTGCGCGCGGTGGAGATTTATCCGAAGAATTGAGCGATTATTTTGCCAGCTTCGCCATCGTAATTTCATATCTCTACGATCCGGACCAAATTTTTCAAACGAACGTCGCGCGCTGCACGAAGGCCCCATTTCTCGCGGCGCCTCATCGCCCTGACGAAAAGTTGAAATTGCACGCCACGAAGACTTTTCTCCAACCGCTGGAGCGGCTCGCCATTTTCGATGCGGATTCTGTTCCGCAATTATTTCTCAATTCCCGGCCAACAACTCTCAACCAGATCGCTCTTCATCCCGGCAGCGGCAGCGAACAGAAAAATTGGCCGGAAACGAAATGGGCAAAACTGCTCGCTCAACTCGTGGTGGAAACTCGTTTCAATTTGGTTTTAATCGGCGGCGAGGCGGAAGGAATGCGCCTCAAAAGATTATCAGCTCAGTTGCCTCACGGGCGTTTCGAACTTGCCGAAAATCTCCCCTTGGTCGAGCTTGCGTCACGGCTGCACTCCTGCGCGGGATTTATCGGACACGATTCGGGAATTTCTCATCTGGCCGCCGCACTCGATTTGCCCGGCTTGATTTTATGGGGCGAAACCGTCGAAGAAATTTGGCGTCCGCCAAGCCCGCGCACAAAAATCATTCGGAGCGACGCCGGTTTGTCCGGAATTTCTGTCGAGCAGGTCATGGTCGAGTTGAAGAACGCGAACCTTCAGACGTGAAAAAAGGGAAAACCGTTGACGCACCAAAATGCGTTACCTAGATTTGCCGGACATTTTTTCGGATTAGACGAATTTTTTGCATGACTACTCTCTCTACTCAAACGCCGGGCAAAGGATTGGAAGGCATTGTCGCCGCCAGCACGCGACTCAGCGATGTCAAAGGCGACGTCGGCGAACTGATTTATTGCGGTTACAACATCAACGAACTGGCTGGAAAAGTTTCTTACGAGGAAGTCGTTTTCCTTTTGCATTACGGACACCTGCCGAATGCGAATGAACTGGCCGAATTGAAAGCGCATTTGGCGGCGCACCGCGATTTGCCCAAAGGCGTTATTGACCTGATCAAAAGTCTGCCGAAAGACACGTTGCCGATGCATGCCATTCGCACCGGCATTTCTGCGCTCGGCTGTTTCGATGCACACGCCGACGACGACAGCGTGGATGCGAATCGCGAAAAAGCGGTCAAGCTCATCGCGCAGATTCCTGTCATCACCGCGTATTTTCATCGCTCTCGGCAGGGCAAGGAATTGATTCATCCCGACGCAAAACTCGGCGAAGCAGCGAACTTTCTTTACATGATCGATGGTGAAAAACCGTCTGACGAAAAAGTTAATACGATGGATCTTTGTTACGTTTTGCACGCGGATCACGGCATGAACGCTTCGACTTTTTCTGCGCGCGTAACCATCGCAACTTTGAGTGACATGTATTCTGCAATCACGAGTGCGATTGGGACTTTGAAAGGCCCATTGCACGGCGGCGCAAACGAAGGCGTCATCAAAATGCTCCGCGAAATTGGTTCGCTCGATAAAGTCGATGCCTACGTTCAGGAATGCCTCGCGCAAAAGAAAAAAATCATGGGCATCGGCCATCGCGTTTACAAAACGCTCGATCCTCGCGCGCCCCACCTGAAGCGCATGGCGCAAATTCTCAGCGCAAAACTGGGCGAACCGAAGTGGATTCAAATGAGCGACCGCATCGCAGAAATCATGCTTAAAGAAAAACACCTCCACGCGAACGTCGATTTTTATTCTGCGACGGTTTATTATTCACTCGGAATCCCGACCGATTTATTCACACCGATTTTTGCCATCGCCAGAACCAGCGGCTGGACGGCGCACGTTTTAGAACAGCTTCAGGACAACC
>JBKJOZ010000020.1:0-4058 GCA_046595315.1 Limisphaerales bacterium
TTTGCTTTTTGGATGCGGGTGATTTCCGTCAACCCATGAGTTTGCGTGAAAAGTTTTTTCGCCTTTTCTGGCTCGGTCACAATTCCGGCAATGCCGAGGCACGGGATTTTAAACTTTTTGCACAGCAGCGCGATTTGCCCGACGCCTTTGCCCATTAAAGTTTGTTGATCAATCGCGCCCTCGCCGGTGAGAACCAAGTCAATTTTGCGCAAGCGCTTTTTGAGATTTGCAGCCGTGGCAAAAATTTCGAAACCAGATTCCGGTTTTGCGTAGGCAAATACCATCAAACCAAAACCGAGCCCGCCCGCCGCGCCTGCACCGGGAGTTTTGGAAAAGTCTTTTTGGAAAAAATTGCAGGAAATTTCAGCCAACTTTCCGAGTGCGCTTTCGGCAATGGCGAAATCTTTCTCGCGCAACCCTTTTTGCGGCCCGTAAATGCGCGTCGCTCCGTTCGCGCCCAACAACGGATTTTGCACATCGAGCGCGACCGTGATTTTCATTCGCGCATTTTTTGGCCGAACAATTTTCGCCAGCAATTTTAATTCCATCCAAGGCTCAATTTCTTTTCCCGCGTTGTACAAAAATTTCCAACCGAGCGCGCGCGCCATTCCGAAGCCGCCATCATTGGTCGCGCTGCCGCCGATGCCGACGATGCAATGCCGACAGCCGAGTTTTTGCGCGGCGAGTAAAACTTTTCCGAGGCCAAATGTATCGAGTTGAAACGGGTGAAATTTTTTTGGCGGCAACATGGCGAGGCCGATGATTTTTGCAGATTCAATCACGGCGGTTTTGGTTTTTGAATTCCACCACCAAATGGTTTCAATCGGCTGATGGGCGGCATCGACAGTTTTGATTTTGCGCGGTTTTGCGTCGAAGAGTTGTCCGATAATTTTTCCAAAGCCTTCGCCGCCATCGCACATAGGGAGAAGTTCGAGCGTGTCGTGCGGCCGGGATTGTTTCCAGCCGCGCGCGATGGCTTGTGCGGCATTTTCGGCAGACAAGGTTCCTTTGAATTTGTCGGGGATAACGAGGATTCGGAGTGACATTTTTAAACGGCGCGAGCGACCGCAATCAAACTCTGGCCGATGGGAAATGGGATGCCGGTTGATTCGATCGCGTAAACAGCTGGAAAAATAATGCGGTCGTAAAATTTTACCGCGTGGGAATTAAATTGCCTCCGCCGCAGGAAACAAAAGTTGAGCCACCACGCAAAATATCCGGCGAAATTGAAGTAGCGGATTCGCACGATTTCAAAACCGGCTTCTTCCAGTTTGCGTTTTAGCTCTGGTTTGGCATAGCGGCGGTGGTGGCCAAAGTCTTGATCGAGCGGTGCGTAAATTTCCTGGCGCGCGGGGACAAACAAATTAAGCGTGCCGCGATTGGGGCGGAGCAAACTGTGATAAGTCTCCAATTCGTGTTCGTCGTCGCGAATGTGTTCGAGTACGTTGATGCTGAGAATCGCGTCCCAATTTGTTTTTTGTTCCAATCCATCGAGGGTGCCTTCAACTAGCGGTTGGGCGGGGAATCTGGTTTTGAATTCGTTACAGAATGCGGCATTCGGTTCAACCGCTTGCAATTGGGTGATGGCGGGAATTTTCTGAAGCAGGTCAGTCATTTGCCCAATGCCTGAGCCGACTTCGATGACGTTTCCACGGAGGAATTCCGAAAAATCGCGGAGCAAAGCGCGGCGATAGTTTTGGGCTTCCTTGAGCGCGTCGAACTCAAAATTTTTGTTCAGCGCTTTTTCGTTGGGCCACTCTTTCATGCTAACGGAAAAAATTATATTTGATGATGCAACGCAGGGCGCTGACGCCGTCGCGCCAGCCAATTTTTTTCCCTTCGGCATAAGTGCGTCCGTAATAGGAAATGGCGACTTCGTAAATGCGAATATCCATTTGGCTGACTTTGGCGACGATTTCCGGCTCAAAACCAAAGCGATTTTCTTCGATGGAAATTTTCTGGATGATTTCGCGTTTGAAAACTTTGTAACCGGCTTCCATGTCGGTCAGGTTCAAATTCGTCGCCATGTTGGAGAAGGTGGTGAGCAGCTTGTTGCCGAGTGAATGCCAGTAATAAAGCACGCGATGGGAACCAGAACCAATAAAGCGCGAACCGAAAACCACATCTGCTTTGCCACTGAGAATTGGTTTGACGAGAACCGGATATTCGCTCGGGTCGTACTCGAGATCGGCGTCCTGGACCATGACGATGGGCGCGGTCGCCTTGGAAAAACCGGTGCGAAGCGCGGCACCTTTGCCTTGGTTGACTTCGTGCCGAAAAAGTTTCACGCAAGAATTTTCCTGAACGAGTGGCTGGAGCGCTTGCCAGGTTCCGTCTGTGGAAGCGTCATCCACGATAATAATTTCCTGGACGAGCGGTTGAGCCAAGACGGTCTGAATGACGTTGGCGATGGTGGCGCCTTCGTTGTAAACCGGCACCACTACCGAAAGGCAGCGGCCACTTTTTGAACCAGTCGGCGCAGTGGAGTTGGCGGAAATCATGAGCGGATTAGGTCAAACGTTTTTTCGCAAATGGGGTAAAACATTTCAACAATCCTTGGTGAACCAAGGGATGAAGGTCAATGCAACAGTTGCAACAACTCACGCGAATGGAAAAAAAAACTGGCCAGCCCATACCCCTTTTGATGCATATTCAGCCCCTTCATGAAAATCGCGATCATTGGCTTAGGCTATGTTGGCCTGCCGCTCTGTCTGCAATTTGCACGCAATAATGTGCAGGTGTTGGGGTTGGATATTGATTTGGCCAAAGTCGAATCGATCCATCGCGGGCAAAGTTATATTCAACACATTGACAGCGCGGATGTGCAAAAGCTGGTGTCGGCGAAAACCTTTGCCGCTTCAACTGATTTTTCTGAAATCCGCGGCGTCGATGCCGTGATTATTTGCGTTCCCACGCCGCTCAATAAAAATCGTGAACCGGATATTTCCTACATCCTCAAAACCGGCGAGGCGATTGCGCCGCATTTGCAAAAGGGAACTTTGGTGGTGTTGGAATCCACCACTTACCCCGGAACGACCGACGAAGATTTACGGGCGGTTTTGGAAAAGGGTTCAGGGCTAAAAGCTGGAACAGATTTTCATCTCGCGTTTTCGCCTGAACGCGAAGACCCCGGCAATCCTGACAGCAAAGTGGCGATCATTCCAAAAGTGGTGGGTGGTTTCACTCCTGCGTGTTTGGAAAAAGCAAAAGAACTTTATGGCAAAGCGATCAAAACGATTGTGCCGGTTTCCAGTTGTCGCGCCGCAGAAGCCACTAAACTTTTGGAAAATATTTTTCGCGGAGTGAACATCGCGCTCGTCAACGAATTGAAAGTCGTTTACGCCGCGATGGGCATTGACGTTTGGGAAGTCATCAACGCCGCCAAAACAAAACCGTTTGGTTACATGCCGTTTTATCCGGGGCCGGGATTGGGCGGACATTGCATCCCAATCGATCCATTTTATTTGACCTGGAAAGCGCGCGAATTTGGACAGAACACGCGCTTCATCGAATTGGCCGGCGAAATTAATACGGCCATGCCGCATTACGTTGTGAACCGCGTCGCCGAAGCGCTGAACGCAAAAAAGAAATCGGTCAACGGCAGCAAAATTCTTTTGGTCGGGTTGGCTTACAAACCGAACGTCGATGATTTGCGCGAGTCGCCTACTTTTGTTCTGCTCGATTTATTGAGGGAGCGCGGAGCTGAAGTGGCCTATTACGATCCGCATATTCCGCAAATCAATCCAACCCGCGAACATGCGAACTGGACTGGAACTAAATCGACGCTGTGGAATCGCGAGACGATTTCAGCCTTCGACGCGGTGATCATTGCGACTGCGCACAAAGTCGTGAATTACGATGAGCTTGGGCAATGGGCCAATTGCATTATCGATACGCGAAATGCGATGGCATCCGTGAAAATTTCTCCGGAGAAAATTTGGAAAGCTTAGTGAATTCATGTCTGCCTACGAAAATTTAAAAACTAATTTGCGCTCCAATCCGCGCAAATGGCTCATCACTGGGGTCGGTGGATTTATCGGCTCCAATTTGCTTCAAAC
>JBKJOZ010000224.1:0-7191 GCA_046595315.1 Limisphaerales bacterium
ATCACCGAAATTGGCGGGACCACCGGCGACATCGAAGGGTTGCCATTTCTGGAAGCGATTCGGGAATTTGCGCAAGAAGTTGGTTATGAAAACGCCATGTTCGTCCACGTCACCTACGTGCCATTTATCAAGGCTGCAGGTGAATTAAAAACCAAACCAACGCAGCAATCAGTGGCGAAATTGCGCGAAATCGGCATTACGCCGCACATGTTGGTTTGCCGTTGTGAAAAATCGCTCGACACCGAGGTGCGCCAAAAGATTTCGCTTTTTTGCAATGTTCCGTATGAAGCGGTCATCGAAGAAAAAGATGTCGATCATAGCATTTACGAATTGCCGTTGATGCTGCAACGCGAACGGATGGACGATTTGGTTTGCAAGCAGCTTCGCCTCGACACGCCGCCCGCCAACATGAGTCATTGGCAGGAAATCATTCGCAAACTGATCGCGCCGCAGCACCGCGTCCGCATCGGTGTGGTCGGCAAATACATTGAGCTCAACGACGCCTACAAATCGGTTTACGAAGCCGTCATTCACGGTGGCATTGCGCACGATTGCGGCGTGGAAATTGTAAAATTGGACGCGGAAGACATCGAGTTATCAGGGCCCGATAAAGTTTTGCACGGCCTCGGTGGAATTTTGGTTCCGGGCGGATTCGGCGAAAGGGGAATTGAAGGAAAAATTCTTGCTGCGCGCTACGCACGTGAGAAAAAAATTCCCTACCTCGGCCTTTGTCTTGGAATGCAAATCGCCACGATCGAATTTGCTCGCAACGTCCTACTCCTTGCCGATGCGCACTCGACAGAATTCAATCCCAACACACCCCATCCGGTGATTGCGTTGATCGACGAGCAAAGAAATGTCGTGAAAAAAGGTGGCACGATGAGACTCGGTTCGCAGCCTTGCCAACTGAAGGTGGGCTCGCAGGTCAGCCAACTTTATGGCGCATTTTATATCCACGAACGCCATCGTCATCGGTATGAATTCAACAACGCTTATCGTGACCGTTTCGAGAAAGCGGGTTTCACTTTCAGCGGTAATACTCCTGATGGGAAGTTGGCTGAGATCATCGAAATTGCAGATCACCCGTTTTACATCGCCTCACAATTTCATCCAGAATTTTTGAGTAAGCCGAACCAGCCGCATCCGCTTTTCAAAGGATTTATCGCTGCGGCGCATGCGCAGTTGCATCACAAACCGATTTAAGATTTGAAAATACCAAGGACAACTCTGGAAAAGAAACGGGCAACTTGGAGGGCTAAACATCCTTTCCAACCAACGATGTCAAAATGAATGAAGACCTGGTGCGACGGTTTCCATTAACACAAAAAGAAAAAGAGGAGCGCGCGAAGCAACAGATCGATGTGGAATTCGTGCTGGATTGATCAATCTGGGGAAACCAAATCGCGCGTGATGGATTTCACATTGGGACAACCGGCCAGCGCCATCGCTAAATCCAATTCCTGACGGAGTATTTCCAGAACTTTTCCAACCCCTTGTTCCCCGCCGCTGGCGAGTCCCCACAAAACCGGACGCCCGATTTGCACAGCGGTCGCGCCGAGAGCAAGGGCTTTCAAAATGTCGAGGCCACGACGAATTCCACCGTCGAGCAGCACTGGAATTTTTCCAGCAATTGCTTCGGTGATGCGTGGAAGAACTTCGATGGTCGCGGGCGCGGTATCCATTTGCCGCGCGCCGTGATTTGAAACAACCAAGCCAGCTACTCCGTGGTGCAAGGAACGTTCCGCATCATCAGCACGACAAATTCCCTTGAGCAGCACCGGCAATTTGGTGAGCGAGCACAGCCAATCCACATCTTTCCACGTCACGGACGCGTCGAGCATCCAGGTGAACGCTTGTCCCATACCTGCGCCACTTTGACCAATGACTTCGCCGCACTCATTTGACGGAACCAAATTGATCGCGCTCAAGCCGGCAGGGAGGTGAAACCCATTTCTCACATCGCGTTCGCGTCGACCCCATTCCGGCGTGTCCACCGTGAGCATGAGCGCTTTGCATCCGGCTTTTTCCACGCGTGCCACGAGGTCGCGGGTGAAGCCGCGATCTTTGTTGATATAAAGTTGAAACCAAACCGGGCCGCTTGCTGCCGCCAAAACATTTTCAACAGTGGTGGTAGAGAGGCTGCTGAGGACCATTGGAATACCGGCCGAACCGGCCGCGCGCACGGTGGCGAGTTCGCCATCAGGATGTGCTAGTTTGTGAAACGCCGTCGGCGCGACGAGCAGTGGCATCGCAAGCGATTGACCGAATAGCGTGGTGGAAAGATGCCGGCGGCTCACGTCCACGAGGACGCGATAATGAACCAAAATTTCGTTGTAGGCTTCGCGGGTTCGTTTCAGCGTAATTTCATCCCAAGCTCCGCTGGAAAAATAATCGTAGGCGATGCGCGGAAGCTTTTCCTTCGCGAGTTGTTCGAGTTCGAAAAGGTTGAGCGGTTCCATGGCGAGTCCGTTAAGCCGCGAGTTTTTTAATCTGCTTTAATAATTTGGGAATAGCCGTCCATGGATCCGGCTTTGCTTCGTATTCGAGCGCTACGTAGCCCTGATAATTTGCCTCGCGCAAGATGCGAAAAATGCGCCGCAAATCCACCGCCTTTTTCGCGACAGCATCTTTCTCTTTGGTTTCAGCTTTAATTTGAACATTCACCGCATACGGCGCGATTTTGGCGAGGTCAACATAGGGATCTGCCGTGTGAAAATTCCCGGTGTCGAGATTGATTCCAAGCCAGGGGCTTTTCACCGCTTTGATGATTTCTAAAATACCATCTGCTTCGGCGACAATTCCCCCATGATTTTCCAAGCCGAGAAAAATGCCCTTGGTGCCTGCGTAATCACAAACCTCCTCCAGCGAATTGATGCACATGTTGCGCGCTTCGGCGTCCGTCAGACCTTTGGCGGCGGTTCCGGCGAAAACGCGAATGTGCGGCGCGCCCATGACAGCGGCGTGGTCGATCCACTTTTTCACCGAGTTAATTTGCTCGGTAAGTTTGTCGCCTTTGGGCAGAGCAAAATTATTTCCGCAAGCCGTTCCACTTACTTCGATGCCGCGTAAAAAGCAGTGCCGTTTGATTTGGAGCAAATAATCATTTGTGACCGGTGTGGGAAAATAATAGCTGGTTAATTCCGCGCCTTGGCAACCTTGCTCCGCGCAGAAATCAATAAACTTAAAAAGATCGATCTGTTTTGACGCGTCTTTGCTCTTGAAAAAATCGCGGAAAGAATACGCTGCAAGGCTCAGCGGAAATCTCGGTTTGCCCGCGCGTTTGAAAGGTTCGATGGCGCGTGAAACATTTTGCAGGAAACCAAAACCAGCCAAAGCCAAGCTGGTTTGCGCCGATGATTTGAAAAAGCCGCGCCTCGAAATATTTGAGTGCATAGGCTTTTTGATAACGGATTTTTTGGGAAAGCAAAGCTTAGACAGAATTAACAGAATCTACAGAATGGTTCCGGAGCCCCTCTGATAATTTTGTAGATTCTGTTAATTCTGTCTTCCTCGCCTGCGGTTTTGAAACTTGCAATCACCTCTTTGTTGGCTATGTTCCACGCTCCGCTGCCGGACAATCCTCAGCGAATTTTAAAACATTTTATGGCATCAGCAAACGATCTTAGAAAAGGGGTGGCGATTAATTATAACGGCGATGTCTGCGTTGTTTTGGATATGCAACATCGCACGCCCGGCAACCTCCGCGCTTTTGTGCAAGCAACCATTCGCAGCATTCGCACCGGCAAATCTTCCGACGTGCGTTTCGGTTCAACCGAAAAAATCGAGATCATCCCGATGATGACGTGCAAGATGGAATACAGCTACAAAGACGGTTCAGACTACGTTTTTTCCAATCCGGAAACTTACGAAACGATGACGATCATGGCGGATGTGGTCGGTGATGCCTGTAAATTTTTGATCGAGAACGCGATGGTCACTGTGACGCTGGTGCAAGATAAGCCAGTGCAGATTGAATTGCCGTCGAGCGTGATTTTGACGGTGACGGATGCGCCCGATGGTGTGCGCGGTGATTCCGCCAACAATGTGCAGAAAGCAGTCACGATGGAAACGGGAATCACGGTTCAAGCGCCGCTCTTCATTAAAACGGGTGAAAAAATTAAAATCGACACGCGCAACGGCAAATACATGGAACGCGCCTGAGCAAATTTCGATTCACAATTTTCAAACAAAAAGCCCGCAGAAATGCGGGCTTTTTGTTTGGAATTACGGCCTTGAGACGGAAAACGGGTTGAAATTTAAACGTGACGACCCAAACATTTTCGCACGCCGAATTTTTTCGCCAGCGACATGGAAGCTGAAAGCGTTTTCACGCCGCCGGTGCAGGTCGGGTCAGAAAGTGAAGCCGCCGCGACGCACGCGCCGGTCAGCAAACAACGCGAAAGTTCCCAGCCTTCGTGCAAGCCCAGCAAAACTCCGGCGCAAAAGGCGTCGCCGGCTCCGGCGGTGCCTTGGATAAATTTCGCAGGCAAGTTCAGCGAGGACTGCCAAACATCATCGCCACGACGGGTTCGGGCGAATCCGCCTTCGGGAAAATGAATCACCACCAGTTCGCGAACGCCTTGTTGAAGCAATGCTCCTGACGCGTGACGTAGCGCGACCGTGTCGAGCGTGCCATCGGGACGGCGAATCTTAAATCCAGTGGTTTTGCCCGCCTCGATTTCGTTGAGGATGCAGTAATCCACATGTTTGAGCGCGGGACCAACGATTTTGGCAAAACGATCGCTGTCTTCGCTCACGACATCGACGCTGGTTTTCATGCCTGCGTCCTGCGCCGCCGCGAGCAAACGCGCTGCCTTCGTCCCGAACTTTGCATCAGGCGCATCCAGCCCATCGAGTAACAGCAAATAGCCCAAGTGAAAAATTTGCGCTTTGATTTTTTTGAAATTCAAATCATCGCCTTCCCAGAGTGCGTTTGCGCCGCGATGGTGGAAAAATGTTCGGCGGCCATTTTCTTTTTCCGTCATGACATCGGTGTAGGAAGTCGGAGCGGAAGCGTTGACGCGCAAATATTTCGTGTCGATTTTATTGAGAGTGCAATCCTCTAAAATGTGGCGGCCCAAATCGTCTTTGCCGACGAACCCAGCGCCGATCAGCGGGAAATCCGCACCCAGTTTCGCGAGGTCAATCAGGACGTTGTAAGGCGAGCCGCCGGTGCCCTGCGATTGGCTGCGAATGTTGGCGAGTTGTTCGCGCTGCGGATAAACGTCGATGATTTTGACCTGGTCGATAATCCAATTGCCACCGGCGAGGATTCCGCAGCGAGTGGAGGCTTTATTTTTCATGTTTGGTTGATCTGCGTGATTTGGGAAAGCCAGTCATGCTGAACGCCGCCGAGTTTAACGAAGGAAAATTGGAAATCAAGGATGGCAACATTCCGGAGTGGGCAATTCTTCCGGTAAAATTTCAGCAACACCTCTAATTCCAAGAATTACTTTCCAAGAATCTCAATCGCGATTAAGTATTCTCCATGCCAGAGCCAAGCGGAGAAAGGATTTACAAAGGGATTCCCGTCTCGGCTGGCGTTTGTCGCGGAAAAATTCTCGTTTTCGGAAAAACGGAACTTTCCATTCCGCATCATAAATTGTCTGAGGAGGAACTTCCCGCCCAGCTCAAACGGCTGGAGCACGGGATCACCGAAACCCGCAAACAGCTCCTCGAAGTTCAACACAAAGTCAGTGAAGGTTTGGGCGCAGAAGATGCCAGTATTTTCGACGCGCACCTTTTGGTTCTCGAAGACCGCACGTTGCTCGACGAAGTCATTCGGCTGATTCACAAGGACAAGGTTAATGTTGAGTTCGCGTTCCATCAGGTCGCCGAGCGTTACGCGAAAACGCTCAGCGCGATGGATGATGACTATCTGCGCGAACGGGCCAGCGACATGCGTGATGTCACCGAGCGCATTTTGAATAATTTGCTCGGGCGCAATCAGCCGATCGATTTAAAAAAACTCACCGAGCCGTGCATCATCATCAGCGAAGATCTCGCGCCTTCGACCACGGCATTGTTCGACAAAAAAATGGTGCTCGGCTTCGCGACCGATGTTGGCAGCAAAACTTCACACACCGCGATCATGGCACGTTCGTTGGAAATTCCCGCCGTGGTCGGACTGAAAAATGCGAGCGAAGAGCTTGAAACCGGTGATTACGCTTTGCTCGACGGTTACAACGGCCAGATCATCATCAACCCGACGGATCAGACTCTTTTTGAATACGGCCAACTCATCCGTAAACACGTTGATCTTCAGGAAAAACTGCGCGACGTTCAGGGGCAACCTGCGGTGACACTCGACGGCACTCGCGTGGTGCTCTCCGCGAATATCGAAGGGGCCGACGATGCGGATGCCGTCAAAGCTTCCGGCGCGGAAGGCGTAGGATTGTTTCGCACGGAATATCTTTTCATCAACCGCACCGAATTACCGACCGAAGAAGAGCAATACGCTGCTTACCGTGACATTGCCGCCGCGCTGAATCCGCAACCGGTCATCATTCGCACGCTTGATCTCGGTGGAGACAAATTTTTATCTCATCTGGACGTGCCCCAGGAAATGAATCCATTTCTCGGTTGGCGCGCGATTCGTTATTGCCTCGATGAAAAGAAAACTTTTCGCGATCAACTCCGCGCCGTTCTTCGCGCCAGCGTCCTCGGCAATGTCAAAATGATGTATCCGATGATTTCCTGCGTGAAGGAACTCGATGAAGCCAACGCGCTCGTCGAACAGTGCAAAGCCGAATTGCGCGCTGAAAAAATTCCGTTCAACAACCATTTGGAAATCGGAATGATGGTGGAAATCCCCTCCGCCGCACTGGTCGCCAATTGCCTGGCGAAACGCGTGAAGTTTTTCAGCATCGGCACAAACGACCTGATCCAATACACGCTCGCCGTGGATCGTCTGAACGAAAAAATTGCGCACCTTTACGAGCCGACGCATCCCGCGATTTTGAATTTAATCAAAATGACCGTGGAGGCGGCGCATAAAAATAAAATCTGGGTCGGCGTTTGCGGCGAGATGGCGGGCGACCCAGTGCTCGCGCCGCTTTTGCTTGGTTTAGGCGTGGATGAGTTGAGTGCCGCGCCGTCGGCCGTGCCCGCGTTAAAATTTTTGATTCGCCGTCTAAAACTGGAGGAAGCAAAAAAACTTGCAGAATTCGCCTTGAATTGTGAGTCAGGTGA
>JBKJOZ010000263.1:0-3698 GCA_046595315.1 Limisphaerales bacterium
TCAATCGGAGGCCGAATCGCTTTACGCGATGCTCAATGTCGATGCGAAAAAACAATCCGCGCACATTGATGAATTGCTCGCCTCACTGAAGAACGGTGACATCCGGCGCGGCCAAAACCTTTTCAACAGCGCCAAGGCCGCCTGTTCATCGTGCCACGCGATTGGATACAACGGCGGACACGTCGGTCCTGACCTCACGAAGATCGGCACGGTTCGAACCGAACGTGATTTGCTCGAAGCAGTGGTTTATCCAAGCGCGAGTTTTGTGCGCAGTTACGAACCGATGATTGTCGCGACGAAAGATGGCGAAGATTACAGCGGCGTTTTGAAAAAAGATGCTCCGGACGAAATCATTTTGGCCAGCGGTCCGAATGCGGACACGAGAATTCCTCGCGCCGATATAGTTGAAATGCGCCCCGGCACAATGTCCGTCATGCCCACCGGTTTGGATGAGCAATTGACCAAACAGGAATTGGCCGACTTGATCGCGTTTCTGAAAGCGACGCGGTGGTGATTCGGTTGGAAGGGCGCGTCAGTCCGTGCGTGCCGCATTTTCTCTAGCCGAAAAGGCGCGCACGGACTGACGCGACCTACCTTTCGCAAGTTCCGTTTCACGCTTAATCTAATTTCATGATTTGGATCGGCACATCGGGATTTCAATACAAAGAGTGGAAGGGGAAATTCTATCCCGAAAATTTATCCACGGCGAAGATGCTGCCGTTTTACGCGTCAAAATTTTCGACGACGGAAATTAATTACACGTTTCGGCGCATTCCCACGGAAAAAACGTTACTGAACTGGTCAGCGCAAACGCCGGCGCAATTTCGTTTCGCGCTAAAAGCACCGCAGAAAATCACGCATCACCAAAAGCTCGTTGGCAGCGCCGATACTTTGGAATATTTCTGGAATATGGCGCAAACACTTGGCGATAAACTTGGGCCGATTTTATTTCAACTTCCGCCATTTCTAAAAAAAGATTTGCGGCGCCTCGAAGATTTTCTAACAGCGTTGCCGAAAGAAATCAGGGCCGCGTTCGAGTTCCGCCACGAATCATGGTTTGCTGACGATATTTACGCGGCTTTGAAATCCCATGACGCCGCTTTGTGCATCGCCGACAGCGAGAATCTTTCCACGCCAGTCGAGATGACCAGTGGCTTTGGCTATTTCCGTTTGCGCGATCGATACGACAAAGAGGAATTGAAACGTTGGGCAGAAATTATTTTAGAACAGCGGAAATCAACGGAAGAAATTTTCGTCTATTTCAAACACGAGGAAAGCGGCAGCGGGCCGGAGTTTGCGGCGCAATTAATGGAATTGCTCCGCGAAGGAAAAAGTTAAAACAGTTTCGTTTGGTTTCCCGTCATCGGTTTCAGTCCAAGCTTCTTGTAGCTGAGTTCCGTTGCGATGCGGCCTTGCGAGGTGCGGTTCAAGTAGCCTTCCATGATCAAATACGGCTCGTAAACTTCTTCGAGTGTGTCGGGTTCTTCGCCCACAGCAACCGCGAGCGAACCGAGACCGACTGGTCCTCCGCCAAATTTCACGATGATGGCTTCGAGAATGCGTTTGTCCATTTCGTCGAGGCCATTTTGATCAATCTCCAACATGGCCAACGCCAGATCCGCGATTTCAGCCGTGATGCGTCCGTCGCCGCGGACTTGCGCGTAATCACGAACGCGGCGCAGTAAATTATTCGCGATGCGCGGCGTGCCCCGGCTACGGCGGGCAATTTCCTGCGAGCCTTTTTCCTCGATCTCAATCGAAAGCAAATTCGCCGAGCGCGTGACGATTTTTTCCAATTGTTCCGCGCGGTAATAATCCACTCGTTCGCGAATTGGAAATCTCGTGAGCAATGGTGCAGTGAGCAAACCACTCCGCGTCGTCGCGCCGATCAATGTGAAGCGCGGAAGATTGAGACGAACACTTCGCGCGTTTGGCCCTTGGTCAATGATGATATCGAGTTTGAAATCTTCCATCGCGGGATACAGATATTCTTCGATCGTTTTTTGCAGACGATGAATTTCGTCGATGAACAACACGTCGCCTTCTTCGAGATTTGTCAGCAAGCCCGCGAGGTCACCTGCTTTTTCGATGGTTGGGCCGGAGGTGGATTTGAGATTTGTCCCCATCGCTTTGGCAATGATGTTGGCCAACGTCGTTTTCCCCAAACCAGGAGGGCCGCTGAGGAGAACGTGATCGATCGCTTCACCGCGTTGTTTGGCGGCTTGCACGGCAATTTCCAAACGTTCTTTGACTTTGGCCTGGCCGGTGAAATCCGAAAAAAGAGACGGACGCAACGTCATTTCCAGCGCGGCATCGGGCTTGGTTAACACATCTGAAATCATTCGGTCGGACACTCGCACAAGATGCGGAAGCGCCTGAAACACGACAAGGGAAAAGAGGATGCAGAATTCCGCCAAACTCAAATTAAAAAAGGGTTGGCAATTAGTTCTCCTTTTGCAAATAGTCCCCGCAACCAACTCTATGTTAAAAACTAAACTACGTTTCTGGATCGTTATTTTAATCGCCGTTTTCGGTGTTTGTGGGGGCGCTTTTGCGAGCGAGGCCGACCTTCATATCCCCGATTTATCGACCGTTCATTTTGATGGAATGGGCGGCGTCACTGGTCCGCAGCTGATGTATCTGGGCATTGTGATTTGCGCAATCGGCGCAATTTTCGGCTTGGTGCAATACAAGCAAACCAAAGCGCTTCCCGTGCATTCCAGCATGGCCAATGTTTCGCAGACCATCTGGGAAACCTGTAAAACCTACCTTTTCACTCAAGGAAAATTTCTCGCGATTCTTTGGTTTCTGATCGCGGCTTGCATGATTTATTTCTTCAAGTTTCTCCAGCACAACACGACGTCGAATGTCATCGTCATTCTTCTCGCGTCGATTTTGGGAATTCTCGGTTCGTATGGCGTGGCCTGGTTCGGTATTCGCATCAACACCGTCTCCAATTCCCGCACCGCGTTTTCCGCATTGAAAGGTAATCCGCTCGCCACTTTGGGAATTCCACTCCGTTCCGGCATGAGCGTCGGACTCTTACTCGTCGCCGTTGAACTGTTTTTCATGATTTGCATTCTGATGTTTTTGCCACGCGAACTGGTCGGCCCGTGCTTCATCGGTTTTGCAATCGGCGAATCACTCGGCGCATCGGTGCTTCGCATCTGCGGCGGTATTTTTACCAAGATCGCCGACATCGGTTCCGACCTGATGAAAATCGTTTTCAAACTTCCTGAAGATGATCCGAAGAATCCGGGCGTCATCGCGGATTGCACCGGCGACAACGCAGGTGACTCAGTTGGACCGACGGCGGACGGTTTTGAAACTTACGGCGTCACCGGCGTCGCGTTGATCGCCTTTCTCGCGCTCGCATTAGCCGCAACTCCGACCATCGTCGCGACGCTCATTATCTGGCTCTTCACGATGCGCGCGTTGATGATCGTCACGTCGCTCGCCTCCTACTTCATCAACGAAGGCCTCAGCAAAGCGCTATTCGGCGGTAAAAAAGATTTCGATTTTGAAGCGCCTCTGACTCATTTGGTTTGGATCACGTCGGCGGTTTCAATCGTCATCACATTCATCGCCAGCAAAATGTTGTTGGGCGATTTTGCGATAAAGCAAATGGTCGATGGCGCGGAAGTGGTTAAAAGCTTGCCCGATCTTTGGTGGGTATTGTCCGTCATCATCAGTTGCGG
>JBKJOZ010000277.1:0-2931 GCA_046595315.1 Limisphaerales bacterium
TGCGCGGAAAACCTTTGCCGCCCGGATAACCGGCTTCCGCCAAAAGTTTGCGCGCCAAGTCGGGATTGTAGCCGAGGCCTTGAGGTGAATTGTAATTCGCGACGCCCGGCGGGACGAATTGCGACGCCGGTTTTTCACCCGCTTTCGTGATTTTTTCGACGATGCGCGTCTTGTCCACGGAGAGCGCAAAAGCCTTGCGAACGCGGGCATCGTTGAACGGTTTTCGCGTGACGTTGTAGCGGTAAAAATAAGTACCGAGATAATCCGAGCTGTGGAAATACGGGCGTTTGCGCAAAACATCAATTAAATCGGACGGCACGAGTTCTTTATCCCAAACGATTTGCGCCGCGCCGCTTTCGTAAAGGTTCAACGCCGTGTTCGCCACAGTGCAGGGGAGCAAATCAACCAGTTCAGTTTTGGTATTTGCCGCGTCCCAGTAACGCAGATTTTTGCGAATGCGAATTTTATCGTTCAGCCGCCACGCGACCAATTCGTAAGCCCCGCTTACGGGCAATGATTTAGTGGTGAGCCAGCGATCGCCCAATTTTTCGATCGCTTGACGCGGCACAACGGCGAGAGTTTGAAAGGCGCAAAGGTCGAGGAAAAATGCGGTTGGACTGCTGAGTTCAACGCGCAAAGTCCGGTCGTCCAACGCGTGAACTCCGACGTCTTCGGCGGTGAATTTTTTCCCGGTTAACAAATTCGTTTTGGCCGCATTAAAATCCTCGCCGTTTTTCACGTAAAATAATTGACCGGCATACTCGCTGCCGGTCAGTGGATTGAGCACACGAATCCAGGAATAAACCACGTCGTGCGCGGTGATCGGTTCCCCCGTGGACCAAACCAAATTTGAGCGCAGGAAAAAAGTGTAGGTTTTTCCGTCGGGCGAAATTTCCCAACGTTCGGCCATGCCCGGTTCCGGCATGGCGTCGGTCGCGCGATAACGAGTTAAACCTTCAAATAAACAACTGGCGACGCGGCCATCGGCTTGTCCGGTGATGATGGCAGGATCGAGCGACTCTGGTTCGGGACCATTGATAATGACGAGATTTGCCTTGGGTTCAGAAACTGCGCAACCAGAGAGGAGAAGACAGAAAGCAAAAAGGCGAAGGAAATTTTTCTTTTCAGAAAAGACCTTCGCCAAAATTTGGAACGGAAAGTTTTGGCGATAAAACATTCCCGGAAAAATTCCAAGAACGCGGGCCAAAACTTTCATGAGATTATTTGTTTGCCGGAGCGACCGGATTGGTGAGCAACATCGGCGTTTCCGTTTTGACGGCTGGCGCGGGCACCACCGGAGCCGCTTGCTTGGTGTTGGCTTGCTTGCGCAATTCTTCTTCAAACGCGGTCGTGCCTGGCTTTTTGTTATGCGACATCAGTAGGGATAAGCTTAAAGCCAATACAAAAAATGCCCCGGCCACATATTTAGTTATTTTCGTCAGCGCATTGCCGGAACCTGCGCCGAATAACGCATCCGTGGCCGCACCTCCGAATGCCATGCCAGCACCCGCTTCTTTTTTGGGCAATTGCACGAGAACGAGCAAAATAAGCAGCACGCAGTCGAGTAACATTAACGCCGTGAGTAGTCCGATAAACAATGTCATCATAAATTCTTAAATTGAGTTTTTAATTATATCCGAAAAGCTCCGGTCGTCCAGCGACGCCCCGCCGACCAACGCGCCATCCACGTCCGGTTGCGACATCAATTCGCGCGCGTTCGACGGTTTAACGCTGCCACCATATTGAATGCGAACGCGGCGCGCAACAGGTTCGTCGAAGAGCGCAGCCACGGTTTGACGAATAAACGCGTGAACGTCCTGTGCCTGCTGAGTCGTTGCTGTTTTGCCCGTGCCGATCGCCCAAACTGGTTCGTAAGCGATAATCGTTTCTTCCATTTGCGCTTTGCTCAAGCCCGCCAAACTGCCTTGCAACTGGGCGCCCACGATTTTTTCGGTTTCGTTGCCTTCGCGTTGCTCCAAGGTTTCACCCACACAGACAATCGGCTTCAAGGACGCAGCATGTGCGGCCAAGGCTTTTTTGGAAATTAATTGGTCACTTTCGTTTTGGTATTGGCGACGTTCGGAATGGCCAAGAATCACGTAACGCACCGAAAATTCTTTCAACATTCCAGCCGCGATTTCGCCGGTAAACGCGCCGAAATTATTTTCGCTCATGTTTTGCGCGCCGAGCCGGATATTTTTTGAATCCAAAATTTCTTTCGAGACCTCAGAGAGCGCGGTGAATGGCGGGCAAACCACGATGTCCACTTCCTTCACACTGGCGAGTTCGATCTTCAATCCGTGCACCAAAGCCAAGGCTTCAGCGGCGGTTTTGTTCATCTTCCAGTTTCCGGCGATGATTAATTTGCGTTCTTTTTCCATTTTATTTTTCTGAGAGTGCTGCGACGCCGGGCAAAACTTGTCCTTCTAAAAATTCCAAACTCGCGCCACCGCCGGTGCTCATAAAAGTCACTTTGTCGCCCAAGCCAGCTTTGTTCAACGCTTTCACGCTGTCGCCGCCGCCGATGATGCTGACCGCGCCGTTTTTTTGCGTGGCTTCCACCACCGCTTTTGCCACAGCCAAAGTTCCTTCGGCAAATCGTGCGTCTTCAAACATTCCCATCGGCCCGTTCCACAAAATCGTTTTCGCCCCGTGAATTACCTCACAATATTTTTTGGCGGTTTCGGGTCCAATGTCGAAACCCTCGGCGTCGTCAGGAATATTCGGCTCCGAATTGACCCGCGGGTTTTGAAATTCAAAAATCGGCTTCCCTTTTTTATTCAACTTGTCCGTCGCCACGGGCGTCGCAATCACGTTGTCGGTCGGGATCAAAAATTGCACGCCCACTTTTTTCGCTTTGGCCACGGCTGATTTGGCTACTTCCGTTTTATCGGGTTCCACGAGCGATTTCCCCGTTTTCAAACCGTCCGC
>JBKJOZ010000335.1:0-16402 GCA_046595315.1 Limisphaerales bacterium
CCCACGCCGCTGCGTCCGGTTCGTTCAAAGTGGATTGCATGTAAGCCTCCTGTTCGCGTTGGGTTCGCCGAATGTCGCCGCGAATCTGGCTGTTCGCCGCGTAACGAGTGGCTTTGAGCAGCCAACCCGAGAGCACCGTGTCTTTGGAAAGTTGTCCGGCTTTGCGGGCGAGAATAATGAAGACGGCTTGAGTCACTTCCTCGGCCAGATTCGGGTCGCGCACCTGTCGCAGCGCGGCGGAATAAACCAGATTGATGTAGCGGCGAACCAACTCGGCGAAAGCGGACTCGGATTGTCCGTGAGCGTATTCGCGCAATAAAACCATGTCATCCATCGTCGGCATTCACTCATAAACGCCCGCCGAACGCAAAAGCGGACAAAGAACTTAAATCTTTTTACAGGACGCGAAGAAAAGTTTTCGACTCAACGCCGCGCACTCGTTTTAATCAACGTTATGAAAACGTTTTTTATCTATCGGCTGGTTCTTGCCGCTACGATTTTTTTATTAGCTGAAAAGATTGGCGCCGCCGAACCTCCTCAGATCATGACACTTTGGCCCGGCAAAGTTCCCGGTGAAAAAAGCGATCTGCCGCAAGAAAGCAACGTGACAAAACCCACGGACCGTCTCGTTTCCGGCAAACCCGTTACTCGAATCGGGAACGTTTCAAAACCAACCATCAGCATCTATCGACCTTCATCTGAGAAAAATACGGGCACGGCGGTTTTAGTTTTTCCTGGAGGCGCTTACAACATTCTCGCCACCGATATCGAAGGCACGGAAATTTGCGAATGGCTTAACTCGCTTGGCGTGACCGCAGTGCTTTTCAAATATCGCGTGCCGCGTCGCGCTGGTTTGGAAAAACATTTTGCGCCATTGCAGGATGCACAGCGCGCAGTGGGACTTGTCCGTCAACGTGCGACGGAATTGCAAATTAATCCAAAACGAATTGGCGTCGTTGGATTTTCAGCGGGTGGACATCTGGCCTCGACGCTTTGCGCTCATACCGAACAGCGTTCTTACACCAATGTAGATTCCGCTGACGCCATAAGTTGTCGTCCCGATTTCGCGCTGCTCATTTACCCCGCATATTTCACGCCGACCAATGATCTGACAAAATTTTCTCCTGAGATCAAAGTGACGACGAATCAGCCACCTACTTTTATGACGATGACGCAGGACGATCCGCTGCATGTGGAAAATGTTTTGCTGTATTCACTAGCTTTGAAAGAAGCGAAAGTCCCCTTCGAGTTGCACGTCTATCCAACCGGCGGACACGGTTACGGTTTGCGCAAAATCGAAAGCTCCGTTGCGACCTGGCCCGATCGCGCCAAGGAATGGATGAGCCGCCAGGGATTTCTCCCGGCAAAATAATCTACGGCAATCTCGCCGGATCAATTCCACGAGGCAGTTCTTTTTTGACCAGTCCGACGCGGCGCGCGGCAGAATCTTTTGCGCTTTTCCAATAGCGGAGAATAAAATCCATCCCGGCGTTTTTCGCAGAGTCGGAATCTGCTCCGCTGACCACAAGCCACTCGCCATTTTTTCCGTTCTCGATTCGAACCACGCTGGTTTTTCCAGCAGGAAGTTTCGATTCAACTCTTTTGATTAACGCGTGTGTTTTTGATGTGCCGACTAAAATCAAATTACCTGAAGCACGCGCCTCCGCTCGTAGATCGTTGAGTTGAAAATAAGGAACCAGCTTCCCCGTCGCACTTTCCAAAGTCTGCGCGATGGCGATGGCCGTCTCGACCTCGGTCACCGGAGCGTCCTGGCCGTAAACAACCGCAGTAATACTCGTGAACGAAAATTTTAGTTCTTCCGCAACGCCACGCGGATAATAAATTTGATTCGTGGTCGTTTCAAAAACAGGAATTCCGGGCAACCGCGCTTCGAGAGCAGCGTAACGAAGAAAATTATTTTCGCCTTCAAACCGAATAAAGCCGTGATAAAAACCGGGCGTAGCCGCGTGCGCTACAAGTTGGAGCGAAATAGTTTTCGTTTCCCGCGCCGCAAGGGAAATATTTTCACCTCCAACAATTCCAATTTTCAAATTCTTTGGTGCTTCGACGATTGCTTTCAACTTCAAAGGACGGGGGGACTGATTTGTAATAATTAAATTCACCTGACCGTTTCCAGTTTTGTCCAATTCAGTTTCGCCGTAACTGATCGCGAGCATTTTCACCGGATCATCCTTGGCGCTATAACGTTGAATTATTTTCGCAAATTCCACCGCTTCCATTTTCGGATGGCGACTTAAATTGAAAATTTCGTAATGCCGAAGAAGATTTCCCCGCCCAATGACAGGATTTGGCGCGAGTGTTTCCTGAAATTGAAACTGGTAAAAATCTGAAATCGAACGGGTCGCCAAAGCGCCTTCAAAAATTTGCGAATAAATTTTCGCGCGCTCTTCCGGGCTCATCCGCGTGAGACCACGATAATTCCATTCCGTCACCGTGGGCGGTTTGCCGATGCGCGTTCCGTAATCTCCCGCCGCTAACGCCCAGCCTCGCGCACTGGGCAGAGCGTCTAATGTATCGACGTAGGAGTGAAGTCCCACGCGGTCAAACCCAACCCCAACCTTCGCGAGTCGGTCAAAAATCCCTGTGTTGTTTTGCGCCGTCAGATTCACCTTCACATGGGGCGCAACTTTTTTCACCGTGTCATAAATCTGTTTCCATTCCGCAATCCGCTCAGTCGGAATGCTCCAAATTAAAATTTCGTTTTCGATTTCAATTCCATCGATCACATCGCCATAACGCTGGAGCAATTCTTCAAGCTGCTGAGGCGAGGCATAAACGTCGAGCAATGCTTGCAGACCGAGATGTCGCATTTCACCAAACAGAAAATCGAGATATTCCATGCGAAGTTTTTTTCCGATCGGACCGAGAAGTTCGAGGTGATGCAGGCGAATAAGTTTAAATCCCATCCATTTTGCGAGGCGCAAATCGCGCCGGATTTCGTCCGCGAAAAGTGGCCACTGCTCAACGGTGTCCGCAGCTAGAGGCCAGAAACCTTCGCGATCCATGCCGGGAAGTTTGTAGGTGTCGAAATTTTCGCCGAACGTCGAATACGGAAAATAGCTTGTGCCGAAACGCACGGCAGACACGCCAAAAATCAATTCGGATTTTTCTCCATCAGACTTTTGTTCGCGGTAGGAACTCGTGCCGAGAAAAATTTGATCCGCCGCCTCATCGGACCCGCCCGATTCCTGAAAGGCGAGACGAGTAGTGATTTCAAAACTCTCACCATTCGGTGGAAGAACATTTTCCAGAACGCGATCGCGATAGGATTTCAAATTGGGTCGTGCCATCTCCGTAATGGAAAAGAAAGCGCCGTCGACACTTTGCGCTTCGCGACCGAACTGTGCCTGACTGCCCATCGTGTAGCGTTCCTGACTTTTGCCACGTGCCTCGGCATGCACGGTAAAAACCGGATCAAATGGATTAATCCAGACCACAGATGGGCCGTTTTTAATTTGTGAACGAACCCAATCGACGCCGTGTTGAATATGCCAGTGGCGGCCTTCAGTTTCGTGAAACGGCGTGGACGCAAGCGAACCAAATTCGCTCCGGCGATTGTCGTAACAAAGCCTTCTTTCTTCCAACGGAGGATGGTTCCAGCGGCAGACCAAAGCGGCAGAAACATTCGTCGTCGATGCAGATTCGTTCGTAATGCGGGCGGTCACATCGACAAAACCTTGATGGAAAATCTTTGCTTCAACCGAAAGCGCGAGCCCGGATTTAGTCGTGGTTGCCATCCATGTATCGAAAACTGTTCCAGAAATTTTTCTCTCGAAAGAAAGCAGAAGCGCCTCGAATTTTTTCGCGTAATCAAATTTTGTGCTGACGATATCGCCGTCTTGATTTTTTTTCTTCGCTGGCTCGACGACGAGGTCCCAAGTCAATTGACCCAGTTTTTGCCCGGCAACGTTCAACTCGATTCCGTTCGTAGCTACGGTCACAAAAACCAATTTTCGCAATGTCGATTGAGCCGCACCAAAAGAAATTTCTTTTTCACCTTGGGCCGCGATGTCAGCGATGAAAACCAGGTTGGATCCATCTCGCTGAATCAATTTGTTAGAAATTAAGTTCGGCGCTGCAGTTTGAATTTGTCGAACCGTGACCGGAAGACGAATGGGATAATCCTGATGATTCACCAACCGGATTGATTGATTGGTTTCCGCAGCGAAGCAGAAAAATGGCAGGCAAAGATGGAAAACAAAAATCGAAACCATTTTTTGAAAAAATCCAGGACGAGCCGAAAGATTTCGCATAATAAATCAAAGTCCGTTGGTGTCAGAATCTTCGCTGGATCCGTAAACAACCCCGTCAAAGATGACGGATTTTGGTCTTGTGAGATTTGCCACTCCATCGAGTGGCGAATGGCGGGTGAGAATGAACCGGCTTAAATTGCCGGGTTGGACACGTCCGAAATTTTCTTTGTAGCCGAGGCGGTTTGCGCTGTTGCCCGTGGCGGCGTTGACGACTGCGAGTGACGAGATTCCAGCACGTTCCATCAAGACTAACTCATTTAGAAAACCTACGGCGTGCGCGACTCCCACGGAACCAGCGTCGCTGCCGGCGATAATCTGAACACCCATCGCGTGCGCTTTCAGGAGACTCGCCGCGTGTTGGTCGAGGATGCGTTGCAGATTTGAAACGATTTCTTTGTCCCAACCCATCACGTCGGCGTGATCCACTTGTTCCTGCACCGGCGCAAAAGTCGGAACCCACGCGACTTGTTTGTCGCGCATTCGGGCGAGTTGATCTTCGCGGATAAAAAAACCGTGCTCGACGGAATCCGCGCCGCCTTCGATGACGTTTTCAATTCCTTTGTCGCCGCTTGCGTGAGCGAAAGTTTGTTTGCCAAAAGATTTTGCGGCGGCAACCAACTCAGAAACTTCCTGCGCGGTCATTTGCGGCTCAGTCGTGACCGCGCCTTGTTTGAAATTTATTATTCCGGTTGGAATTAATTTAATGCGATCCGCTCCAGCCTTCACACGTCCTTCGACGCACGCGTGAGCCGATGGATAATTTTCAATCGGTTCGCCCATGAAACTTCCGTAACGGCCTTTGTGATGAATCGCCGCACCGGGACTGTCGAGATAAGGCATCAATGGCCGGTCGGCGCTCATGTAAAGTTTGCTCAACGCCAGACCGACACCGTCCTTGTCGCCCGCATCGCGCCCGGCAATGGCCCCGAGGCGCACGATTTTTTCGAGCCGTTTTTTCGCCGCTTCCAATAATTCTGCGGGAGTTTGTTTTATGTATGCCGCGCGTTTATCCAGATTCAATTCACCGCCTTCAAGAAACAAATGCGCGTGCGCTTCGATGAGTCCCGGCAACAAAGTAAATTCCGGCAAATGCAAATCGGGCTCGCGTTGATTTGGATTTAATAACTCAGAGGGCGGTGAAGTTTGTGCGTCACCGACGAAAAGAATTTGTTTCGCATCATAAACAACATGCGCGTCACGGACAGGTTTCAGGCTGACGCCATCCAGCAATGTTCCGACGCGCAGCCAGACGCGGCGGTCGTTGGTGGCTGCAGGAAAGGAATTGGTTTGCATGAATCAACGTTCAACAGCATCCGCGGCTTCCTGACAAATCGCCATGATGGCTTCGGCCTGGCGGTAGCCGGATGTCTCGGCGGTTTCGCCGGGTTGTGCGCGACCGAGTTCGAGCGCTTTGCGAAGTTTATCAACCACCGGATTATCGGCGGGCAATGGGCCCGGAGATTTTTCGGGATTGGCGAGCGCAAAATCCAAACCGACTTCCATACCGAGCGTGAGATACGCTTTTTCCAATTCTTCGCGAATCCCTTTCGGAGTCCCCCACGCAAAATTTGAGAGACCGACAATCATGTGAACACCTTTTAAATCTGGATCAGCATTGATCATTCGCATCGTGTCGAGGCCGATGTTCACCAGTCCGTAAGTGTCCGCGCCGACTGGTGCGAGGCCGGGATCTATGATGATTTGGTCGAGCCGACGCCCCGCTTTCGTCACGAGCAATTCGACAAAATGTTTTGCGGCAACGTAGGCGTCGTTTGGATTCAGGCATTGCGAAGTGCCGCCTTCGACAAAATGTTCCGAGGCCATAACGACGGCCATCGTGTCGTAATGTTTGACGAGTTCGACCATTTCATCGAGGTGCGTGCGCGAGGCGGCGAGAGAATTCACGATGGGCATTCCGCTCTTTTTGCGGTCGTAATATTTGAGCGCGACTTTGTGATATTCCACGGACGGATTGTCGAAGCTGATGGGTGTCGAAGTGGCTTCTTGAATCGCGGGAATGACATCGGGCAGGAACGCGAGCATCTCGGACATCTTGACCTGAATGCGATTCGTGCCGTCCACGTTCAGAGTGAGAAACGCCGCGCCTAAATCTGTCTGGATGCGAGCGAGATTTTGGTAGCCCGCAATGTCGCGTGCATTGAACGCATCGCGAGCGCGGGCGTAGGAGTTGTTCATCAACTCGCCGATGATGTTTAATTTTTTTTCGCTCATGTGGGGTTAGATTTTTGTTTTAGAAATTGTTTTGGCAACCAACGCATCGGACTTCGCACCATCATTCAATTGTGCCTGTCGTTTTGCGGCGTGGTCGCGGCCGAGCCAGAAATTCGCCCACGCGGATGTGCCGCGAAGTCCTTGGTTTTGCACGACGGGCGCGTGGTCAATCAAACGTTCTTCGTTGCCGTCGTGCTTGAGACGTTCGTAAGCGCGCAGCCAAATGCAGTCACCGTAGCCGTCCACTTCGCAGCGACCTTCGCGTGTGCCACCGCATGGACCGTTGCGCTGATTTTTCGCGCATTGCGATTCGGGACAAAGGAACGCGATGTCCGGCAACGAACAATCGCCGCAATCTTTGCACGAATACAAAACGGCTTTGCTGACGTGTTCCAATGCGCGCATCGGTTTCGGGCCTTGCGTCGGGTCTTTGGCCTTCGCGCAAATTTTCGCGCCGAATTTCGAAACCGCGCTGCCGGGTGTGAACATTAAATTGTGAACCGTCTTGGAAATAAAATAACCCGGCCCAACGTGTTTTGATTTTTTTGCAGGCGTGGGATTTCGCGCGCTGGAATCCACGAGACCGGTCGCGGAATTTTGCGCGTAGAAGAAAAATTCGTTCGGACGCGCGAAATTTATTTCGCGGGCAAACTGTTTCCAATCATCGGCGGAAAAACTTTTTTCAACTTCCAGAATTTTTTCAACGACAGGAAAATTATGAACCCCGCCGAGATATGCGCCGCGATAACCGAGGCCGCGATAAATCGCCATTTGCTTCGCAGCGAATTCGTAGAAAAAAGATTTTCCGCCATCCGGTGACTGGCTGTGCTTCTTGCAAATTTCGAGCAACGGCAGAGGAAGAACGACGCCGGGGATTTTTCCTTCCGCAAAAATTTCCGCCACGCGTGGATTCAGCAAATAAACATTTCCGATGAGCGGCGTTTGCGCCATGCCGTGAGCGTCCATGTAAACGCGCAGCTCGCTGGTTTTTCGGGAATCAAATCCAATCTGGTTGATGATGAATTGCGCGCCGCACTCCACTTTTTTCTGGAGCTTGAAATATTGCGGCATTACTTCGCCTTCGAGCAGCTTGTAATTCGTCGTGACCGCGCCGATGCAGAATTGGGTTTTGTCGTGCTGATTTTTTTTGCGATTGCCTTGCGCGTCTTTTGGATCGAAACCGCGATTCATCTGGTTGAGCATCGAAATCAAACCGACGGAATCGATGTCGAAAACCGGTTTCGCCAGACCTTCGTTTCCGGCGACGGGATAATCGCCGGTCATCGCCAGAATGTTGTGAAAACCTTCGCTGTTCAGCAACCACGCTTCGCTCTCGAGACCGTTTCGATTGAGATCTTTGCAGGTGAGATGAATGACAACTTCTTTGCCCGCGTAAAGAATCGGTTTGCCGAGCGCGGTCGGAGCGAGTTGTGGATTTCCTCCGGCGTTGTCGGTGATGGAAATCCAGTCAATCTCAGGACACGCAACGAGTTCGTTGGCGAAGGTGCGGGCTTTTATCGCGTTGCGCTCGACCATCGAACCGCGCACGGAAACGAGTTCAGTCCCGATGAGAAACCGGGAGGATTGAAAAAGTTTTTCGTGCAATGAATGCATCGGTTCATGGCCTCAAAATTATGCTGCGCTTGCGGGTTTCAAAAACTTCGCTTCCATTTCTTTGCGCACGGCTTCGACCACTTCCTCGGGAGTTCCTGCGCGTTCCTCTTCATCACCCCAACGCAGATGCGTCATGTAAGCTTCGCCCGAAATGTGACCTTGTTTTTGCGCCGACTCGTCAATCAACTCGGCAAATTTCGTGGACAGACTGATTTTAACTTCATCAAAGCCATCCCACGCTTTCACCTCGGAAGGAATGTCCTGCCAATAGAGAATTTGGAGTTTTGATTTCGCGTTCGGGTCGCGCGTCTTGGTCGCGGCTTCGCGCTCGGCTTTGACTGGTGCTGCGGCTTCCAATTTTGTCTTGAAGGAAGGCGGAACGCCTTTGCCGACGAAGTGGAGAAATAAATCCACCGCGCTTGACGCATCCGCGCCGTAACCGTCCGCGCCAATTTCGTCCGCATACATCTGGCTAATGGGCGCGCCGCCGATAGCCATCTTGACGTGACCGAGATCTTTTTCGTCAAAACCATCAATGACGGTTTTCATGTAAGTCATCGTCGTGGTGAGCAGCGCGCTCATGCCGATGATGTTGGGTTTGTGCAACTCGTAAGCGGCGAGAAATTTTTCGATGCTTTGATCGACGCCGATGTCATGCACCTGAAAACCAGCACCCTCGGCCATCATGCAAACGAGATTTTTTCCGATGTCATGCAAGTCGCCACGCACTGTTCCCATCACGAGAACTCCGGCGGGTTGAACATCGGAATCTTTCGCGGCCAGCAATGGTTTGAGAACCAGCATGCCGGATTTCATCGCGCGCGCGGCAATCAAAACTTCCGGCACATAGAGAATGTTATATTTGAAATCTTCACCAACGACGCTCATCCCGGCGATGAGTCCTTCGGTTAAAACTTCTTTAACGCTGCGACCTTCTGCCAAGGCAGCAATGGTCATCTCGCCAACTTCTTTGGCTTTGCCTTCGTAAAGACACTGATTCATTAGAGCGTAGTCTGGCATAAGAAATCTTTTATTATTTCGCAGCGACAGCGCGGGCGTTAAATTCGGCCAACGCTGCGAGCATGGCTTCGATATTTCGTTTCGGCATTCCGGGACTCGTGCCGCCGCCGACGGACAGAATCATTCCGCGGTCGCCGCCTTTTTCGAGAACGTCCAAAGTGGCTTCGCGAACTTCTTCAGGCGTGCCGCGCACTCCAACTTCGAGCGGATTCACATTTCCCATGAGACACATGCGGTCACCGACGCGATCTTTCACTTCGGCAATGTCCGTTTGTTTGCCCCAGTTCAAAACATTGAAACCAACGTCGGGAAGATGATCCAAACACGCCTGAACTTCCGCATCGTTGTGGTAAAGTTTCACCCAATCTTTCGGGAACGCATCGCAAATGCGCTTGAGGTATGGATGACAGAATTCCTGGTAATGATCTTCGTTCACGAAGCCAACGATGTCGTCGAGAATGAAAATGCCTTCGACACAATTGCCAATCGCTTTGTGCTGTGCCCTCAGCCAGTCGATAATTAGTCGCGTTGAAAGATCGAGAAGCTTGTGCGCCCACTCTGGTTTTTCGACGAGGTCAATCATCAAATCGGTCGTGCCGCGAACGAAACCGGCGGTGCACATCGGCCCGCGCGACGTCACCATCGGCATGATGTAACCGGCATCGAACACGCGTTGTTTTTGCATTCGGATGCGATGCAAAGTCATCGCCATAAAGGCGTCGTTTTCCACTTCGTATTCGGGAAATTTCTCGATGTCTTCGATGTGAAACAGCGTGTGATATTCGCTCGGCGTGTTGTCCGTCCAAAATTTTATTTTCGAACCAAGCGCGGAAGGTTCGGCAGCCATGCCGTATTCCATCCACCAACCAGGAACCCAAATCACGTCTGGAAATTCTTGATGTATTTTCAAATGCGATTGAAACCACACTTCTGGATCCAGATAAAAATCCATGTGCTTCACGCCGAGATGCCCGGGAATCCACGGACTGTCCACGATCATGGCCATCGGAATCTGGTCGAGTTTTTCGAGGCGCGCGGCCCGTTTAAAAATATCCCATTGTTCAGGTCTCATAAATTTTTTTGGCGATGCTTAAGTGTTGTTGTTTAAAAATGTTTTTCAATCGCCATCTTAAATAATAGATGTCACGCCGGTTCGATTACCTGTGAATTCTGCGCGTAAAAGCAACGTTTCGCGAGTGGTTTAACGTTTAACTGACCGAGCGTCAAGTGAAGTCGAAGCAGTTGCGAAAGAATTATTTATCCGCCCCAGATTTTTGGTTTTTGGATTCCAAGATCAAAACCCAATCATGATCGTTCGCTGCAGGGGGCGCGAAAGTTTGTAAACCAGCGTCATCAGACTTGATTGGTGGCAATGCCGTTTTTATGCCAGTCACAGGATCGAAATAACTGCCGGCATATTTTGCATTTTTGCCTAGATCGCGAACGAGAATTGAATCGTTCTCGGGAATGTAGATGATTCGCACGCTTCCGGGAATACCAGTCGATTGCGGACCGTAAACGCCGTCGTTGTTGGAATGGCCGATTTGACCCCATGGGACCTCGCCATATTTTCCAATTTCCAAAGCTTGGGACCACGCCGCATCGTCGAAACCAGCCTTGTCCCAGTTGGCAACTTCGCTTTTGTTGCAACGCCATTCAGCATCGGAAAGCAGTTTCATAAGTTCGCCGTCAGCAAATTGAATTTCCATTACGACGATCAATCCCGCCGGATTGGCCGGACCATCTGGCATGTTCTCGGCCTCAACGGCTAAGAGGTTGGCGCCCGCTTTGAGTCGCGCAGCGAGAACGTCGAATTGTTTTCCAGATTGCCATTCGCTTCCAGAGCCAACGACTTCACCATTCAACTTCGCGGTAAAACGGTTGTCTGCCGAAATCCGGAGCCACGCGTTTTTAACGACTTTTCCGACCGGCAAAGAAAAATTGCGGCGATAAAATCGTTTTTCGGATGGCGCATTTTGAGCGGGATTTTTTTCCGGGAACCAAATCCAATGTGACCCGTCAAAGCTCAGGGAAGATTTATTTGCATAGGTTGCCCATTCAGGATGAGGCGTAAATGTGTGCCATGGAAATTGTTCAAAAAGTTTTTTCCCAAACGCGACTTGTGCGGAACCGGGCAAATTCATAGCCTCGTCCCATGGAATTTTTCCATACCCGACGCCACCGTTGTGATGCGGGGACGGTCCATGCGGATCATCTTTACGATTCACCTGCCAAATTCCATTCGCACCGTAAGTGTGACCCGCCGCACCATTCATCATACAGAGCCAAAACATTTGCCGCGTCCATTTCGTCGGCAAACTGTCACTGAGCATTTCAAAGGCGGCTTCGCCATTAATGACCGGCATCACGGGCTTGTCGGCATACGACTCGCGCATGGTGTTCACGGTGGGCGCAACCGCATCGCGCTGGCCGTGCGGTGTTTGCAACATGTCGATGTCGATGAGCGAAAGATCATCCATCGCGTGACGCGCGCTCAGTCGGCCCAAGCCAGTTGGATGAATCGTAATGAGCCGATGAAACGGATCGGTCCCGCGGATATAACGGGTGACTTCGGTCCATTTTTTAATTTGCTCCCTGTCATCGTGCGGAAATCCAGAAGTAAGATACCAATCCAAATTTGCTTCGCCTGCCGTGCCCCAAACGACGGGCAGCGCGCCATAACGCGCAATGAGATAACGCCAATGGGCCTCGGATTTTTCCACGCCCATCCATTGCATGAAATATCCCCACATTCCAAAAATGACCGGGGTGAAACCTTCATCGACGAGGTAGAGCAAACGCTTGTCGGCGGCATCAAAATATTCCGGCCGAATGCTGGAATAATTTGTCGTCCAAGGAAAACCCCCTTCATTTGCGCCGTGCGGAGCGAAGGGATGCATGTCAGGAAAAAGCCCCGCGACCAGTTGAATGACATTGAAACCCTTTGCCTTCCGATCTTGCGCGAGCGTTTGCACATCCTCTGGCCAGTGCAACCGTGCAGACAGTCCAATCCACCAGGTATCGCCCAGCCAGAAAAATGGCGTGCCGTCGTTGTATTCCATGTAGCGCCGGTTGGCGGATAATTTCAGAGGGCCATGTTGGTAAAGGAGATTTTTCCCAGCGTATTTTTTAACTTCTACTCGACCGCTAACACCGTGAAGTCCCGTATCCGTTTTTGCATTGCACTCGCTGCGGAAACTGTGCTTCCCGACAACGGGCGATGCGTAGCGCACCTTCCAAATATTTGTTCCCGCCCAAAAGGCCGGCACGCGAAGCTCATGGCCTTGTGGGTCGTGAAACACAACGTCGAGCGTCACTTCGTTAAACGGGTCGGCGTAATTTTGTTTTGCCGTAAACGTCAATTCAGTCATGACGTTGGCGGCTGTTTTTGAAACGACCTCTTTCGCCTCCGCTGTGAAAATCAATCCCGACCACACCACCAGAGCCAGAGCCGATTTGCGCCAAAATTTTTCCACTCTATTTTTTTCCACATAAAAATTATTTTTAAATTATCTGAATTACACGGATTAATTATTGAAACTCTCCGAATCCAAAAGCTTTCGTCAGGAAGCTGAAGGCAATGCCCCCTTTTTCATCCGCTTCCACAAATTGAGTTATTTGTTTGTCCCACTTCGCGAGAATTGGATCCTGGCGACTGCGATTCCAATATTCCTCGCTCGGCGCGGAGGCGAAAACAAAAAGCCGGTCGCCGTCGCGGTAAATCGCCATGCTGACTTGATTCGCACGCATGCCTTCGGCGATTTCCGGCCAGAGTTCATCATGCGCAAGTTTATATTTTTCATATGCGCCGGGGCGCAACGTCATCGCAAGTCCGAAGGTAAACATAAAATTTATTTTCAAAATATTTTAACAGGGATGGACAGGATAGACAGGATTTCGGAAAGCGATTCGGAAATTATCCTATCCATTCTGTATATCCCTTTTGAATTTTCAGGACATTTTCGAGCGGAGAAAATCGCGCATCTGAATTGTCTCCGAAAGGTTATCCACTTCGTTGCAATGTTCCCAATCCACCCAGACGTATTCAACGCCGACGTAGCCGCTATAATTTGTTTTCTTCATCGCGCGAAGAACGCGGGAATAATCAATTTTGTTTTTTTGAAAGGAAGTTTGCAAACGTCCTTTGCGCGCGGCGCGTGCGTGAAAGTGCGTCGCATGCGCAATGAGCGGTTCCGCCGCGCTGTCCGGCAAACCGGAGCGAGTAAAATGGGTGTAGTCGAGCGTCAGCGTCAGTCCCGGCACGTCATTAATGAGACGCAACGCAGCTCTAGGATTTGAAGTAATGGAACCAACGTGGGCTTCGAATCCGAAAACTATTTTATTCTTCTTCGCTTGGTCGACACGCCACGCAAGTTCGTCACAGGTGCGTTGCCATGACTCGGTCGGCTTGTCCTTTTCAAAATAAACTCCGGGGAGCGTGGTCACGTGTTTTGCGCCAGCAGCGAGGGCATAATCCAAAGTTTTCAAAAACCAATCACGGGCATGATTTCTTCGGTTCGATTCGGGATGATTGATGGCGTAGGGAATGAAACTCGGATTCATCTGGAGAAAAACATCCGCACAACGCAAACCACGGTCGGATAATTTTTTACCCAGTTGTTTTCCAGATTGCACTGGTGATTTGAATTCTCGCGAAGGCCACAGATGGGATCGTCCTTCAAACAATCCAATGTCCACTCCGTCGAAACCCACCATGGAAATCAAATCCAGGACGCGGTCGTGCGGCAAAAGAGGAAAAGTAAAATCAGCACAGGCTAGTTTCAGTTTCATACGAATGGCCTTTCGAAAAGCGGTAGTCCTCTACCGCTTTAGCTGGCGCAGTTTCGAACGTTTCACAATTTTTTCTTTTGAGGTTTTTTCAACGTCATGAAAGCAGTTTTTCCCTGCGAATCCCATTCCGCAGCGGTGAGATAACCGGCATCAATAATTTGCGTTGTGCCAGTCACGCCTGACGAATCTTCGCAACTCAGAAACAAAATTGTTTTCGCCACATCTTCGGGTGTGAGTGCGACGCCCATCGGGACGCGACGCAAGCGCGCGGCGCGGGTGGCTTCGGGATCGCGCGTTGCATTCAAATGTTCGCGCAGCATCGGCGTGTCGGTAATTCCGGGGCAGACGCAATTGCAACGGATACCATCCACGGCGTAATCAAGGGCGACAGATTTGGTCAGTCCGACGATGGCGTGTTTGGAAGTGGTGTAGACCGGAGTTAATGCCTGCCCAACAAAACTGCTGATGGAACCGACGTTGACGATGTAGCCGCGACCACTTTTTCGCAAATGGGGAATCGCATGCTTCGTCGCAAAGAACATGGATTTTAAGTTCACATTCATCACGTTGTCCCACTCGCGCTCGGTATATTCGTGGAGCAATTTGATGTGAACCATTCCGGCGTTGTTAACGACAATCTCGAGGTTGCCAAATTCTTTCACCGTTCGCTGAATCGAATCGCGCACTTGCCTTTCATTACTCACGTCACAGGCAATTGCGAGCGCACTTCCTCCAGCAAGTTTTATTTCAGCAGCGATTTTTTTACTCACCGCAAGACGTCTTCCGATGATGGCGACTTTCGCGCCTTCGCGCGCAAATAATCTCGCCGTCGCTTCACCAATGCCTGAGGTGGCTCCGCTAATCCATGCAACCTGATTTGTTAGTCGGCCCATGATTGGAAAATTTTTAGAAGCTTCGACATTACTGACGCGCCAAGTGGTTACGACTTGGCTGACTGAATCGCCCGGATCACATTATCTTCCGCGAGGCTCATCGGATGCGCGAGAGCCTGTTTGCGAAGCGCATCAAGGCTGCTCGAACCGGCGGCTTGTTCCTCGGTCCATTCCTTGACGAATGCACCTTCCTTGATGTCCTGGCGCAGAAATTCCCTCGCACGCTGGCGAATCTCATCAGTGACAAATTTCGGTCCGCGAGACAGCGTTCCATATTGGCTGGTCGTTGAGTGATGGCTCATCTGCTTGAAAAATCCATTCTTCGCCATAGCTGTGAAAATTTCCCCCGCTTCCCCGGAAGCATAAAGTTCCGTCACCATCAGTTCAGGTGAAAAACCATGGGCCACTCCAATTTCAAAACACTCGACTAACCACGCGGTCAGACCGGCCCAGATGACCTGCTCGGCAAACAAATCCAACTCAGCTTCTTCGCGGAAAGTGGATTCAAAAACTCCCCCTCGCGTCAGTCCCATGCCCTTGCAGAGAGCAAGCAACCGTTCGCGCGCGTGACCCGATGCATCCTGATGCACCGCGAATTGGGCGATAGCGCCATTGCCGCGTTCATAAAGTATTCGCACCATGTCTCCCGTCATCCGAGGAGCTATCATCACCGCATCAACATCGGCGGGAAGTGGAATCAGGCCGTAGCCGACGTTGTAGCCGCTAGCCCATACCAACGTTTTGCCCGATCGGAGGCCGGGCGCAATATGTTCGTTCCAGATCACCGGCTGGCATTCGTCGGTCGTGAGGATCAATAGAAAATCGGCTTCTTCAGCAGCCTGGCGAATGGACAACGGTTGGAAACCATCCGCGATGGCCTGCCGGCGGTAAGTATCATCGCGGTTACCGACAATCACTCGCACCCCGCTGTCGCGAAGATTGAGTCCTTGGGCGCGACCCTGATTGCCGTAACCCAACACCGCCACAGTCTTGTCTTTGAGCGGCTCTAAAGTCGCGTCAGAATCTTTAAGAAATTTCATCGCTGGTAGTGCGCCACTTTATCCCCCGACACGGCAGTCGCAATCGAAATCCGAATCACACGGGAATAAATTTTGTGCGACGGAAATTTTCATTCAGCAGGTTTCACAATGATCGCTTTGGCTGGAGTTTCTTTGGCGAGATAATTTCCGTAACCGATGACGACTGTGGACGAGACCAACACGAACAATCCAAATCGCATCAACCACTGCGTCCGTTTGCTGACGCCTTTCCACTCGGAGAGATAAACTCCCAATAGCGTTCCAAAAATAATGATGCTCGCCATGTGCAATGTCCAACTGGAGAAATCGTATTTGCCCATCTTCGTCGTGCCCATGCCGTAGAAGAAAAATTGGAGATACCAAAGCGTCCCGGCCACGGCGCAGAGAAGATAGTTCCTAAAAAGGGGCACGGACTCGGTGTGTGCCGCAGAGTTTTCGGAAGCAGCGACTTGTCCCGCGCTCTTGAGATAGTCGCCGCCCGTTTTGTTGCGGAGGTTCAGGTAGAGGCACCAGATGAAGTTAGTCGAGAAGCCGCCGG
>JBKJOZ010000045.1:0-3939 GCA_046595315.1 Limisphaerales bacterium
ACGGCAGAAATCGCCGTCGAATCCGCGCTCACCGGCCATCAAGTCTTGAGCACGATGCATTGTAACGATGCACCCGGCGCCATCTCCCGTTTGGACGACATGGAAATCGCGCCGTTCCTTATTTCCTCTTCCGTTATTCTCGCCTGCGCCCAACGCCTCATGCGCCGCATCTGTTCGTCCTGCAAAGAGCCCGTGACGTATCCGGCCAAAATGTTTACGGAACTGCAAATTGATCCAAAATTATTCGACGGCGTGCCCCTGTATCGAGGACGCGGCTGTGACCGTTGCAAAAACTCTGGTTATTCCGGGCGGGCGGCGATTATCGAAGCCATGACCATCACCGACGAAATTCGCAAGCTGATCATCAAACGCGCCACCGCGCAGGACATCGGCAGGCTCGCCGTCGAACAAGGAATGAAAACCTTACGCATGGTGGCATTGGATAAAGCCCGCGAAGGCGTCTCCACACTCGAACAAGTTTTGGTGCTGACCTCGGCCCATTAAAATTCCGAAAGATACGGCGCATTCGGTGTTCGACATTTGAAATCCGCCCCTCGAAATTCTTTCCATGCTCGAATTGGAAGAGGCGCAAAATCGAATTCTCTCCACGGTAAAACTTTTGCCAGACGAATCAGTTCGTTTGCCACAAGCGCACCGACGTGTCCTCGCAGAAAACGTCATTTCAAAAATTGATTTGCCGCGCTTCGATAATTCCGCGGTCGATGGCTACGCCGTTCACGCGAAGGATTTGGTTTCCGGCACCCCAGCAAATCCAGTTTCACTGACACTCATCGGAAAAGTTGCGGCGGGCGAATTATTTCCGGGAAAAATTTCGCGCGGCCAATGCGTTCGCATTTTCACCGGTTCTCCCCTGCCCGCCGGTTGCGACGCTGTCGCGATGCAAGAAGACACGAAACCCGACGCGCAGGACGCCGCGAAAATTCTTTTCATGGATTCCGTCAAACCCTGGGAAAATATTCGATTCAAAGGTGAAGACGTTAAATGCAATTCGACTTTGGCCGAAAGCGGCGCGCACTTGAGCGTCGGGCACCTCGGTTTATTCGGTGCCGTGGGCGTCCAAACCGTTCGCGTCCACCGTCAACCGCTTGTCGGACTCCTTGCCACCGGCAGCGAACTTCGCGAAGCCGGACAAACGCTGGCGCCCAGTGAAATTTACGAAAGCAACCGCATCGTCCTGGCGGCCTTGAGTCAACGCGTCGGTGCCGTTCCGAAAATATTTCCGCTGGTTCCCGACACCCTCGCTGCGACAAAAACCGCGTTGGAAAAGGCGTTTTCGGAATGTGATGCGGTCGTCACCACCGGCGGCGTTTCCGTAGGCGAACTCGATTTTGTCAAAGCCGCTTTTGAGGCGCTTGGCGGACAACTCGATTTCTGGAAAGTCTCGTTAAAACCCGGCAAGCCCTTTGTCTTCGGTCGCCTCGGCGAGAAAATTTTGTTCGGCCTTCCGGGAAATCCTGTTTCCGCTTTCGTCACGTTCATTTTACTCGTCGCGCCCGCCCTCGGTAAAATGCAAGGCGCAAAAAAATTTACGTGGCCCACGCATCCTGGTTTTTTGGCGGAGCCGATGGAAAATCGCGGCGAGCGGCGCCATTTCGTTCGCGTCTCGGTCGATGCCAAAGGCAATATTCGTTCCGCCGGAACGCAGGCTTCCCACATCTTGAGCGCCCTGTCTAAAGCGAATGGGTTGATCGAATTACCACCGAACAGTTCATTTGAGATGGGAAAAACCGTTGCGGTTTTACGTTTAGATTAAATCAGAAACGGCGCTTAGGGATCGAGAGCACCGCCGGTTGCCGGACCGGTTTGGCTGGTTCGGGTACAGACGCTTTTGGAGCAGACGCGCCAAAAACACGCGCGTTGACGTCGGGCCTTGGGGCAGTGCTGACCCCCAGCGCGGAATTCGGCGCAGTTTTGAAAAGATCGGAGGAACCGGACGACGCGTTTCCATTGAACCGGTCAGAAGCCCGGGAAGGAGTCGCTGCTTGCAGCCCCAAATTATTTTGTCCGTCCAACAAATTCGCTCCGCTGCTCTTGGTTCCACTGCTTGGTGAACCAAATAAACTTTCAAACTCTTTCATGCGAGTTTGCTTTTCTTCGCGCAACCGCTCGGCGTTGGAACCCTGTTGCTCGCGCCAGAATTCTGATAATTTACTTTGCCCCGCAGTGGAACTGCTGAACTCTCGCACGCGCATTTCTTGCTGAGATAAATTCCCTTTTTTCGACTCTGTTTCTTTCTCACTGCCTAAACCAAAAATCGGTTGGCCTAATTCTTTTTCCTTTTTCCCATCAGCGGCGATGGAACCCTTTTCTCGCTTATCCGTCAAAAACCGATTCACCACGCCTTTGGATTTTGCATCGCCAAGAGTCGTCCCATTCACTCCGAATGTCTCGTCTGCCAAACCACTTTTCTTTTCGTCATTCGGCAAAGCGAAAATCCAATTTCTCCTGCGATCCAAAAGTTCATCGTCCCGTTTGTTGGTGGGCGCGGATCCCGGTTGCGGCGCAGCCGGAGTGACCGACGGCGATTTTAAGGAGATTGATTCGGAAAACGGATTGGACGGACGATACGGCCGCAGGAATTTTAAGGTTTTACTTTTTTCCAAAGCGGGCGCCTCCGCTTTCGGCTTGGGATTTTCGTTGGAGAACTGAATTGGTTCAGCCAAAACCGTTGCGGAAACTCCGGCAAAAAGCAGAGTGACTGCGCTCAACACCGCAAGCTTTGGAAAAATAAATGTGCGGGAAATAAACATTAATGTGCGCCTTATGTATCGTTCATCCGCAATGGATGGTCAAACTCGAACTCCCTTCCCGTTGACCCGAATTTGGCCAATTTCGTTCAAGAAATTTGCCTCGGGCGATTCCACAATTGCGCTCCGGCACAGGCTCCGTTAAGTTTGCCGCCGCATTATGACACTGACAGAGAAAATATTAGCGCGCGCCGCGGGCAAATCTCGTGTGCAAGCCGGAGACAATATTTGGGTCAACGCTGACGTCTTGATGACGCACGACGTTTGCGGGCCGGGAACCATCGGCGTGTTCAAACGCGAATTCGGCAAAACCGCCAAGGTCTGGGACAAAAACAAAGTCGTCATCATTCCCGACCACTATATTTTCACCGCCGATTCCAAGTCCAATCGCAACGTCGATATTTTGCGCGAGTTCGTGAAGGAACAAGGGCTGCCCTATTTTTACGACGTGATTGACGATCCGAATGGCCATTGGGCTTTCGACGCCTCCAAAGGTTTGCTCAACAAACAATACGGTTCGCGTTACGCCGGAGTTTGTCACACCGCACTTCCGCAAAAAGGTCACACGCGTCCCGGCGAAATTTTGTTCGGCACCGATTCGCACACTTGCATGGCGGGCGCGTTCAACGAGTTCGCCACTGGCATCGGCAACACGGACGCAGGTTTCGTCATGGGTACCGGAAAACTGCTCATCAAAGTTCCAGAAACCATGCACTTTCGTCTCGAAGGAAAATTGCAACCGGGCGTCATGGCCAAGGATATTATTTTGCATTGCATCGGCGAAATCGGTTTCGACGGCGCAACGTATCGCGCGTTGCAATTCGACGGCTCAGCCATCCCGCATTTGTCCATCGACGACCGCATGACGATTGCGAACATGGCGATCGAAGCCGGTGGTAAAAATGGTATTTTTGAATTCGACGCGCGCACCAAAGAATACGTTGATGCGCGGTGCAAATTGAACAACACCAAAGCGACTTACGAACCTGTCGAACGCGATGCGGATGAAAAATTCGTTTACGAAAAAGTTCTCGATCTCTCGAAGCTTGAACCGACCGTCGCGTGTCATCCCGACCCCGGCCAACGCAAAACCGCGCGCGAACTTTCTGATGTGAAACTGGATCGCGCTTACGTCGGTTCCTGCACCGGCGGCAAGACCAGCGATTTCATT
>JBKJOZ010000107.1:0-3266 GCA_046595315.1 Limisphaerales bacterium
CCCGCCAACAAAATAATATGGGCAAAGCCGGACGCGGCCTTGCAGTGGAACTAGTTCGTTCTTCTCGAAATCAAACCAGTTTGCCGCAACGATTTTTGGTTTGTGATAACGCTGCAAAACAAACGGTGAGCGGGCAAAAGAATTGAGCGCGAGATCGACGGCGGCACTCCAATCGCCTTGCGATAAATCGCTGCCGAGATAAACGCCACGCGCGCCCCACGCATTTTCGGAATAGCCGGAAATTTTCAAAATCAAATCGCGTTCGCGCTGGGACAACGTTTTGAGTTGTTGCCACTCGGTAAGATTTAACTCTGGAATTGCCCCTTGCGGCGGGAGCGGTGTCGGATCGACCACCCAAGTGTAGGGAATTATTTTTTGCAGCCGCGCCAGAAAGCTTTCGCCCAGTTCCTGCCGCCAAAAGTCGTGCAGGTTGCGGTTCCAGAGCAGAGCAAACAAAAGTTTTTCCTCGAAGATTGGCTTGGGCGGAGGAGTCAGGCGGATTTTCTTTTCCGACGCGAGTTGAAAAATCTGCTTCGCATTCGACACATTCGCGATGTCGAACAATTCAAAGAAGCGATAAACCGCGTCGCCGTCCGCGAACTGCTTGAATTGTGAATCGTGAACTGTGAATTGGGAACCGAGTTGTTCGGCGACCCATTGCATTTCCGGTCGATAAGTCGCGGCTTCTTCGGAAATGACAATGCGAACATTTTTTGCCTCGCCAAAAATTCCAGCGAACCCTTTCAACATCCCATCCGCGCCTCCGATGACTTCTGCTTCCGACATCTGAGTCCTGACTTCTGAATACGTTTTTCCCAACCACGCTGTCAGCCCGATTCCGCCAGGGACGCTGTCGAGTTCCGTAATGCTGAATCCATTTTCCGTCAGCAAAATATCAGGGCGAATGACGCGCGGGATTTCGTTTTTAAAACTTGGATGGCGCTGAAGTTCGATCAGTTCGGCGGGCTTGCCTTGATCGAGCCAACGAGAAATCCACTCCGGCTGTTTGCCCTCGACGCTCTTGCGATAAAGCAAATTGACCGCGCGATTGAATTGCAGAAGAACGCGACCGAGCGTTTCCAATTCCTTCGCCATTTCCGCGCCGATTGGAAATGAAGTAGGGGAAATGCGCCATTCCTGCCCGGCAAACAGACCCTCTTTTGGCAGTGCGGCATGAACCGCCATCGCAGCATCGCGAGGCGATATGGCATTTGTGGTGTTCAAATTCCCTCGTAGATGGCCGAGCCCAGCATGGAAAGTTGCAAAGATTCCAAACGAAGTTCATCACTTTGCAACTTTTCCTCGCGCCAGTTGTTCGCTTTACGAAAGACCGTGAACTCACCGCGTTTTTGAGGAATTAACACGTATTCTTCCAGCGATTCGATGCTCGTGAAGGCGAAGAATTTTTCGCGGCGATCAATGCGTTCCGTGCTGGGCGAGGCGACTTCGATGATGAGTTTTGGAAACCGGACAAAACGTTCGTGCGTGTCGCGTTTGTCACAAGTGACAACAATGTCGGGATAATAAAAATATTCGTCACCACGAATTTTGAAATTTACCCGAATATCGCTGATGTAGAGCTTGCAAGGGCTGCCGCGAAGATCTTGGCGAATATTTGCGAAAAGATTTCCGGTGATTTGATTGTGCGCGACGGTTTCACCCGCCATCGCATATACGAGACCGCCGAGATACTCATGGCGAATATCGCTGAATTCTTCTCTGGCGAGATAATCTTCAACCGTGACAAATTCGTTTTGTGCCGCTACTTGCATAGACGGAATGTGGCCGAAATGCCGAGGGCTGACAAGCGCGGGAAAACCGCTTCCGAACTCAGCTCATGACCGGGTATTTGGTCATTGGACTCCACCCCTCTGCGCTGCTCTTGCGTAATTGCGCAGCTTTGATTCTAGGTCGGAATGTGATTCTAAGAAGTCATTGATAATGGCAGAAACCTCGTTTGGATAAGAATCCTGCCAATGGCCGAGACCATGTAATGCACTTTCTTGGCAAGCAACGTGATCGATTTCCAGTGCTGATTTCATTACGGAAAGACATTCGCTGCTTAACAATTTTTCTTCTGCTGAATCACCATTGCCGTAAAGAACGAAAATATCCCACCACATGTAGCAGACGCCGTTTAGTGGATTATCAACCTCATTCCAATTGGAGAGCACGTTATCGCAGCGCTTCGCAAAGCAATCTGAGTAAAGAAACCAAATGGACTGGAGACATGAGATTCGCCGTTCAAGTGGGAGATTTCCACTTTGAAAAAGATGAACCGTATCCGAGTGCGAAGCGTTGTGAATAAAATTCAACCCGTTGCTTAATTGTGAATTCGAGAAATTCGCAAGTACGGATGCTGATTCACGAAAGGTCTTCTCGATAAAATCCAGTGTTGTCGTTGCGGTCACCGACCAATTCGGGAAATCATCGCCAGAAATCCAATCCCGTTCGGTTACGTCTTTTGAGAAAACAAAATCAATCCATTCTTCAAAGGAGGCTTCGATTATTTCCTTGCTCGTAAAACGCCCATGATCTGTTTCTCGAATTTTCACCAAAATTCTTACCTTTCAGATCCTCACTTGCCCGTTGCCAAAACCGAGCCATTTGTAACTGGTCAATTCCTCCAAACCCATTGGGCCGCGCGCGCCGATTTTGTCTGTGCTGATGCCGATCTCCGCACCCATGCCGTATTCGCCGCCGTCGGTGAAACGCGTTGAGGCGTTCCAATAAACGGTTGCGGAATCGACTTCGGCGAGGAATTGTTTCGCGCGCGATTCGTTCTTTGTGACGATGCTGTCCGAATGCGCGGAGCCGTAATGATTGATGTGATCAATGGCGGATTTCACACCGTCCACGACGCGCACGTTCAAAATGTAATCGTTGTACTCGGTGAACCAGTCCTGCTCCGTTGCGGGCTTGATCGTCGATTGTCGATGGCCGATGGCCGATTGCAAAAGAGCGAGCGCGGTTTCATCGCAACGCAGTTCGACATTTTTCTCCGCGAGCTTCGGCGCAATCTGCGGAAGGAACTTCGCCGCGACAGATTTATCCACGAGCAACGTTTCCATCGCATTGCAGACAGCGGGACGTTGCACTTTTGCATTCAACGCAATTTCCTCCGCCATTTTCAAATCGGCTTCAGCATCGACATAGACATGGCAAACGCCTTTGTAATGTTTGATGACGGGAACTTTGGAACATTCGGCGACGGCGCGAATGAGACTTTCTCCGCCGCGAGGCATGCACAAATCAACGTATTGCGT
>JBKJOZ010000216.1:0-19949 GCA_046595315.1 Limisphaerales bacterium
GAAACAACCACAAAATCGTCCGCGCCGTCTCCGGTGAAAAAACCGGAGCGGTCGATCGCCAAATACGGGCATTACAGTCAGGTCGAGAAGAAGGTCAACATTCTACTCGTTGATGATCGCGCCGACAAACTGCTCGCCCTCGAAGCCGTTCTCAGTGAACTCAACGAAAATTTGGTCATCGCCAAATCCGGTAAAGAAGCGCTGCGCCAATTGTTGAATCAGGACTTCGCGGTCATTTTGCTCGATGTGTCGATGCCGGGCATGGATGGATTTGAAACGGCCACGCTGATTCGTCAGCGACTTAATTCGGAGCACACGCCAATCATCTTCGTCACTTCGCACAGCGATTCGGAAAATCACATTGCCAAAGGTTATTCCATTGGCGCGGTCGATTACATGTTGACCCCGATCATTCCCGAAATTTTGCGGACGAAAGTTTCCGTTTTCGTGGAGCTGTATCGTAAAGCCGAACAAATCAAAACTCAGGCGGCGCGCTTGCGGCAGATTGAGGAAGCGACGCATCAACGTCAGCTCGCCGATGCCGTCGGCAAACTGGAAATTGAAACGGAACGCAACCGCTTTTTCACGTTGTCGATCGATCTGTTGGCCATCGCAAATTTTGAAGGCTATTTTCTGCAGATCAATCCGGCTTGGGAAAAAATGATGGGCTTTTCAGAGGAAGAACTTAAAGCCAAACCCGGTTTGGAATTTGTTCACGTTGATGACCGTGACGAGATGCGCACCCAGATGGTCAAGCTTCGTTCGGGCGATTCCACCTATTTTGAAGGCCGATACATTTGCAAAGACGGTTCCTTTTGTTGGTTGGGTTGGACCGCCGCGCCATTTCCATCTGAGGAATTAATTTACATTTTTGCGCGCGACATCACGTCGCGCAAATTTGCGGAGGAAAAAATCAGCACGTTAAATGAGCAACTCCAGCAACGCGTTTGTGAGTTGACTCAAATCAACAAAGAACTCGAAGCATTTAGTTATTCTATCTCCCATGACTTGCGGGCGCCACTCCGTTCGATGCAAGGATTTGCCCAGGCGTTGACCGACGAGGAAAAATTGAGCGACAGCGGAAAAGATTACGCCGCCCGCATCGGAAATTCCGCCCGTTACATGGACCGGTTGATTCACGATTTGCTTGAATACAGTCTTTTAGCGCGCAATGAAGTGACGAAAATCCCAGTGAATGTTGAAAGCCTGCTCAGCGAAGTTTTGATGCAGGTGGATCAGCAAATGAAGGAAAAAAAGGGAACCTGCAAAGTCGTTTCTTCGTTGGAACCTGTTCTGGCCAATCCTTCCACGCTCAGCCAGGTTTTGTTAAACCTGATTTCAAACGCATTGAAATTTGTCGCGCCTGCAACCAAACCAAAAATAGAGATTTCCAGCGAAAAGCGCGGCGACTTCGTGCGAATCTGGGTCAAAGACAATGGCATCGGAATTGCGCCGCAATATCAGGAACGCATTTTCGGTTTGTTTGAACGACTGCACACCGCCCAGACTTATCCCGGAACCGGTATAGGATTGGCGATAGTCCGCAAAGGAATTGAACGAATGGGTGGTCGTGTGGGACTTGAATCAACGCCAGGCAAGGGTACTCAATTTTGGCTGGAGTTGCCGACGCCAACGCTCGCATGAACAAAAGCTTTTTGATTTTGCACGTTGAAGACGATCCCAATGATGTTCTGTTGATGGAGCGCGCTTTTCGCAAAGCCAATTTTAGCGGCAAAGTTGTTTTCATCAATGACGGCGACCAGGCTTTAGCTTATTTAAGCGGTGAAAATGGCTATTCCGACCGCGACAAATTTCCTTTGCCGAATGTCCTGATGATGGATGTGAAACTGCCGCGTAAATCAGGTCTTGAAGTCTTGACCTGGCTACGTGCGCAACCACTGTTGAAACGATTACCCGTGGTCATGCTGACTTCCTCGAAACAACCCGCTGATGTCAACCAAGCTTATGATTCCGGTGTGAATTGTTATCTGCTCAAACCGGTTAATTTCGACGACCTGATTCAGATGGTGAAAACGCTCGAAATCTTTTGGCTGCAAATGAACCAACATCCTTCGACATCGGCTATTGAAGCGTCGTAATTCGAGGCCGGCCCAGGCATTATCAACGCGAACCGTTGTGGTCTTTCCAAAGCCTTTTTCACCCCGATGAATCTCGGAGAAACTTTTGTTCCCTTATGCCGTAATTTTTTTTCTTCTTTTCTGGCTTTCCCGGGGTTGTCCACGCGGAAGCAATCCCGTTTGAAGCGAGGGAAACGAACAAAGCAATACGATTTCAAAAAAAAGACGGCTTCATTTACAAGACAAACAAACACAAAAGAATTGTGCTCCCCAATGTGCCGTGCTGTAATCGCCTCCTCATTATTTTTTTGGGCTTATTCCGAACTGACCCCTCAACTTTGTAATCAAACTTTAAAGATGAACTATTCACATGTTTCCGGAGCGCAGGATGTTTTGACGCTTAATCCCCGACAAATGGCGCGATCAATCATCTTTTACGCTTTGCTCGGGGTGACGCTTTTCCTCGGCGCAGCGATGGTTTCCGCCGCCGTGTTGCCAAGCGACCCGACGACGCAGTGGACTGCCCTGCCATATCCGCCGGGGACTATTTCGGATTATATCGAAGATCAACAAACTGGCTCCTCGGAAAGTGATATCGTCGGAACGAATGATTTGCCGGCAGTTTACACGACTTTTATTCCAGGCACTTCGCCGACCAACGGTACGATCGGTTATCGACTTCGCGTCGGGCGCGATGACGGCCCAACGGGATTCGACGGCGTCGCTTTGGTCGGGATCGAGGTAAATCGAACAGGTCGGCTTTCGATTTTTGCAGCAGTGGATAACTCTGGATCGCCAGACCGCATTAGAATTTTCCGGGCTGGCAGTAGTGCAAACGTCTCGCCTTCCACCACTTCAATTGATTCTGGAAATCCAATTTTCAGTTACGCCGAGAGTGCCACTAATTACAACTGGCAACCCGTTTCCGCCACCAGTGATCCCGCGGTTTTGACCAGCACCAATCCAACGCCTTTGAATATTGATGGCTCCACTGGAAGCGGGGATCAAACCGACCAATTCGTCAGTTTCTTCGTTCCTTTTGCGGATATTGTCAGCGCTTTTCAAAACGTGGGAATCACGAATATAACGACGAATTCCACCTTCCGCTATATTCTTGGCACTGCGACGCAACCCAATGCGATCAACCAGGACATCAATGGAATAAATGGACAGATCAATTCTTCGGTTTCGTATACCAACTTAAATATTTTCACCCTGCCAATTACCCCCACAGGCATTACTCCCTCGAACAGCCCACCCGTGGCCGTAAATGATACTACGAACACGGTCGAAGATGTGACGGTGACAATTGCCGTTTTGAGAAATGATTCTGATCCCGACGGAAACCCGTTGACGATCACGAGTGCGACGGCGACGAACGGAACGGTTGTGATCAGCGGAACCAATCTGGTGTTCATACCGGCAACCAATTTTAACGGAACGGCAACGATTGGCTACACGATCAGCGATGGCAACGGAGGAACGGCATCGGCAGTGGTGACCGTGACGGTGAGCGCGGTGAACGATGCGCCGATTGCGGTGAACGACAGTGCCAACACGACCGAAGATGTGGCAGTGACGATCCCGGTATTGGTGAACGACAGTGATCCCGACGGAAACCCGTTGACGATCACGAGTGCGACGGCGACGAACGGAACGGTTGTGATCAGCGGAACCAATCTGGTGTTCACCCCTGCAACCAATTTTAACGGAACGGCAACGATTGGCTACACGATCAGCGATGGCAACGGAGGAACGGCATCGGCAGTGGTGACAGTAATTGTTGGCGCGCAAGCCGACGTTGCCATCTTTAAGTCTGGTTCAACCAATGTTCTGGCTGGCAGTAGCGTTACTTACACCATCACCGCGACGAACAGCGGACCTTCTGCCGCATTTGACGTTGTTGTTATCGACAACCTGCCCACCAACTTGGTTTTTCAGAGTGCTTCGTCAGGCGGAACCTTCAGCAATGGTGTCGTGATTTGGCCTGCAATCGTTTTGCTCAAAAATGCTTCCACCAATTACACTATCACTGCCGATGCTCCGACCGGCGGTTTCTACACCAATGTTGCATCGAGTTCCTCCAGCACGCCTGATCCCAATCCTTTCAATAACAATGGAACTGCGACTAATTCTCGGGTGCAGACTCAGGTTCAATCCGCACAGTTTTTTGTGCTCGTCGGAACGAATAAATTCAATCCGCAAACCGGCTTGTTTGAGCAAAATGTAAAAGTGACGAACGTCAGTGGTGTAACGATTCCTGCGTTTCGAATTTACGTGGACGGGCTGCGAACGGGCGTGTCTCTATACAATGCGACCGGCACAAATAACGGCAGGCCGTACGTTCAATACAATTCGCCGTTGAACCCAGCTCAAGGCGTCACGATTGTTCTCAAGTTTTACAATCCAGACCGCCGTGCCTTCACCAACAGCATTGAAGTTCAATCCATTGCTCCATCAACGACTGGAACCAATGCCGCGGCAGGTGTGGCAATTGACCGCTGGTTTGTGGACTCACGAATTTCCGGGGAACCCCGCTACGTCATCGAGTTCACCTCAAGCGTCGGCCGCATTTACACGATCAATTACAGCGACGACAACATGTTGACCTGGAAAATCGCGACTCCGTCCATCACGGCTGGCTCCAACCGAACTCAATGGTATGACGATGGCCCGCCGGAAACGGACAGCAAGCCGTTGATCAACGGAAGCCGATTCTATCGAGTCGTCATCGCTCCACAAAATCCTTAAAAAACGCACATGAAAAATTCTCACTACACGAGACTCGCTCTGATTGGTTCCACTTTTTTAATTGCCTCCACGGTTTTGGCCGAGGATTACGAAACGAATCGGTTCACGTTTTCCGGACGATTCGGTTTTAACATTTCTGGAAAATTTAAAAATCTGGGCAAACTTTCGCTCAACGGAAATTCCCGACGAACGCCCGATGGCAATCCTTACAATTATGACGATGGCTACATCTTGCCGGACGTCAGCGGCAATTTCGGGGGACAAACCTGGAATTGGGGTTACGACGACAGCGCACGTCAAGTTTCCGGCGACACCGTCCTTCTGAGCCGCGCGACTTCTACAGGTAATTCTTCATCCCGGAGGATGGAAGACGATCCAAGTTTCGGCGGGGAATTAGTCTATAATCGCCAGCTTGGTGTGAATGGAAAACTTCACTGGGGATTGGAAGCTGCCGGTAATTATCTGAATCTTTCCTTGCACGACAGAAGTTCATTTCGTGGAAATCTTTTTGGAACGACCGATGCCTTTGCGTTCACTTCCGGAACCACGCCGCCGGGCGCGACTCCGGCCAATCCCTACCAGGGAACCTTCAACGGTCCCGGCTTCGTGATTGGTGATACTCCGGTTAGTTCCACCCCGTCGGTCACGCACGGGACCGTTACTGGACGTCGCGAACTGGAGTCAGATATTTGGGGATTTCGGTTGGGACCTTACCTTCAGTTTCCCATTTGCGACCGCCTGGATTTGAATTTTTCCGCCGGACTAGCTCTCGCGTTATTGAACAATGAAGCAAGTTGGGATGAAACTCTTACCACGCCGTCCGCGAATTATGCATTCGCCGGCAAAGGTCACGATGACGAATGGCTCGCAGGCGGTTATGTCGCGGCCAATCTTTCTTATCAAATCAATCCGCGCTGGAACGCCACTGTCGGAGTACAGTATCAAAATTTGGGAACCTACGAACACGCGATTGCCGGTCGCAAAGTAGAAATTGATCTGGGCAGCTCTATCTTTTTGACATTCGGAGTGGGTTATAATTTTTAAATAATTTCACATTTGAAACCAACAGAGGCCGACGGCAAAAACGTTGGCCTCTTTTGTTTTCTGGTCGGTTCGTTGACACATTTCAGCGACATGTTTAGCCTTTCACCCCAATGTCACGATTGCCATTTGAAGCTTTTCTTGCGCTGCGTTATTTGCGGCCTCGCCGCACGTTTGTCTCGGTCATCACGGTTATCTCCATTATTGGCGTGATGCTCGGAGTCGCGGTGCTCATCGTGGTCATTAGCGTGATGAGCGGTTTCGATCAGGAATGGCGCAACCGCATACTCGGCTTCAACGCGCATTTAAAAATTTCTCAAATCAATTCCACCAATGGCCAGGGAATGGCACTGACTGATTTTGAAGCCGTTCGCAAACAAGTCAGTTCCAACCAACTCGTCACCGGCGTCGCACCGTTCATCACTGGGCAAATTCTTTTACAATCTCAGCCCGCCGATAAAAATCCGAAATTTCTCGCACCGTTAATTCGCGGAATTGATCCCGCGCTCGAGGGCAGCGTCAGCGTTTTGCCCAAAAGTATTATTGATGGTGAATTTGATTTGCGACGAAACGGTTTGGTCGTTGGCCGGGAATTCGCGCACGGCATGGAACTGGAAGTGGGCGATCGCGTCGTGATTTATTCGCCAAGCAGCGTGGAAAAAATTCATCGCACTCGCGGACAAACCAATGCCGAAGTGCCGATTCCCGAGGAATATATTATTCGCGGAATTTTCGATGTCGGCTTCCCGGAATACAACGCGTCCATCGTGGTGAGTTCTTTAAAAAATGCGCAGTTACTCTACGAATTTAATGAAAATTCCGTGCACGGTTTGCAAGTCATGTTGCGCGATCCATTCCAAGCGCAAGTCGCCCGCCAACAACTCGCGCGAACGCTCGGACCAAATTTCCAAATCGTGACGTGGCCAGAGGAAAATCCGCAAATTTTCAACGCGCTCGCGGTCGAGAAGAACATGATGTTTTTCCTGCTCTTCTTCATCATGATCGTCGCCGGATTCGGCATCGTGAATTGCCAGATTACTTTCGTGGTTCAAAAAACACGCGAGATTGGAATTCTCAAAGCGCTCGGCGCAAACAATCGTCAGGTGCTTTGGATTTTTCTCAGCCAAAGTGTGATTGTTGGCTTCCTCGGAGTGGGACTCGGTTTCGGTGTGGCAATGCTGGCGTTGCATTATCGCAACGAATTTCTCGCCTTCATGAACCGCACCGTCGGCTACGAATTATTGCCCGCGTCGATTTATCAAATTTACGAATTACCCGCCTCAATTCAGCCCGGCGATGTTTCAATTATTTGTGGAACGGCTTTCGTGACGTGCGTTCTGGCCGGACTTTTTCCGGCGTGGAAAGCATCTCGATTGCAACCAGTGGAGGCGTTGCGTTATGAGTGAAATTCCGAAAATGAATTCGCAAATCCCACTGCTGGAAGCGCGCGATGTCCACAAAATTTATACAATTGGAAAACGCAAACTCGAAGTGTTGCGCGGTGTAACTTTATCGGTGAACGCGGGAGATTTTGTCGCATTGCGCGGCGCATCCGGCGCGGGAAAAAGCACGCTGCTTCATTTGCTGGGCGGGTTGGATTTGCCGAATCGCGGCGAAGTTCATTTTGCACAAAAAAATCTTGGCCAACTTTCCAACACTGCGCTCACTCATTTACGAAACAGCCGCATCGGATTGGTTTTTCAAGCCTACCATTTGCTCCCGGAACTCAGCGCCTTGGAAAATGTTTGCATGCCAGCGCGCATGGCGCGTCTCAGCGCGAGCGAGGCGACAGAGCGAGGGCGCAATTTGCTCAAACGAGTTGGCTTGGGTGAACGCATGGAGCATCGGCCCTACGAACTTTCCGGTGGCGAACAACAACGCGTCGCTATCGCGCGCGCCTTGATTAACCAACCCGATTTGCTCTTGGCGGATGAACCGACCGGAAATCTCGATTCCCACACCGGCGACGAAATTCTGGAACTGATCTGTTCGCTCCGCGAGGAACGCAACACCACTTTAGTTATCGCAACTCACTCCGCGAGACTCGCTGCTCGTGCGCCTCGCGTGATCGAATTGCTCGACGGAGAAATTAAGAAAGATTGACCACGGAGACGCAGAGACGCGGAGAAAATAAAATTAAAATATTTCCTCTCCGCGCCTCCGCGTCTCCGCGGTTAAATAAAAATTATGCAAGAGACTGATTGGGAAACGCGGTATCAAACAAACGATATGCCCTGGGAAAAAGGTGAGCCTTCGCCCGGCACGGTTGATTTTCTCGATGCGCATCCAAATCTTAAACGCGGCACGGTTTTAGTTCCCGGCTGCGGGACCGGCCACGACGTGCGCGCCTGGGCCAACGCCGGATTTGAGGCAACTGGCTTCGACCTTGCGCCGAGCGCAATTCAAATTGCTCAACAGAAAACCAGCGCTGATTTGAAGGCAAAATTTGTTGTCGGAAATTTTTTAAGCGATGCGCCAACCCAACTCTTCGATTGGATTTTTGAGCACACTTTGTTTTGTGCGATTGCTCCCGAACGTCGCGATGAATATGTGGTCGCGGTGACACGTTGGTTGAAGCCGGATGGACAATATTTAGCAGTGAATTATTTAATTCCCGACGAAGACGGCCCGCCGTTTGGAACTACTCGCGAAGAACAACTTAACCGATTTTCGCCACACTTTGAATTGATCGAAGAATGGACGCCGCGCTCGTATCCCAATCGAACGAATCTGGAGCGGATGTTTTGGTGGAAAAAGAAAACGGCATGATCGCGCAGGAGCAGAATTCTCCCGAAATCGAAGGGCTAACTAAAACGTCCAAAGCAATTTTGTTCCGTTCACTGGCGGTGCTTTGGATTTTCCCGACGTTCGGGGCATGTTGGATTCTGGCTTCTGATTTTTCAAAATTTCTGAAGGTGAAAAGCATCGTGGAATTTTTATCGGCCGTGAAAATTGAAGAATGGTTGGCGTTAATTTTGTTGTTGTTGCACGGCGTTTTCATTTTTTTGGCGATACGGTTTCGCCGCCGGGAACGAGGGAATATTTGACTTCGCGCGGAAGTTTCCGAAGCTGACCTATGCCGTTTTACGAATACGAATTATGCGAAGGTGGCTGCAAAGTTTGCGGTGGAAAATTTACGTTGCGCCGTCCGTCCAGCGCGCCCGACTTAACGAAATGTCCCGCCTGCAAAAAGCCGGTGCGCAAACTTCTTTCAACTTTTAGTTCTCCCATAAAACTAAAACCGCTTTCGGTTTCGGACGCTAAAAAAGCCGGATTCACCGTCTTGAAACGGGTGAACAAAGGCGAATACGAAAAGCAGTAGGTTCATTCCATTTCCAAAATCCTCTTTCTCATTGGCGCAGGGTGCTTCATGTTAGGGGCATGTCTTTAATCGCAATTGTGGGTCGCCCGAATGTGGGCAAGTCGGCTTTGTTTAACCGAATTGTCGGAAAACGAATTGCGATTGTTCATGATGAACCGGGTGTCACGCGGGATCGTATCAGCGTGGAAGCCGAATGGCATGGACGTCCGTTCACGCTCGTGGATACGGGTGGAATCGGTTTGCTTCGCGGCGAAAAAGCGCAGGACGTGATTACGCTCGCGGCGTTGGAACAGGTCGAACTCGCCATTGAAGCCGCCAGCGCGATTATTCTCGTCGTCAATGTTCAGGAAGGCGTCGTCCCGCTCGATAAAGAAGTTTCCGAACGGTTGCGCAAATCCAAAAAACCCATTTTGGTCGCGGTGAACAAAGTTGATTCATATCGCGCAGAAGCGGGCGCGGACGAATTTACGCAACTCGGATTCGAGAAAATTTTTCCAGTCACTGCGATTCATGGCGAGGGAATTGAAGCGCTCATGGATGCGGCGGTGGCTTTTTTGCCACCAATGGAAATTCAGAAAACCGAGGGTGATGAAGACGTTTCGGGCGAAGAGGGAAAAAAGGAGCGCGGCGTTCTGAAACTGGCGATTGTCGGTCGCCCAAACGTGGGAAAATCCTCCATCATCAACGCGCTCACCAAATCCGAACGCGTTATTGTCAGCGCGATTCCCGGCACGACGCGTGATGCGGTCGATGTTCCGTTTGAAGTTGAAACCGAAGGAGTGCGCCAGAAATTTATTTTAATCGACACGGCGGGCGTGCGTCATCAACGGCACGTCAATGATTCAGTGGAATTTTACAGCGTCAACCGGACGGAAGAATCTATTGGGCGCAGTGACATTGTGGTTTTCGTGGTGGACGCGGCGGCGGGAATTACGGCCCAAGACAAAAAAGTCGCCGGGAAAATTATCGAGGAAAAAAAAGCGTGCATCGTCGTCGTCAACAAATGGGATTTAGTTGCGGAGAAAGTAGCGGAGCGTCGCGAGGAAGAAATTGAACGTCGCGGAAAAAAGAAAGTGCGTGATGACACGACGAAACGTTTGACGACGCTGACGGAATTTGCGGAGTGGGTGCAGGGACAATTATTTTTTCTCGATTATGCGCCGGTGATTTTTACTTCGGCGAAATCGGGTTTTCATTTGGAACGTTTGCTGGAATCGATTCGTTATGTGGCAGCGCAACTCGAGCAAAAAGTTCCGACTGGAATTTTGAATCGCACATTGAACGACGCGGTCATTCGGAAACAGCCGATCAGTGCGGGCGGTCATCGGCTGAAATTTTTCTATGCAACGCAGGTTCGCCAAGCGCCGCCAACGTTTTTAATTTTCGTCAATCGCGACGATGTTTTTTCCGACCAATATGCGAAATATTTGGCGGGAGAAATGCGCAAAGCTTTTGGCTATGAAGGATGTCCGATTCAACTCGTTCCCAAACCTCGCCCGAAGACGATTGAGCCGAAGCGAAAATGGAGTTCTGCACCAAGAGGGGCGACCAAGGGCGCGACCAGAAAATAGCACGAAAAAGTTATTCACTCAGGTTCTCCCCGTGGCGGAAAAAGTGAAGGCAAAACCCCTTGTTTTTTGGGCTTTTTTTGAGTTTTTCACTGGTAATAACACCGGAATAACTTTTTTTTAAAATTTCCTTGAAACCACCATATGTGGTGCTAGTTTTGCCTCCACTCCCAACGTAATGGGGTATTTGGAGTGGGACAAACAATCCAAAATGCCGCGAAGCCCAGGGAAAGTTGTGCCCGGTTGAGACGGTCTCAATCGGATAAGTAAAAACCGCAGAATCAACTTTAAAAGCCTATGATAGATGCCCGTGATCAAATTGTATCTTCGTCCAAATCGTCCGCCCGTCGGCGCACAAATGTTTCCGGTCGCAATGCTGGTTCCAGTCGAGCCAATGCATCCAAAAAAACTCTCAAATTGGAACGCGTTTTCAGTGACGCCAAAGTAAAACCGTTCGATCAAATTGAATGGGAAAAGAGAACTGCCGAAATCACCGATGATTCCGGCAAAGTGATTTTCAAACAGGAAAATGTCGAGGTGCCAAAATCATGGTCATTGCTTGCGACCAAAGTGGTTGTCTCCAAATATTTTTATGGCGAACAAAATACGCCGGAGCGCGAAACCTCGGTCAAACAATTGATCCATCGCGTTTGCCGGACGATTGCTGATTGGGGCATTGCCGATGGATATTTTAGTAAAGAAGACGGCGAAATTTTTTATGACGAGATGACGTGGCTTTGCGTGAATCAATGCGGCGCGTTTAATTCGCCAGTTTGGTTTAACATCGGGCTTTTCCATCAATACGGCGTCGGCAAAAATTCGGGAAAAGGAAATTGGTTTTTCAATCGCAAAACCAAACAAGCCGAACGTGCACAGACGCAATATGAATATCCTCAAGGCAGCGCCTGCTTCATTCAATCGGTGCAGGACAATATGGAAGACATCATGCGCTTGGCTTACAGCGAAGCGATGCTCTTCAAATATGGTTCTGGAACCGGAACCGATTTGTCCCCGATCCGTTCCAGCAGGGAAAAATTGAGCGGCGGCGGTCGTCCGAGCGGGCCGATGAGTTTTCTGAAAGTTTACGATCAAGTTGCGAACGTGGTAAAATCCGGCGGCAAAACGCGACGCGCGGCTAAGATGAATACGTTGCGTGATTGGCACGGCGACATCGAAGAATTTATTGACGCCAAACAGCGCGAAGAGAAAAAAGCGTGGGCGCTGATTGAGCAGGGATATGATGGTTCCTACAATGGGGACGCTTACGGCAGCGTCATGTATCAGAACGAAAATTTGTCGGTGCGAGCGAGCGATGAGTTCATGCAAGCTGCCGTGGGTGGAAAAGAATGGTGGACCCGCACTGTGACTGGCAACAAGCCGCTGGAGAAAAAAGATGCGAGTAATTTGCTGGATAAAATCGCTCAAGGAACTTGGATTTGCGGCGACCCTGGAATGCAATATGACGGCGCGATTCAGAAATGGCACACCTGCAAAGGAACTGAGCCGATCCACTCGACAAATCCTTGTTCGGAATACGTTTTCTTAAATAATACCGCGTGCAATCTCGCTTCGCTGAATTTGATGAAATTCAAGCGCGAGGATGGCATTTTTGATATCGAACGTTTTAAGGCGGCGGTTCGTGTTTTCATTACGGCCCAAGAAATTGTGGTCGATCAAGCAAGTTATCCGACCAAGGATATTGCCGAAAACTCCCATATCTTCCGCACCTTGGGACTTGGTTTTGCAAATCTGGGATCGCTCATCATGAGCTATGGATTTGCGTATGATTCAAACGAGGGACGCGCTCTCGCAGGTGCCATCACAGCGGTAATGACAGGACACTCTTACGAGCAATCGGCAGAACTTTCAAACGTCATGGGCGCATTTGCCGGCTACGAAGATCCGCGGTGTGCCGGCGTGGAAAAGCCGTCCGCTAAAAACAATGTCGAATCCATGCTGGGCGTGATCAAACTTCACCGCGAAGCTGTCGAAAAAATTCAACCGAGCAAGGAGTTCACTTATCTAAAAGATGAAGCCCGCCATTGCTGGGATCGCGCGTTGGCTCGCGGCAAACAAGTTGGCTATCGCAACGCGCAAGTCACCGTGCTGGCGCCGACTGGTACGATTGCGTTCTTGATGGATTGCGATACGACAGGTGTTGAACCCGATATCGCGCTTGTGAAATACAAACTGCTCGCGGGTGGCGGCATGTTGAAAATGGTCAATCGCGGGGTGGGGGATGCGGCACGTCGGCTCGGCTACAGTGAAAATCAAATCGCCGGAATTCTGGCGCACATCGAGAAGCACGACACCATCGAAGATGTGGAAGAAAATGGCGCGACGATTGTGAGCGGTTTAAAAGCGGAACATTTGGCCATTTTCGATTGCGCATTCAAAGCAGCCAAAGGCAAACGCAGCATCGGTTACATGGCTCATTTGAAAATGATGGGAGCAACCCAACCGTTCATTAGCGGTGCGATTTCTAAAACCGTGAATCTGCCGAATGACGCAACCGTTACCGACATCCGAAATGCTTACGTGGAAGCGTGGAAAATGGGTTTGAAGTGTGTGGCGGTTTATCGCGACGGCTCGAAACGTTCGCAACCGCTCAACATGAAGCGAACAAACGAAGGTGGCGCAAACACCGATCCGGAAAGTTCTCGTGTCAAAGAGCTCGAAAACGAGATTGCAAAATTACGCGAAGTTGCTGGCCAACCGCTTCGACGTCGGCTGCCTGACACTCGGAACGCCCTGACTCATAAATTCGACATTGCTGGTCATGAAGGTTATCTGACCGTCGGTTTGTTCGAAGATGGACAACCGGGCGAATTGTTCATCACGATGGCGAAGGAAGGTTCCACCATTGGTGGATTGATGGACAGCATTGGAACTCTCACCAGCATGGCATTTCAATACGGCGTGCCGCTCGACGCCCTGCTGCGAAAATTTGCGCACCAACGTTTTGAACCGTCGGGCTTCACCAAAAACCCAGAGATTCGAAATGCGGCGTCGATCATCGATTACGTTTTCCGTTGGCTGGCGTTTAATTTTATTCCCGGCTATCGCGACGCGAATTCCATGATCACCAATCAGCCCGAACTCGTTATGCCTGGCTTGGTTGAGGAAATGAAAAAGAAGATTAATCGGCCGGTCTCTGACCTGCCTTTGTCGGAAGATACGGAAATTATTTCGCTCCATCCGATCAAAACTTTGTCGAACGGAAATGGTCACGGAAAAGCGACCTCGACTGGTTTTGTAAATCAACTGGATGCGCCAACCTGTCCGAGTTGCGGACACGTCGCCGTGCGCAACGGCGCTTGCTACAAATGTTTAAATTGCGGTGAAAGCCTCGGCTGCTCGTAAGCCGGAACAAAAATGCACGAAAGGCCGGAGAATTTTCTCCGGCCTTTTTCTTTTTGAAAGCAAACTGAGATTGCGGCGAATTGTCACCGCAGCTACGTTTTTAACATGATAGATGCGACAGAAATTCAACCACGCGGCGATTACGATTTCGTGACGCGCAAACCGCTTCCGCCGGAACGGTTGGATGCGCTTTCCCGAGATATTCTCGCGCGGAAAAAAGAATTAAATGCGATCATTCTCGCTCACAATTATCAGGTGCCAGAGATTCAAGACGTGGCAGATTTCGTGGGCGATTCTCTCGGCCTTTCCCAACAAGCCGCCAAAACCAGCGCGGATGTCATTGTGTTTTGCGGGGTTCATTTCATGGCGGAAACCGCGAAAATTTTAAACCCAAACAAAATCGTTATTTTGCCGGACAAAGATGCGGGTTGCTCACTCGAAGAAAGTTGCCCCGCGCCAAAACTGAAGGCGTTGCAGGAGACGAATCCGAATTTTTATACTGTCACTTATATTAATTGCAGTGCGGAGGTGAAGGCGTTGAGCGACGTGATTTGCACGAGTGGTAATGCAGTGAAAATCGTGAATGCTGCTCCAAAAGATCGCGATCTTTTATTTGTGCCGGACGAAAATTTGGGAGCTTGGGTGATGGAGCAAACCGGGCGGCCCATGACATTGTGGCGGGGGAGTTGTTACGCGCATGTCGAATTTACTCACGCTGGCATTGTTCGCATTCGACAGGAATTTCCAGACGCGCCGCTGGTGGCGCATCCCGAATGTTTGAAGGCGGTTCGCATGTTGGCCGATGAGGTTTGTTCGACTGAGAAGATGGTTGAATTTTGCAAACACACTCCGGCCAAAACAATTATAATTGCGACGGAAGCGGGGATGATTCATCGGCTGAAAAAAGAATGTCCGGATAAAAAATTTATTCCCGCGCCCGTGGCGAATTGCCGCTGCAACGAGTGTAAATTTATGAAGATGAATACGCTCGAAAAACTTTACGAATGTATGATGGGCTTAAATCCGCGCATCGAATTGAGCGACGAAATTATTCGCCGCGCACGTTTACCAATCGAGCGAATGTTGGAGATTTCCGCGAAGCCGTTGGAGAACGCCGGTTAAACTCAGTAGAGAATTTTGTCCGACTTGTTTTTCCACTCGTCGAAAGCCATCAACGCTTTCTTCCGCAAAATCTGTTTCATGGCGATTTTTCGTTTCTCCAATGGTAACGGAATTTCCTGATAAATAAAATCGTCGTCGAAACCAATTGCTGCGGCGTCTTGGCGGGTGTTGGCAAAATAGATTTTCTTCAAACGCGCCCAGTAGATGGCGGAGAGACACATCGGGCACGGCTCGCAACTGGTGTAGAGTTCGCAGTCGTCCAACTGAAAAGTTTTTAATTTTTTGCAGGCTGCGCGAATTGCAACAACCTCGGCGTGAGCCGTGGGGTCATTCGTGGAAGTCACTTGGTTATGGCCGGTGGCAATGACTTTTCCGTTGCGAACGATGACCGCACCGAAGGGACCGCCTTTTCCTGCTCGCATCATTTTTTGCGAAACAAGGATGGCCTTTTCCATGAATTTTGAATGCATAATTGAGAACGAGCGAGGGCATGGCGCTTCAAATTTTTAGACCGAACAAGCGATGATGTTCCTGAATGGTGTAACGGTCGGTCATGCCAGAGAGATAATCGCAGATGGCACGGTTCCAACCTTCTTTGCGGGCGCGTTTGCGAACGCGTTCACCCATCGCTTCGGGATGTTTTAAAAAGTAGCGGAAAAGTTCTTCGAGCATTCGCACGGCGCGCAAATTCGGTTCGTGCACGACGGGATTGTAATAAAGATTTTTATACAAATACTCACGTAATTCTAAATTCAATTCGCGTCGTTTGGCGCTGTAACGGACGAGCGGGCGGGCTTGAAGTCGGACATCATCGGCGGAATTGACGCCAGCGGCTAAAATTAATTTTTCGGTCGTTTCGACCACGTCTTTGACATGCCCATCAATCAAAACACGGATGATAAAATAGCGGCGCGATTCATTCGGTAATTCGCCATATTCTTTTTTGACCAAACGATTCGCTTGGCTCCAAAGCCGGACATCTTTGCACAATTGTTTTTCTGACAACAAACCGGAATCCAAACCGTCGTCGAGGTCGTGGCTGTAATAAGTAATTTCATCGGCCAAGTTTGCCACCTGCGCTTCGAGCGAAGATGATTTTGCGTCGAAGCCTTTGCGTTTGCTGGGATGATCGTAGCTGGTGTAATGTTTGACCAGTCCTTCGCGCACTTCCCACGAAAGGTTTAAACCATTGAAGCGCGGATATTTTTGCTCGAGTTCTTCGACGATGCGCAAACTTTGACGGTTATGTTCAAAACCGCCGTGCGCTTTCATCAACTTGTTCAACACGACTTCTCCTTTGTGGCCGAAAGGTGAATGACCGAGGTCGTGCGCGAGCGCAATCGTTTCAGCGAGGTCTTCGTTCAGTTGCAATGCGCGGGCAATGTTCCGAGAAATTGCCGCCACTTCCATCGTGTGCGTGAGCCGCGTTCGCAAATGATCGCCGCTGCCATTTAGAAAAACTTGAGTTTTGTATTCGAGCCGACGAAAGGCGCGCGAATGAATCACGCGATCACGGTCACGTTGATATTGGGTGCGCCATTCCGGCGGATCTTCAGAATAAAGTCGGCCACGGGAATCGGCACTGAATTGAGCGTAGGGCGCAAGAGTTTGGCGTTCGCGCTGCTCCAGTTTTTCGCGTGTGAAAGGCATGTGATTAATGAATTACGAACGGCGGAGTGAAAAGAAATATGAACCCAATTGGTGATTTAGTTCGTTAAAAGTTCCTGCACCGAAACGCCGCGCAGTTCAAAGAGTCGGCGAATGGCGTCTTCAATTAAGTTATTCGGGCAAGAAGCCCCGGCGGTAATGCCAACCGTAATTTTCCCGGGCGGCAGCCAATTTTGCGTTTCCACTTCCTGATGGGTGTGCTGGTTCCAATGGCGAATCAATTTGTCAGAGGCCATCATCGCCGCGTTTTTGATGAAAAACGTCGGCAACTTTGCTTCGCCCATTTCCGCGAGATGCGAGGTGTTTGAAGAATTGTAACCGCCAATAACGAGAAGAAAATCCATTGGTTCGCGCAGAAGTTTTTCCAAGGCGTCCTGGCGATCTTGTGTTGCGCCGCAAATCGTATCGAAAAAACGAAAATGTTTTTCCAATTCCGGCTCGCCGTATTTTTTAATCATCGCGCTTTTCAAGCGACGTTGCACTTCCTCGGTTTCCCCGCGCAACATGGTGGTTTGGTTGGCCACCCCGACGGCGGTCAAGTGCATATCTGGATCAAATCCCTCTGAGCATGCACCTTTGAATTTTTCTAAAAATTCCTGTTTGTTCCCGCCGTTCAAAATATAACTACAAACGTAATCTGTTTCCGCCAGCGTGAAGACGACTAAATAATGCCCGCTGCCATTGGCGGTCGCCTGTGAAGTCGTCGCCTTGGTTTCCTCGTGGCGCGCTTTGCCGTGAATAATGCTGGTAACGGCATCTTTTGAATATTGTTTGACCCGTTTCCAAACGCTCATCACGTCGCCGCAAGTCGTGTCCACCAGTTGACAACCTTTGACTTCAAGTTTTTTGCGCGTCTCAACTTGTGTTCCGAAAGCAGGAATGATGACGACGTCGCCTTTTTCCAATCGTTCCATTTCTTCATCCGTAGGCTTGGCGGAGATTGTTTTTATGCCGAGATTACGAATCTGGTCGTTGACCTCGGGGTTATGAATAATTTCTCCAAGAATATAAATCGGTTGATCCAAAAAAACTTTGCGCGCCGCGTAGGCAAGATCAATTGCGCGTTCTACTCCGTAGCAAAAGCCAAATTCCTTGGCCAGTTTGACCGTGAGCAATCCATCCGCAGAAAGAACATGGCCTTTTGCGCGAATCCGATCCACCAACTCACTGCGATAGTGTGAAAGCACCTGCGCTTGCACCGCCTCCATCACATCGGGACGGCGAAGATTAATTTTTTGAGGTGCGGGAGGTGCTGGCATTGACATACGGGAATTAGACTAACACGGCTCGGTGAAGCGTCTAGTGGAAAGGCACAATGACGGCTGAGATTCAGGAGGCTAAAGAATTTTTCTTAAAGAAAATAAATTAAAACCGAGAAAGACATTGCGCGGAGAAAATCTTGTGCGATTATTTGCGTCCTTCGGTTCGGAGCGTAGCTCAGCTTGGTAGAGCACTTGCTTTGGGAGCAAGACGTCGCAGGTTCAATTCCTGTCGCTCCGACCACTTTTTTCCAAAACTCAAGCGGGTCAGCTTTACTTCAATTCTGTAGAAACATTCGTCAACGCCATCCAATCCACGTTTTTGGGAATCGTGGTCGCAGTAAATGTTGAATAATTATAGCTAGACGGATCTTTAAGTTTAAAAATTTCCGAGTGACCATCAGCAAAATTTAACGCGTATGCGTTCCCATGACGGCGAGCCGGCGCATCTACCAACCCTCGTGCGTCAGCCCCCATATTTACCAAGAACATTCCATCGTTGATGCTTCTTTCGTCCTCATCAATCAGAAGCCAAAGTTTAGATGGCCTTTTCATCTCGGTATCTTTTTTAAAAACGCGGAATGAATTTGGAGCTGCCGGATTTCCAAATTCATTTCCATTCATCCATCCATTCATCGAAAGACTACGTGCTGCGGGATTGCCGAAGATTACGGTTTTATCAGCGGGACATTTGTAAACGCCAGGATTTTTAATGTAGGGAAAAAGAGCGCCATTTCTCACAGCTTGCTCACTGGAACGATCATAGGGAAATGCTCCGTAATAGCCGTTAACGGTATTGGGAGCGAAAGAATGAACATAGCCCGGACACCAAGCGTTGAGGTTTGCATTTCCTGCGGAAACAATAGGGTTTGCTGACACAATTTTGTTAACATTATCCCCGCTGTACATGATCCAACCGTAGCCAAGTTGCTTAAGGTTATTTAGGCATCCAATTCGTGACGCTTTCTGCTTTGCCTTCGCCAACGCTGGCAAAAGTAAGCCGGCAAGGATCGCGATGATCGCGATGACGACCAGCAGTTCAATAAGAGTAAAGGCACGCAAGACGCGGGAAGCACTTCGTTGATACATAATAAATAGTTAAATTGGCTGGAAAAAGTATCCCTAAAATTTTTGTTTTAGCAAGTGTCTTCCAGACACTCTCACGCTCAAAAAGCGATTAAGGTTCCCTTCATCAAAAGACATTCCCTTTGCATCCACGACCTTCTTCGTTAAATTTGCGGATTGCCTGAGTGGCAAAATTCGCAGTCATGTCGAAGGACTTTATCAAAATTGGCGGAGCGCGTGAGCATAACCTCAAGAACCTCACGCTCGAAATCCCCCGCGACAAACTGGTGGTCATCACCGGCTTGAGCGGTTCGGGAAAATCGTGGCTCGCTTTCGACACGATTTACGCCGAGGGCCAGCGCAAATATGTCGAGTCGCTCTCGGCTTACGCGCGCCAGTTCCTCGACCAGATGCAAAAGCCGGACGTCGATTTCATCGAGGGACTTTCGCCCGCCATCGCCATCGAGCAGCGCAGTTCCGGCACCGGTCCGCGTTCCATCATCGCGACGACGACGGAAATTTACGATTATTTGCGTCTGCTCTTCGCGAACGTCGGCCAGCCGCATTGTCCCGAAACCGGCGAACCGATTACGCAACAAACCACCAGCGACATCGTGGATAAAATTCTGGCGTTGCCGCCGAAAACGCGCGTGATGTTGCTCGCGCCAGTCGTGTCGGATCAAAAGGGAGAATTTCGCGACGTGATCGAACG
>JBKJOZ010000227.1:0-5239 GCA_046595315.1 Limisphaerales bacterium
AAAGATTTGTTTCGCGAGATGCCGAATCCATTCGCCGCCACGCGCTACCATTCGCTCGTGATCAAACGCGATACTTTGCCGGACTGTCTCGAAGTGACCGCTGAAACAGACGAGGGAGAAATCATGGGGGTGCGACACAAAACGCTGCCGATCTGGGGGGTGCAATTTCATCCAGAAAGTATTTTGACGGATAGTGGACGGACGATTTTAAAGAATTTTCTGACCTTGGGTTGATTTTTGATTGTCGTTGCCCGGAATCCTTTGAGCGTCTCGGGAATTCAAAAACAGACTTGCAAATGAATGGGCATGCCGTAATTTTTCGACGCTTTTCGGAAGCGAGCGTAGCTCAGTTGGTAGAGCACCACCTTGCCAAGGTGGACGTCGAGGGTTCAAATCCCTTCGCTCGCTCCATTTTTTCTCCTGAATCATGATCATCCGCCGATTTGTCGTTCTCGTCGCGTTTTCTTCAATGGTTTTAGTGCCTGAAACCCATTCTGCTCCGAACGCTATTCCGTCGCGGTTGAACAGGACTAATCTGCTGCTTTTTCACAATGCGAAAGGAGAAGTGATACAGGGAAAGACGAAACGGGATTGGGAAAAACGACGGGCGGAAATTTTAGTTTCAATGCAAAAGGTGATGGGGCCAATGCCGGGTAAAGAAAAGCGTTGTCCGCTGGATGTGGAAGTTGTGGAAGAAGTGGACTGCGGATCTTACGTTCGCCGGTTGATCAACTATTCGTCGGAACCCAATTCGCGCGTTCCGGCTTATTTGCTGATTCCTAAAAAGGCATTTCAGAAAAATGCGAAGTTTCGCGGCGTGCTTTGTCTGCATCCGACGGATTCGCAAGGAAACAAAACGGTTGTCGGCCTGACGGGAAAAGAAAATCGCAGTTACGCCGCTGAACTGGCGGAACGCGGGTTTGTCGTCATCGCGCCAGCCTATCCACATCTGGCGAATTACGAGCCGGATTTAAAGTCGCTCGGCTATGAGAGCGGAACAATGAAGGCGATCTGGGATAATGTTCGCGCCATTGATTTGCTCGAATCACTTTCGTTCGTCAAACGCGGTGGATTCGCGGCGATTGGTCATTCCCTCGGCGGACACAATTCCATTTACACAGCGGTTTTTGACGAGCGCATCAAGGTGATCGTGTCGAGCTGCGGCTTTGATTCGTATCTCGATTACATGAACGGAAACATCAAAGGTTGGACGAGCATTCGTTACATGCCGAAGTTTTTGAATTATCCGCTGGAACAAATTCCCTTCGATTTTCACGAAATAATTGCGGCGCTTTCGCCCCGCGCAGTTTTCATCAATGCGCCACTGGACGACTCAAATTTTAAATGGCAAAGCGTCGATGGCGTGGTGGCGGCGGCGCGGACGATTTATAAATTATCCGGCGTGGAGAATAATTTGCGCGTGGAGCATCCCAAATGCGCGCACGATTTTCCCGATGACATGCGCAATGCGGCTTATAAATTCATCGGAGAAAACTTAAAATAGCCTCGATAAATTTTCAGCTTTTCACTGATGGAATCCCTGTTGACTCCCTAAAGCCCTCTGGATACAAAAATCACCGTCAGCGAAAGAAATGCGGTGTCGGTGTCAGAAGACAGATTGTCCGATGTGACATTCAGTGATTACTGCCGGTGCAGGATCTCCAACACGGTTTTTTGAGCGGATATTCAAATCATGAGTGAAAACAGATTATTCGTTGGAAACCTCGCGTATCAAACGATGGAAAACGACCTGCAAGATTACTTCGCGCAGGCTGGTGCGGTCACTTCGGTGAACCTGATGTTGGACAAATTCACTGGCAAATCCCGCGGATTTGCTTTCATCGAATTTGCATCCCCGGCAGACGCCCAAAAGGCAGTCGAAATGTTCCAAGGCAAAGATTTTCAAGGCCGCGCATTGACCGTAAATATTGCGCGCCCAAAAGAAGATCGCCCTCCTCGCCGTGAAGGTGGTGGTGGCGGCGGTGGTGGAGGTTATCGTGGCGGTGGTGGGGGCGGAGGCGGATACCGTGGTGGTGGCGGTGGACGCGACCGCGAAGGCGGCGGACGCGAAGGTGGCGGACGAAGCGACCGTTACTAAAACAAGCGTTTAACATTTACAGAGCCGGTTTTCGAACCGGCTCTCTTTTTTTACCCCTGCCACTCTCTATTTGACGCGCACGTCAATTTGCTCCCACACTCCCGCGCAAGATGACTTTAGCTTTTCAGAACTGCTCGGGTTCAACCCCGCCGCAACTTCCCCAAATTTTCCATGGATAGCACCGGAGTCCATCGCCCGCGCAATGTTGGTTGGGCTCGAGCCGCCGCCTTCCTTTACGGTGACTGGGGCACCAGCAAGGCGTATGTCATCGGTGCGGCGTTTTTCGCCACAGGCTTTGCGTCATTGCCCATTATTCTCGCCGTTTGCGCGCTCACCGCCGTGGTGGGCTACAACTACACGATTATCTGCCGGCACTTTCCGGATGGCGGTGGAGTTTATTCCTCAGCACGAAGTCAGAGTCGTTTGGTGGCGGTAATCGGCGCGTTGATGCTGGTGGCGGATTTAACCGTAACGGCGTCGTTGAGCGGTTGGTCGGCAATGACCTATTTTCATGTTCCAAAAACTCATCTCGTTTTTGCAACTCTTGGATTAATTGCAGCAGTTGGTGCGATGAATTATTTCGGCCCGAAACATACCGGGAGCATGGCGGTGGCGCTGGCATTGCCGACGGTTTTAGTCGTCGTGGTGATCATCGCTTTAAGCCTGCCGCACTTGACGCTGGCACATTTGGAGCCGACGCACGAAAGTTTCGGCCATAATTGGATCGCCTTTGTTGCGGTCATTCTTGCTTTAAGCGGCGTCGAATCGATTGCGAACCTGACGGGTGTAATGAAGCTCGATCGCGGCGCCACCATGGAAAATCCGAAAGTGGGCAAAACCGCGGGCAAATCTCTCTGGATTGTGGCGGTGGAAGTCGTTTTAGGCACAGCCTTGCTCGGTTGGGCGATGCTTTCATTGCCCACCGAACTTTCTGCGGAACTGCACGTGCGTTGGGAAGATATGCTCAACGTTCTGGCAGAGCAATATGGCCGACTCGCCTTTGGTCCGGTGTTCGGAAAAACCTTCGGCGTCGTCACCGGAATTATTGTTGGACTGCTTTTGCTAAGTGCGGTCAACACGGCGCTCGGCGCGCTGATTGGCTTGTTCTACATGCTGGCGCGCGACGGCGAAATGCCACGGTCATTCTCGCGGCTCAATTCTCACGGTGTGCCTTGGTTGCCGCTCGGCATTGCCGCATTGTTACCGATGCTCGTCGTGGCTTTTTCGCCGAGCACCAGTTCGTTAATGGAGTTGTACGCGATCGGAGTCGTCGGGGCGATTACGGTGAATCTTGGTTCGTGCCTCATTAATAAATCCTTGAAACTTAAATGGTCGGAAAAGGCGGTAATGGCGCCGACCTTTTTAGTTTTAGTCGCGGTGGAATTTACCCTTGCCAAAACCAAACCAAACGCGCTCTTTTTCATCGTTTGCACAATTATGGCCGGCTTGAGTGTGCGCGCATACGCACAACGACGCGCGGGCTTGCGGACCTTGACCGTCAGCAAAGAAGTCGCCGCGAGGGTCGCGCCCGAAACGGCCCCGGATTTCAAACTGAATCTCAGCCCGGGCCAAGCGATCATGGTCGCGGCCCGAGGACTCACACCGGTCCTGAAATTTGGTTTGGAAGAGGCGCGCTTGCGGCAAGGAACTCTTTACGTCCTTTACGTCAAAGAACTCGCGGTCAGCTTGCCCGGCCCGGTGCAAAATCAAGATCGACCGCGCTGGCAGGACGACCCCCAAGCCGCAGAAATCATGTATGCGATGCTCGAGCTCGGGCGGCAGCATGAAGTTCCCATTCTTCCGCTCTACGTCGTCAGCGAAAATTCGGCCACCACCATCCTCGATTTATCCGCCACCATTGGAATCGACATCCTCGTTCTTGGATCAACCCATCGCACGAGGCTGGTGTCACTTCTTAAAGGCAACGTCGTCACCGAAGTCGCAAAAAGTTTACCGGAGAACATCGACCTCCTGATCTACGGATAATTTCCTGACCCAAAAATCTCACGCGGGCTGCGCAAAAAAAACCAGCGTGCGGAAATTTCCACAGCGAAATTTTCCCCTCAAAATTTCTCCTCTGCGTTTTCACCCAATGAATTCAAGGGTTTTCTCGCGTTCGAAGTAATCGCCATTCCATTGGCATTGCCGCTGCTAAGGGGACGGGACGGGAAATTTTATCTACACACCATGAAAAAAATCGAAGCTGTAATTAAACCATTCAAACTGGAGGAAGTTAAGGACGCACTGAGCGATGTCGGCATCGAAGGGATGACCGTCATTGAAGTCAAAGGATTCGGTCGCCAAAAAGGTCATACCGAAATTTATCGCGGAAGCGAATACACCGTCGATTTTCTCCCGAAAATAAAAATGGAAATCGTGCTGGCCGACACGCAGGTCGACGCCGCCGTCGCCGCCATTTTGAAAGCCGCCAAAACCGGAAAAATCGGGGATGGCAAAATCTTTGTTTCAAATGTTGAACAGTCCATCCGCATCCGCACCGAGGAAAAAGGGGAACAAGCCGTTTAATTCACCAACCAAATTCACGAACCAAACCAAAATGAAAAAAATATTATTCCTCCTCGGGTTCACCAGCTTGCTCACCGGTTTTAGTTTAAAAGCTCAGGATGCGGCGCCCGCTGCCTCCCCTGCTCCCGCCGCTCCAGTGATGGAACGCTCGGCCTCCGAACGTCTGGATGACCTGGAAGCCTACATCAACAACGGCGCTCGCAATGCCAGCACCAATTCGGTTTCGAAAATCACAGGAGCCGGACCGGGCCACAACGCTTGGATGATGACCAGTTCCGCATTGGTCTTGTTCATGACGCTTCCGGGACTGGCGCTGTTTTATGGCGGTTTAGTCCGCAAGAAAAACATCCTCTCCGTGCTGGCCCAATGTTTGGGAATCACCGGATTGGTCACGATCCTTTGGTTTGTTTGCGGCTACAGCCTCGTCTTCTCCAGCGGTTCGCCCTATCTGGGTGGGTTGAAATATGCATTTCTAAGAGGAGTGGATTCAATGCCGAATACGGATTATGCCGCGTGGGTTTCGCACAACGTTTTTTCCATGTATCAAATGATGTTCGCGATTATTACTCCGGCGCTGATCGTCGGTGCGATTGCGGAACGCATGAAGTTTTCGGC
>JBKJOZ010000301.1:0-2552 GCA_046595315.1 Limisphaerales bacterium
AAAGAAAATTCTCTCGGCGATGCTGATGCGGTTTTTATTCCCGGTGGATTCAGTTACGGCGATTATTTGCGCACCGGTGCGATTGCCCGGTTCAGTCCCATCATGCAAGCGGTTCAAAATTTCGCAGCGAATGGCGGACACGTCCTCGGCATCTGCAATGGATTTCAAATTCTTTGTGAAGCGGGCCTTTTGCCCGGCGCATTGATTCGTAATCGCTCCTTGCAATTTCGCTGCGAAAATATTTTTCTGAAAACAGCGACAAACGATTCGCCGTTCACGAACAAAATTCCTGCTGAAAAACTTTTGCGCGTTCCGATTGCTCACGGCGAAGGCTGCTATTTCGCCGATGAAACCACGTTGGAAAATCTCACCACCAAGAAACAAATCCTCTGGCAATACGTGAATGAAAAAGGCGAGCCAACCGAACAATCGAATCCCAACGGCTCGGTCTTGAACATTGCCGGGATTTGCAACGAGGCGCGCAACGTAGCCGGTTTGATGCCGCACCCCGAACGCGCCACCGAACCGCTCCTCGGCTGCGCCGACGGGCGATTGATTTTTGAAAGCTTGATTAGCTGGATGGAAAAAGGTGCGCTGAAAGCGCAAGCTGCATAATGTCCCGCGAAGAACTTAACCAACTACTAACTTCGCTTCGCGCTCTATCGCAAGAAACGGAATGGGTGGAGTTTAAACACAACGATGCTGATCCAGAGGACATAGGCGAATACCTATCTGCGCTTTCAAACTCGGCGGCGTTGTTGGGAAAAGATGCTGGTTATATCGTCTGGGGAATCGAAGATCAGTCCCACAAAATTGTTGGCACAAATTTCAAGCCGAGGAGCCGCAAGGTGAACGGACAGGAGCTTGAGAGTTGGCTCGTTCAACATCTGACTCCACGTATTCACTTCAAGATCCATGAATTTGAGGCTGATGGATCGTCGATTGTGTTCTTCGAGATTTTTCCAGCGAATCACACCCCGGTTCGTTTCAAGGATTCTGAGTTTGTCCGTGTTGGCAGTTATAAGAAAAAACTAAAAGAGTTTCCCGAAAAGGAGCGCTCGTTGTGGCAACGATTTTCGCGCGCACCGTTTGAAAAAGGGATCGCCAAACGCAATGTCTCGGGAGACGAGGTTTTGGCGTTGCTCGAATATCCAAAATACTTCGAGATGGCGGGGCTCGCCTTGCCAGCCAACAAACAAGGAATTTTGGAGCGGCTGAAGACCGAGCAATTTGTTCATGCAAAGAGCGCCGAACTCTTCGACATAACAAATCTCGGCGCAATCCTGTTTGCAAAACAACTTACCGATTTTGAGTCGCTTGCTCGAAAGGCTGTTCGCGTCATCCGTTACAAAGGAATGAACCGTGTCGAAACGGTCAGGGAAAAACCCGGCGTCAAAGGTTACGCTGCTGGCTTTGAAGGCCTGATCGGGTATATCAACGACCAGCTTCCACGCAATGAAGTCATTGGCCAAGCCTTGCGAAAAGAAGTGCCAATGTATCCCGAACTCGCGATTCGCGAACTTGTTCCGAATGCTCTCATTCATCAGGACTTTTCTGTCACCGGAACGGGGCCGATGTTCGAGATTTTCGACGACCGAATTGAGATCAGCAATCCCGGTTTGCCACTGATTGATACGCTGCGGTTTATCGATCATTCGCCACGTTCCCGCAATGAAGATTTAGCCAGCATCATGCGACGGTTTCAGATTTGCGAGGAACGCGGTAGCGGAATCGACAAAGTCATTTTCCAGATCGAAATTTATCAGTTGCCCGCGCCAGACTTTCGAACAGATGAAACTCATACTCGCGTTATCCTTTTTGCCCAGCGCAAGTTGTCAGCGATGGATATCAAAGACAAAATGCGAGCCTGTTATCAGCATGCCTGTCTGGAATTTGTTTCTAATCGACAGATGACCAACGCTTCACTTCGCAAACGCTTTTCAATTACTGATGAGAACTATTCCATGGCATCTCGCATTATCGCCGATACCATCGAAGCGGGTTTGATTAAGCCTTTTGATCCGGAGAGCGAGTCAAAGAAATTTGCGAAATACGTGCCGTTTTGGGCCTGATTCTTATGTGATGGTTATGTGATTATCATGGGCCCAAGTAGGCCCAAGTAGGCCCAAGTAGGCACAAATCCTTATGTGATTCCAAAAATGGAATCAGACTTTGAAATTTTAATGAACGAACCAGCAATCACCCCCGAACTTGTCAAGAAACACAACCTCACTCCGGAGGAATTTGAAAAGGCGATAGAAATTCTTGGGCGCGAGCCGAACTACACCGAACTTGGAATTTTTTCGGTGATGTGGAGCGAGCATTGTTCCTACAAAAACACCAAGCCGCTGCTGAAAACTTTCCCGACCAAGTCCGCGAAAATTCTCGTCGGCGCGGGCGAGGAAAACGCGGGCATCATCGACATCGGCGACGGACTTTGCATCGCGTTCAAAATTGAATCGCATAATCATCCGAGCGCGGTGGAACCATTTCAGGGCGCGGCGACGGGCGTTGGTGGAATTGTTCGCGATATTTTCACGATGGGCGCGCGT
>JBKJOZ010000191.1:0-3706 GCA_046595315.1 Limisphaerales bacterium
CAAGCAGGGATGCTTGGTTTTCGGAATTGAACCCAATCGCGACATGCGGGCAGCCAGTGAGAAACTGCTTTCGCACTCTCCAAAATTCAAAACTCTCGATGGCACTGCAGAGTCAACTGGCCTGGAGAACGAAAGCGTCGATATCATCACCGCAGGTCAGGCGTTTCATTGGTTTAATTGTGAGAAAACGCGGGAAGAATTCGTGCGCATTCTCAAACCGAACGGCTGGATGGCGCTGATTTGGAATAATCGCCAAACTGATTCAACACCTTTTCTCGAAAGTTATGAAAAACTCCTTCTGACGCACGGAACGGATTACACGGAGGTAAATCACAAACAGATTGATGAGTTGGTCATCAAATCATTTTTTTCGCCAGATATTTTTCAGAAAGTAGTTTTTGAAAATGAACAGCGTTTTGATTTCGAAGGTTTGAAAGGCCGGCTTCTTTCTTCTTCCTGCACTCCTCAAGCGGGCCATAAATTCGACGCGATGCTGAGCTAAACTCCGTAGTATTTACGAAATCCACCAAGAGCAAGGGCAAGTTACTTTCAAATACGATACGGTGGTTTACTTCGGACATTTGAGCACTGTCGCATGAAACAAAAAAGCGAGGCCGAAGCCTCGCTTACGAAAAGTTTGATCCGAGATTATTTCGTTTCCGGAGCGGATACTGGCTTCGCTTCGGCCTTGGCTGCGGCTGCCTTGGCTTTAGAGGCTTTTTTGTCAGCAGCGTTCGCTTCGCGCTCTGCGGCAGTCGTTCCTTTTTCTTTTACCAACGTCGCGCCTTTGCCGATACGTTTGCGGAGGTAAGTCAGTTTGGCGCGACGCACATCACCCCGGCGTTCCACTTCGATTTTTTCGACGCGCGGAGAATGTTTCGGGAAAATGCGTTCGACACCTTCACCGTAGCTGATGCGGCGGACGGTAAAAGTTTCGTTCAAGCCGTGCCCACGTTTGCCAATCACGATTCCAGAAAAAATCTGGACGCGTTCTTTGTCGCCTTCGACAACTTTGGTGTGGACGCGCACGGAATCTCCAACCGCGTATTTCGCGTCGTCTTTGCGGTACTGAGCTGTTTCAATTTTATCGAGTATTGCCTGGTTCATAAGTCATTAGCATTACGGCCACAATTGACCGTCTAAATTTAATCTTTTAACAAATCTGGTCGTCGTTCTTGCGTGCGAACTTTCGCCTGTTCGCGTCGCCATTTATCAATTGCCGCATGGTTTCCTGACAACAAAATGTCGGGAACTTTCATTCCCCGAAACTCTGCCGGTCGCGTGAAATGCGGGTATTCCAATACCCCGTGGCTGAACGATTCATCCACAGAACTGTTTTCATCACCCAAAACGCCGGGTAACAACCGCGTAATGGCGTCGATCATCATCATCGCCGGAAGCGCGCCGTTCGTTAAAACAAAATCACCAATAGAAATTTCATCGCGCACCAGCGTGCGAACACGCTCGTCGAACCCTTCGTAAGCGCCGCAGAGAAATAACAAATGTTCCTGCTGAGAAAGTTCCCGCGCGATTCGTTGATCAAATTTTCGCCCCCCCGGGGTCAGCATGATCACGCGCGTTTTTTTGTTCGCCAAATTTTCTACTGCCTCAAAGATCGGTTCGGGTTTCAGGAGCATTCCTGGCCCGCCGCCAAACGGTTTATCATCCACCGTTTTATGACGGTCATGGGTGTAATCCCTAAGATTAACCACCCGTAAATCTAAAATTCCCACATCGCGCGCTCGCTTGACCATGCTGAAATCGAGCGGACCTACGAACATTTCTGGAAACAAAGTGAGCACATCGATTTTCATGCTCAGAAACCTTTCCCAAAATGGCGGCCATTCAATCGCCGCCTTAAGCCTACGCCAACTTCTCCTCGACAATTTCGATTGTGCAACGCAGACCTTTTTTCGAGCTTCCCGCCAGTAACAGCGAGCGGATCGCATTGATCGTCATTCCCTGTTTACCAATCACTTTTCCAACGTCGTCCTGGTGCAAGCGCAATTCGTAAACCGTGAGCCCATTTTTATCCACGGGCGTTACCGTCACGGCTTCAGGGTGATTGACCAGCCCTTTGACGACGAAATCAAGGAAGCCTTGCATGACAAAATTTTAAGCAGCTGGAACGGCGGCGCGGCCCGCTTTTTTCAAAAAGCTGGCGACGGTGTCACTCGGTTGCGCGCCTTTGCTGACCCAATAATTGGCGCGGGCCAAATCGACGGTGAAATTATCGCCTTTTTTCAAAGGCTGATATGTCCCGATTTCCTCGATGAACTTTCCATCACGCGGACTGCGGCTATCGGCGACAACAATGCGGTAGACCGGCGTGTTCTTAGTGCCGACCCGTTTCATGCGAATTTTTACTGACATAAATTTAAAATACCTGCGGCAAATTCAGTTTCACCGCGTCACTTCCTGGGTTTCCAAAAAGGGACGCAGAATCTATTCGCCGAACTTTTGATTGGCAAGTTCTGTTTTCGCCTAATGTTTTGGCGGAAATTCGGCCTGTAAAATTAAGTTTTTCCGACCATGGTCAGGATTTTAACCTCTTGTTCCAACCGAACTTTATGGTTTCCTGAAATGGCCAATGTCCACCGATCTTGCACCTCAATTTTTGCCCAATTTGTTCCGCTCAAAGCGCGGAGCCAACTTTGCCGAAGAAATTAGCACGTTCCACCAATTTGGCCAGAGCACGCGAGAAATCGTCACCACAAGCAAAACTTTTGAAGGCGCGCCGATCTGCGTCTCGACTTACGTCAATGAGTTCTGGACTTCGAAACAACGGGCTGCGAGTCGGCTCCACGAAATTTCTTACCGCGCCTGTTTTAAACCGCAACTCCCGCGTTTTTTCATCCAGCGTCTCACCGACCCGGGCGAAACTGTTTATGATCCGTTCATGGGTCGCGGAACGACCTTGGTCGAAGCCGCGTTGCTCGGACGCATTCCGTTTGGCTGCGATATAAATCCGCTGAGCCGTTTTCTTATTCAATCACGACTCCATCCGCCGGCGCTGGATCAAATCGCGGCGCGCTTGAACGAAATCAATTTCACTGAACATTCCGAGTGGCCGGATGAGTTGCTGGCTTTTTATCATCCCGAAACTTTGAAACAGATTGTTGCGCTCAAAGAATATTTCTTTCGACGTTTCGCGGAACAAACCCTTGATTTCATCGACGATTGGATTCGGATGGTCGCGATCAACCGGTTGACCGGACATTCACCCGGATTTTTTTCCGTTTACACTTTGCCGCCGAATCAGGCGGTTTCACTCAAGTCGCAACAGAAAATAAATCAGTCGCGCAACCAGACTCCATCGGAACGCAACGTCGCAAAAATCATTTTGAAGAAAAGCCGAACGCTGTTGAGCGACCTCGGACTGAATGCAAATCAAAATTTCACAAAGCTGACCACGCGGTCGTTGCTCCTCACGCAAGCCTCGTCACGAACTTCACAAATTCCCGAAAATTCCGTTTCGCTCGTCGTCACGTCGCCGCCGTTTCTCGATATTGTGGATTACGCAGGCGACAATTGGCTGCGTTGCTGGTTCGTTGGAATTGACGCGAAAGCCGTGAAGCTGACCGTCCCCGGCAAATTAGAAAACTGGCAGAGCGCCATGACTGAAGTTTTCCGGGAACTGCATCGCGTGTTGAAACCAGGCGGACACATCGCCTTTGAGGTCGGCGAAATACGCGGCGGAAAAATA
>JBKJOZ010000060.1:0-5800 GCA_046595315.1 Limisphaerales bacterium
AAAATTGTCCAACGGCGGCTTTGATCTCTTCCGGAGAATTTAAATCCGCCGATTGAAAATAAAAATGTGGATAAGCAGCTAATTCTTCCGACCGCCTTCGGCTGATTCCATAAACCACCGCGCCATCCGCCAAATATTTTTTCGCCAGGCCCAATCCAATTCCAGAACTGATTCCGGTGATTAAAACTTTGGTTCGCACGCCCCCTATTTTATTTCATTTTTGATCGCCGTCCATCAGGCGGGAGACTGAGATTGTTCATACAAAAAACCCGTTGCCATCGAGTGGCAACGGGTTTCCGCTTTCGAGATTTTTGGGCTAATGTTTTTCCACCAATTGCATGTCACATTTCGGGCATTTGCCGGGCGCGGCTTGCACGACTTCCGGATGCATGGTGCAAGTATATTGATGCGCGTGATCGCCCTCGACGGACCCAGATTTTTTGCAGCCGGTTATTCCAACGGCGGCGGCTCCGCTCAGCGCCAATGCCATCAGCACGGGCAATATCCATTTTGTTTTCATCGGTTTTTTTCCTTTGGTTTGTTGGTTTGATTTGATCTGAAACTTAATTCCTTCAAGCAATGTAATTTTAAACCGAACCACCCGCACTCGCCACCGCTCCGAATGATTTTTTAAGCGTCGTGGAAAAACGGGGATTTCCAACCAACCGACTTGCGATGGATTAACTTTTCGGAACTTTTCGTGGTTTTAAAAATTGCTTCAACGTCTCCGGATTGTTTTCAAAAAATTTCGCCAGGCTCGAAAGAATTTCCACGGTGGCAGGACTCAGATGGTGTTCGATGCCTTCGATGTCGTGGCGTTGGGTTTCTTCGTCCAGACCGAATAAAGAAAAAAATCGGGAGAGCGTTTCGTGGCGTTTTTGAATTCGGGTGGCGACGGCGCGGCCTTTGTCGGTGAGGATCAGTCCGCGATATTTTTCGTAGTTCAAATAACCGAGTTCGCCGAGACGTTGCACCATGCTCGTGACGGAAGCCTGACGGACTTTCAACGAGGACGCGATGTCCACGACGCGAGCATACCCTTTCTCCTCAATCAACTCGTGAATGCGTTCGAGATAATCTTCGGCGGTTTGACTCGGCAATGACGACGTGGACATGACGAACGAATTAAGCACGGATTGCGAAGCTCTGGCAAGGCGCAGCTCAATCTCGGAAAAGCGTTTGACGAACGTGGCGCGACAACCGCTTGCCAAAAGGAAGGAGTTGAGGCAATTCCTCTGTCATGTTTGGAAGAAAATTTTTGAATCCGCTTTTGGCCATGGCCTTGATTTGGGTGGGCGTTTCCTGCGGCAATCGCTCGGACAATTTCTCGACTGAAAAATCGGGCAGCACGAACCAGCAGTTTTTCCAGGTCAAAGGGGTGATTGAAGAAATCAAGCCCGACGGAAAAAGCGCCGTGATCAAACATGAGGAAATTACGAATTACATGGCGGCGATGACGATGGAATTTGAAACAAAAAATACCAATGAACTACAAGGCTTGAAAGCGGGCGACGCGATTTCGTTTCGCATGATCGTGACGGATAATGATGGCTGGATCGATCAAGTGAAAAAATTGGACGCGCCACCGACGGAGCTGCCGTCCCGAGCAAGTTTTCGACGAGTGCGCGATGTGGACCCGCTGAAAGTTGGCGATGCGTTGCCGGAATATCATTTCACCAATCAGCTTGGGCAGGCGGTCAGCTTGAGCGATTTCAAAGGACAAGCGCTGGCGATTGATTTCATTTTCACCACTTGTCCCTTCCCCACGATGTGCCCGCTTCTGTCGCGAAATTTTTCTGAAACGCAAAAGAAATTAAAGGCGATGCCCAACGCGCCGACCAACTGGCATTTGGTCACAATTTCGTTCGACCCGGAAAAAGATACAGCAGCGGTTTTGAAAAATTACGGGACGCGCTTCCATTCCGATCCGGAACGCTGGAGTTTTCTCACCGGCGATTTGATGGAAATCACGGCGATCGCCGAGCAATTCGGCCAAACGTTCTGGCGCGAAAGTGGTTCCATCAGTCACAACGTTCGCACCGCCGTCATTGATGCGGACGGCAAAGTGCAAAAAATTATTCCTGAGAACAAATGGACAAGCGACGAGCTGGTTGCGGAGATATTAAAAGCGGCCAAACCAGCGAACTGACGAAAAATTTTTGCACCGTTGGGGTGGTTTCATTCCGCTTTCGTCAGTCGTCGTTTCGCCAGCCAATGGTTAAATTGATCCAGGACCACAGCCACGATCACAACCGCGCCGATGATGATCTGGCTGTAATTTTGGTTGATCCCGAGAATGACGATTCCAGTGCTGATCATTTGCAAAATTAATGCGCCGAGAATTGCGCCGAGCGCGGAGCCTTTTCCGCCGGAGAGACTGGCCCCACCCACCACTGCCGCCGCAATCACGTTCAATTCGTAGCCTTGCCCATCGCTGGAGGAAGCGCTGCCGTAATAGCCGAGCGCAAGCAGCGCAGCGACTCCCGCCGTGAATCCTGAAATCACGTAAACACTGAGTTTGGTGCGCGAAACTCGAATTCCGCTAAAACGGCTCGCCAGTTCATTTCCACCGATTGCGTAAATTCTTCGACCCATCGCGAGACGGGATAAATAAATTGAACCAAGCGCCATCACCACGAGCATGATCGCGAGCGGCACGACACTCAAACCGCCCGCAGTTTCCCATCGCACTAAATCGCGGAACGATTGTGGAAATCCACCCACCGATTGTCCATTGGTGACGACGAAGGCGATGCCGCGAAAAACCGCCATCGTTCCAAGGGTGATGATGAAAGGATGAACTTTTAGCGCGACAATCATTGCACCATTCAACAACCCGCAAACGGTGGCTGCTCCGATGCAGGCAAAAACGCCGAAGAGAAGATTGCGGAAATTTTCCGTTTGCAAGGAGTCGAGACCGAATCGGCTAAAAACCATCGCGCCCAAAACCGAGGCCAACGCGTAAATGGCACCAACGGATAAATCGATTCCGCCGGAAACGATGACGAATGTGGCGCCGACTGCCATGATCGCAACGAAGCTGGTGTCCTTGGCGAGTTGAATGAGCGTCCTGGAATTAAGAAATTTATTTTTTTCGACCAAGACGCGCTCGGTTTCTCCCGTGGCCGTCTTGTGCAGTTCGGGCATCGAAACACGCCCACCGAAGATCGTGAGAAAAGTTCCGAGAACAAAAATCACGATGAGCAAACCGCCTTCCTGCAAACGCAATTGGCGTCCGGATTTTAGGCTGGTGGCAGGTAAATTCATCGTCAGTCGGCGACGCTAGCAGCAGCCATTTCTCGATCAAAGTTCAAATTGTTTTCTGGAAATGCAGGCGATCGTCCCATTTCAAAACGATTTTGTGAAAAAAGTTGAAATCGTTTGAACAAATCGGCAACACTCTGCATCGAAGTTAGCAAAACAAATTGACCATTCCTCCTCGCGCGTGAAATCATTTCGCGACAGGTCAATTTTAAAGTGAAGCTCTGAATGAATATTCCCGTGTACTTATTGGCAGAATCGCAATTGCATTACGTCTGGTCGCGCGCACCCGTCGAAGGCAAAACCATCCTCATTATCCTGATGGTTTTTTCCATTTTCGCCTGGTGGGTGATGGCTTTCAAAGCGCTCCAAATGCGACGCGCCAAAAAACTAAATCATTTTTTCGACGCGGAATTTCGCGCCCAAAAAAATGTGCTCGGAATTTTTGACCGGCGCATTCAGGTGGAGGGTTGTCCGATGTTTACCGTCTATCATGAAGGCAGTATTGAAATCGATGCGCGCTTGAAAGACCCGACCACGGACGGACGGAAAAAATATATTTCACTTAAATCGATGGAACATGTGAAACGCATTTTAGAAAACAACGTGGCGCGCGAATCCATCAAACTGGAATCCGGTTTGATTTTGCTGGCGATCGCCGTGAGTGGTGCGCCGTTTCTGGGCCTGCTCGGGACGGTTTGGGGCGTGATGATCACTTTCGCAGACGTGGCGCAATCGCGGCAGGCGGATCTGGTCACCATGGCGCCCGGTGTTTCGACCGCACTCGTCACGACGGTGGCCGGTTTGCTCGTCGCGATTCCATCCATGTTTGGTTACAATTGGCTGGTGCATAATTTGCGGGTGCGCTCGGTGGAGCTGGATAATTTTGCGCAGGAATTTGTTTCAAAAATTGAAACAGAATATTTGCAGGAGGATTAAGTGAAGCGCTTTTCCAAACGCAATTCCCTGGTGACGTTGAATGAAATCAACATCACACCGTTATTGGATTTGGCGTTCGTTTTGCTCCTCATTTTCATCATCACGCGTCCGATGATGGAACAATCGATGGATTTAAAACTTCCGAAAGGCGGAACGAAAGCCGGGAAAGTGGAACAAAAAGATCGCATGACAGTCGAAATTGGGCCGCAAGGAAATTACAAGTTGAACGGGCGTCAGATGCCGCTGGCGCCGATGTTGGAACAATTGAAAGTCATGACGCACGCCAATCCGAATGCGTTTGTTTCGATTCGGACGGATAAAAAAGCGCCAAGCGAATATTTTTATGCTGTGATGGATGGTTGCCAGAAACGCGAGATTGTCCGTTTTGAATTAAAGACTGCGCCCGAATAGGAATGAACCGATTTCAAAAAAAATGTTTGATTGCGTCCGCGCTGTTGCACGGCTTGTTGATGGTTGTGCTCGTTTCCGGGACGGCATTTTTTAATTCCAAGGAAAAAATTTCAGACTCGCCGCACATTATTGAAATCATTCCGGCGAATGCGGTGATTACCGATAACCCCACGCGTGGCGGCGGTTCCCCCGCCCCCGCCCCAATCGCCGTCGCGCCGGAAGTGAAACCAGCAGAAATTACACCTCCAAAACCGACTCCGCCCGCACCGAAACCGGAACCTGAGCCGGAACCCGAACCTGAGCCACCGAAACCGGTGGTGGAAGCCCCAACCCCAAAACCAATTGAACCGAAAGAAACGGTCTCGGAAATTCCCATTCCTAAAAAGCCGAAGAAAACTTTGCCGGAACCGGTTTCTATTTCAAAGCCGACCACAAAAACCTCCACGAAACCGGCGCCGATCAAACGCAACATCGACATCAGCAAACCGACGGTTCTGAACTCCAAAGAAAGACAAGTTGCTGCGGAAAAAGCGCAGCGCGCCGCCGATCAACGGATCCAAGCGGGCCGCATTTCCGCTCTCAATAGTTCGCTGAAAAATTTGGGGAAAAATTTATCATCCGGCACGACGATTGAAATGCCCGGATCCGGCGGCGGGCAGGCCGAAATTAATTACGGCGATTTGGTCTTGAGCAAATACGACGCGGCTTGGTTTGCGCCGGACGAAGTGGATGAAAACGTAGCTATCGTCAAGGCGCGCGTGGTCATCGCCCGAAATGGAAGCGTGATTTCCGCCACCATTGTCAAAGCCTCGGGTAACGCGACATTGGACAGTTCAGTTCGCAACGCTTTAAAATTGAAATTTATCGAGGCATTTCCTGCAGGCAGCATAGATTCCCAACGCACTTACATCATCAACTTTAATTTAAAATCCAAACGAGGACTCGGATGAAAAAAATATTTTTAGCAGCAACTTTCCTGGCAACGTTCGCCACGTCGCTTATTTCACCAGTGATCCAGCCCGCCCTAGCGCAAACTCCAGAACTGGACCTCAATAAATTTGCCAATTCTAACCAGGCGATTCCCATTTCGATGAGTGGTTTTTCCGGCACGGCCCAGGAAGTTTTAAAATTCGATTTGGAAGTGGCCGGCTTCGAATTTGTCGGCAGCGACGCCGCCAAGTTTCTTTTG
>JBKJOZ010000095.1:0-3557 GCA_046595315.1 Limisphaerales bacterium
GCAGAGGGTTAAGGCAATTAATACTATTTTTTTCATATGTCTTTTGGTTCTTCGGCCACATTGACCGATAAAGATCAGACGGCGACTGGTTTGGATTCTTCAATTTATTCAGACGCCCGGAGACCCATTGCGCAAACCGTTGCGGTAGAGCTCTCCAGCAGGTTGTCCGGTGCGACCAGAGCGATGGGGCGAAGCAGCGGATGTGGCCATTTTGGGAAGTTCTCTGCGTTCTCGGTGCCTCTGGGGCTCAATTTTATTAAAAACCGGAAGTTTTTGCCACAGAGAAACCGAGGCCACAGAGAGGGAAGGAGAAGGTCCGGTCGGGGCAGTAGCCTGAACAGCGGTGGGTCCGAAATGTTTTCGAGCGAAAGCAGACGGGTTTGAATCTGAGGAACCGATCTTTCACCAGCGGGACGTTGCCATTCGCGGATTTTTCAATGCGCCTCAGCGCAACGGGCGAGTTTCATCGGCGGTTTTTCGGCGGCGTTCCAGAATTTAAAGATTAACTCGATGGCGTCATTCCAAGCATCGGGAGAACTCGGTTTTTTGAAATAACAGTTGGCCCCTAATTGATACGCTTTGGCCACGTCCGAGCCCATGGCGGATGAACTCCAGACGATGATCGGGATGATATGACATTCGGGATGGCGTTTGACCCATTGCAGCACCTCAAAGCCGTCCCTTTTTGGCATCTTGATATCGGTCATGACGAGACGGGGAAACGGATATTGGTCACGGTCCGCATACTTTCCCTCGGCGCCCAGATACAGGATCGCTTCCTCACCGTCGTGGACAATTTGGATGGGAGTGGTGATGCCGACCTTTTCGAAGGTGCGTTTGAGGAAGAGCGCGTCGTTGTCATCGTCCTCGGCGATGAGAATAGGTGGCGTTGGGTGGGACATATTTAAGTTAGGTTCGCATGGGGAAGCGGGAATAGCTACCCCTGATGCACACTCAGGGAACGCACGAGTCTCTGCTCGTCGTCAAGGGGAGGTCGGCGGCGGAATGGGAGTCAGGAGAAAGAGTAAATTATTAACAAAAAAGGCCTGATAGGAGGTCGGAGAGTTTACGTGTTAATTTGGAGGATGTCGAAAAAGGTTTTGATTGTGGATGACAACCCGGATGACGTGTTCCTGTTGAATCGGGCGCTCGCCAAATGCGATGTCGAGGAGGTGATGACAGTGGTTCCCGCCGCCAAGGCCGTGGACTACGTCGAGAACCTGGCGCGGGAAGCGGCCCAAGCCATTCCCGATGTGATCTTTGTTGATATCGAGATGAAAGGGGTGGATGGGCTGGAGGTGGTGCGGACGTTCAAGGCGCAGCCAGTGCTGGAGCAGGTCCCGATCATTGTGCTGTCGGATCGGAAGAATCGGCAGAAGCGGAGCGAGGCGCTCGCGCTGGGTGCCAGTGAGTTTTATGAGAAGCCAACTCAAAACAGCGCGTTGATCGAGATCGTCCGGATGGTCTTGCAAAGCACGGTCCGGCAGACGTCGTAAAGGGGCGAGGGAGAAGGTGGCCTCCGGCTGGACGCCAGACTTGGTCGGCAGTAGGAGGGGGAGAAAAAGTCAGTCGCGCTTTGTCCCGAAGATTTGGATCGCCGTCGTGCGGTGGAAGGTTCGGAGATCCTCCGTTGATCCGAAGAACCGTTGTAATTGTTCAAAACCAACCGGCTTGACCAGATATTCCCGCGCCCCGAGCCGATGGGCCTTTTCCACGTCATTTTGCACCTTGGAAGAGGAGATCACCACGATCGGGACGTGGATAAATGAGCCGTCGGCTTTGATCCATTCCATCACGTCGAAGCCGTTCTTGCGCGGCATTTTGATGTCGAGGATGATCAGCGATGGCAGTGGGTAAAGAGTGCGGTCGGCATACTGATTCTTTCCAGAAAGATATTCTATGGCTTCCTCCCCATCCTTGGTGGCTTGGAGGAAGACGGGGTTGTTCATCTTCTTCACGGCACGCCGCATCATGAAGATATCGTTCTCTTCATCTTCGGCGAGCAGGATGGTAAGTTTTTCGGTCATGGTGGTGATGGAGGAGACTGTTCAGATAAGGAAAGGAAACTTTTTCAATTGAATCATGGATTAGCGCTCTTGGGTTCGATCCAAAAGCGGCTGCCGCAGCCGAGTTCGGACTGGACCCCGACTTGTCCGCCCATTTTTTCCACCGCCTTTTTGACGATGCTTAAACCGAGGCCGGTGCCTTCGTAAGTATCGTTGCTATGCAGGCGGGTGAAGACGGTAAAAATTTTCTCCTGGTCTGCAACCGAGATGCCGATGCCATTATCCTGCACCCAAAGGCGCACCCAGCCATGGGCGGTTTCCGCCCAGACTTTAATTTTTGGTTTTACGCCAATTGGGACGAACTTAATGGCGTTGCCGAGGAGATTGGAGATGCACTGGCCTAACGGGACTTCAAAACCGCAGACCTGTGCAAAGGAAGGAACGACCTCGATCTGGGCCTCGCGTAAACCGGGCAAGCTATCCACCAGGCCGGTCACTATTTGATCGAGATCAAAAATATTCATTTCGTGGTGGGGAGCCGAGAGTTGGCTATAGGCCAACACATCCAACACCAGCCGGTCCAGCCGGTCTGCCGCAGAGATGATCAGATTTAAAAAAGATTTGGGCTCCTCCTCCATTGCCTCACCGTAATCCTCCATGATGACATGGGCATATTGTTGCATGGCGCGGAGCGGGGCCCGCATATCGTGGGAGATGCTGTTGGAGAAGGCTTCCAGTTCGGCATTCTTCTCCAGTAATTCTTCGGAGGTTTTGCGCAAGGCGTTCTCACTCTTTTGCCGTTCGGTCAGGTCCGTGACGATGACGGAAAATCCTTTCACCCCGCTGTTACTCATGGAGCGGAGCGATAGGTGAACCGGGCAGAAGGAGCCATCCCCCGCCTGGAGCTTCAACTCCGACCAAGGCATGGAAGGTTCCTTGACCTTCAAGCAGGCTTCCAGTTCGGAATGTCGTTCACGTGGGAAAAAATGTTGCCAGGAGGAGCCGATGACTTGTTCTAAAGGAGTCTTGGATAGTGAAGAAAACCGGGTGTTAGCATAGAAAATGGTGCCATCGGGAACAATCATCAAAGCGCCTTGGTTCATCTCCTCTACCAGAATACGGTAAGGCGTTTCGGCACCTTGTAAGGTGAAAATCTGATCTCCGTTTGGCCCGCTCGAAACCAAGGCATCAACCTCGCCACTGCGAATCGCATTTAAAGTTTCCTCCGCCTCGACCACCCTCACTCTAAGTTCGTTGATCTCAGCTTTTAGTTCATTCACCTTTTCCATGAGCCTCCTTGAACTTTTTCGCTGGACGCAAATCCAAGCCGACCAAAATACGGTCAATGTCGGTCATGTCGCCGATGAACTTGCGCAACGGCAATGGTAATTTCTTGATGAGGGTAGGAGCAGCGATGATTTGCTCTCCTTTGGCGAGAACTGGCTGCTGATAAATATCAATTACCTCCAGCGTGTAACGACCTTTCAAGTGCGCTTCACAAATCCGCTTGATATTGGTGATGGCGAGAGTCGAGTTTGGCGTGCTCCCCGT
>JBKJOZ010000129.1:0-12566 GCA_046595315.1 Limisphaerales bacterium
TTGCTTGGTAAAGTTCGCGATATTTTCTTCCGTCGTTTTGCGCGGATGTTGACCGGTCTTGATGGCGTATTGTTCGGCGGGCAAACCGAATGCGTCCCAGCCCATTGGATGCAAAACGTTGAAACCTTTAGCCCGTCGGTAGCGCGCCAAAATATCGGTCGCCGTGTAACCCTCCGGATGGCCGACGTGGAGACCCGCGCCGGACGGGTAGGGGAACATATCGAGAATGTAATATTTCGGCGGCAACTGCGTTGCGACCACTTTGCCGGAAAGTTTGTGTCGTTTCGCGAACGGGTGATCGGCAGGAATTTCTTCATTCGGGTTAAAAGCGCGAAAGCTTTGTTCTTTTTCCCAAAATTGTTGCCACTTCGGCTCGATCAAATGAAACGGGTATTGTCTGCGCATAAAAATGAGTCGTGAATATTGTGCAAAGGCGAAGGGCAGGCAATGGAGAATTCGCTTTCGTCATCGTGGAAACAGAAAAGCGACGAACCATGGTTCGTCGCTTTTTTGAAATCGCGTGAAATGCGACTCAGGTTTCGATCCCGTAAACTTTAATTTTGTTGTAGAGCGTCTGACGGCCAATGCCGAGGCGCTTGGCGGTTTCTAATTTGTTGCCGCCGGTTTCCTTGAGAATTTTTTCGATGGTGTTGCGTTCCATCGCTTCCATCAGGGTGAGATCTTCAACTTCGTTTTGACTCATCACGGTGGTGATGGATAAATCCTGAACATCGATCTGATTGTTTTCGCACATGAGAACGGTGCGTTGGATTTCGTTTTGGAGTTGGCGAATATTTCCCGGCCAATCAAACGTCGCGAGCATTTCAGCGGCAGCTTTGCTGAAGCCGCTGATATTTCGGTCAGCTTGTGAGGCGTAACGTTTTAGGAACGTATTTGCGAGTGGCAAAATGTCTTCGCGACGCTCGCGCAAGGGTGCGAGATCAACCGAGATGGCGCTGATGCGATAAAATAAATCTTCGCGCAACTTGCCTTCTTTGATGGCGGCTTCGGTATGGCGATTCGTTGCTGCGATAATTCGGCAATCGCTCTTGTAACTAACTTTTCCACCGACGGGACGAACTTCTTTTTCCTGCAAGACGCGCAGCAATTTACTCTGCGTATCAATTGGCATTTCCGAAATTTCATCGAGGAAAAGAGAGCCGCCTTCAGCTTGGCGGAATAGTCCGTCGCGGTCCGCATTCGCCCCGGTGTAAGCGCCTTTGACGGAGCCAAACAATTCACTTTCAATCAATTCGCGGGGCAGGGCAGCGCAATTAATTTTAACAAGCGGACCCTTGCTGCGGTGGCTCAATTTATGAATTAAATCCGCGATCACTTCTTTGCCGGTCCCGCTTTCGCCGGTGATCAAAATGGAAACATCGCTCGGCGCGACGCGTTCGATGGTGCGAACGACGTTTTTCATCGAAGCACTTTGGAAAATTGGAAAAATAGCTTCGCGCCGTTCCAAAAGAATTTGGCGATGTTCCAGCGCTTTTTCGACGGTAAACAAAAGCGTTTTGGCTTCAAATGGTTTGGGTTGAAAGGAATAAGCGCCGCGTTTGGTGGCTTCGACGGCGGTGTCGAAATCAGCTTTGCCGGTCAGCACGATGACTTGGGTGTCTGGCCATTGTTTTTTTATCAATGGCAGTAATTCCATCCCGTTGCCGTCGGGCAAAGCAAGGTCCAACAGCATCACGTCCGGTTCGGCACCAGAAAGGGCGGTCTTCAGTTCGGTCGCATTGGCTTTGAGGACGGGTTCATAGCCGCCGGTTTTCAAAATTATGTTGAGCAGGTCACGGATTTCCTGTGTGTCCTCAACCACCATCACTTTATATTTCATATTTTTCTCTTGCCCGTGCTGACGCAGGAACAAACGAAGCTCCTGAATATCTGTAAAAATTCTTTGTAACGATCCACCAAACGTTCTGGATGAAATTGAACGGCCAATAAATACGGCAACAGCCCGGGGTTTTTCAACTCCATTGCTTCAACGATGCCATCAGAACTTTTGGCTGTGACTTGAAGCGCTTTGGCCACTCGGCCCACGGATTGATGATGCGTGCTGTTGACCCCAAGAATTCGTTCTCCGGTGATTTTGGCCAAAAGCGAGTCAGGCGTCAATGTAACTTCATGAACTTTATCACCTTTGCGATTCATGCAACGGTGGTCAATAGCTCTTGGAATCTGCGTGGGAATATCGACGATTAGATCGCCACCCAAAGCAACATTTAAAAGTTGGTGGCCGCGGCAAATTGCCAAAAGCGGTTTCTGTTGGCGAAAAACTTCATCCACCATCATTAACTCCAAAACGTCGCGTTCTGGCTCGATCGACCCGACCGTTTTCGCCAGTTTGTCGGATAATTTAGGGAAATAAATTCTGGGTTGAATGTCATCACCACCAGTCAGCAAAACGCCATCGCTCCTCCGCACATATTCTTCAACAAGGTCCTTTGAATCGATACAAGGGATTATGATGGGGATTCCGCCCGCCTGGATGACGGCCTGTGCGTAGCGATTGGAGAGGCTGATCGACGCGTCGGAAAATTCAACCCCTTTGCGCTGAGTGCTGGGCGAAACCAAAATGAACGGAGCCTTAGTCATCGTCGTCTTGGTCGAGATTTGACTCTGGGAATCGTTCTTTGATCGTTTTTTTTAGGCGAACTTCTTCCTCGGGACGCTGGAGGCGGCGCGAAATTCGACGTCGCACGGAATCCAAAAGTTCGAGCCAATCTTCTAATGGAGGATTTTTGACGGCTTGCCACTCGTCGTAGCGCTTTCCGCGCATAAAAAATTTCCATTGGTCACCGATATGTTGCGCGTACACCTGGACTTTTTCGCCCTCTTCCGTCGTGCGTTTCCAACTAATTTCTGCTTTGGCCATATAAAAAAATATCGAATTAAGAATCGCAAACCAGGAACTAAAACTAAGCATCGACCGATTGTTTTTCTGGCAAATCCACACTCGCCACCGCCATCGCCGCAATTCCTTCGCCGCGTCCGATGAACCCGAGTAACTCGTTTGTCGTCGCCTTGATTCCCACTTTGCTCACGCTGATGCCGAGTGCTTCTGCGATTTTAATTTTCATCTCCGCCGCGTGTGGCATGACCTTTGGTTCCTGCGCGATCAAGGTCGCGTCGATGTTTACAATTCTTCCTTCGCGAAAGCTCGTTTGCCGCGCGGCTTCTTGCAAAAATATTTTGCTCGGTGCTCCTTTCCAACGCGGATCGGTGTTGGGAAAAAACTGGCCAATGTCGCCTTCGCCAATCGCTCCCAGCACGGCGTCGCAGATCGCGTGCATCAAAACATCTGCGTCGGAATGACCTTCCAGACCTTTGTCGTGAGGGATTTCCACGCCGCCCAGAATCAATTTCCGGCCGGCAACCAACGGGTGAACATCGTAACCAATTCCAACATGAATCATTGGCGCGAATATATTCGCGCTCCGAGGTTAACCAAGCAATTTCGTGATGGTGCAATGGGCGTGGCCGCGATTCAGGTTTGTCCCGATTGAACGAGGAATGGAGCGTGGCAATCTCGCTGTCATGCCGACTACGAAAAATGAATCTGTTGCCACGGACTATAAAATCACTCGTGAAAAAATGGTCGAATTTCTCAACGAAGATCTTTCCCGCGAATATCAGGCAATTATCGCCTACACCGTTTACAGCCAGTTATTAAAAGGGGCGGCCTACACCGATATTGCCAGAGAACTGGAAAAACATGCGGGCGAGGAATTGGATCATGCGATAAAAATTGCCAAGCAAATCGATTATCTGGGCGGAACGCCGGTCGTGGTGGCAAAGCCGGTTAAACTTTCCAAAGATTCAAAGGAGTTGCTGCGTTTTGATTTGGAGAACGAGCAGGAGACGGTGGCAAATTATCGGACGCGCATTCGGCAGGCCGAAGCGATGGGTGAATTTGCGCTCAGCGAAACGCTTCGTGAAATTATCGTCCAGGAGCAAGAACACGAAATCGATCTGGCCTCGGCGCTTGGAATCGATGTTCCTGAGCCGAAGAAGTGATTTCTAATCCAGGCGAGGGCGACTGTGTTTCATCACTTGTTCCATCAAAACCGAAAGCTCTTTTGCTTTTTCCGGATATTTTGCGGCGAGGTCGTTGGTTTCCGACAAGTCTTTTGACAAATCGTAAAGTTCCTCGCCCGCACGGTTCAATTTACCTTTTGTCGGCGCAATATATTTCCAACTCCCAACGCGGATCGCTTTGCGTCGGCTGCTGTCTTCAATCAAATGATCGCGCACCGGTTTTTCTGTTTTCTCGCCGAACAACACGGGGAGAAAATTATAGCTATCGGGCGCGACATCCGTCGGAAGTTTCTGACCGAGGAAGGCCGCCGAAGTGGCCACCATATCCATGGAACAAATTAATTCATCGGAAGCGCCGGGTTTAATCTTTCCGGGCCATCGCGCGATGAACGTTACCCGTGTTCCGCCTTCGTAGGGCGTGCTTTTGGTTCCGCGCAATGCGCCATTGAAGGCATGGCCATTGTTCGATTTTTCATCACCGTCGCGTTCCACGGTGTCGCCGTAATCGAGAACGCCGCCGTTGTCGCTCGTCACGATGACCAAAGTGTTTTCGGCAAGATGCAAACGTTCGATCGTGTTGAGCAATTGGCCGACGGCCCAATCGAATTGTTGAATGGCGTCGCCGCGAATGCCCGCTCCGCTGCTGCCGCGAAAGCGCGCTGCGGGCATCCGTGGCACATGCGCGTCATGTGCGGCAAAATAAAGGAAGAACGGTTTTTTCTTGTTCTCTTCCATAAATTTCACGGCGCGATTCACCAATCGATCGGAGATTTCTTCATCTCTCCACAGGGCCGATTTTCCACCCGTCATCGACCCGATGCGACCGATTCCTTGCACCACGTTGGAATGGCCAGGAATGCTGTTTTTGTAGTCAACCGTAATGGGATCTTTTGAATCGAGATTCACGACGCGATGGCCCTCCACAAAAACGCAGGGTGTGCGATCACCGGTTGCAGGAATAATAAAACTTTCGTCGAAACCAATTTCCAGCGGGCCGGGTTTAATTTTTCCATTCCAATTCTGAGCGGATTCGCGATCACCCAATCCAAGATGCCATTTTCCGACAACCGCAGTGGCGTAGCCCGATTTTTTGAAAAGAGTCGGAAGGGTCAGCGTGCCGGGCTTGATGCTCAGTGGTGCGTCTCCCGGCAATATGTGTGAGGCAAGCGGATTGCGAAACGCGTATTGGCCGGTCATCAGCGCGTAACGGGTCGGCGTACAGGTGGCGGCGGCAGAATGAGCATCCGTAAAACGCAGCCCTTGTTTAGCCAACCGGTCGATGTTGGGGGTCTTGATTTTCGTTGCGCCATAACAACTGAAATCGCCATAACCAATATCATCAGCCAAAATAAAAATAACATTTGGCTTTGCTGCGGAAGTTTTCGGGGGCGCGGCTTGAAGCGGTGCGATGATAGCCAATAGCGCCCACCCGATTTTGAAAAAGGTTGGTTTAAAAATCATAATCTTAAGTCACAAAATTTACTCGCTTTGTTGGACAAGGACGAAGGGCACAAAGTTATTTTGAAGAAACGGATTTACGCCAGGCTAAAACTTCTTTCTTCAAACGCTGAGCGACTTTTTGATTTTCGTTCTGAAGATTGTTCGTTTCGCCCGGGTCTTTGCTCAAATCAAAAAGTTCGGTGTCAGTGCCGTCGTTATTGACGAGCAATTTCCAGTCTCCATCGCGCACTGCGAGCGTCGGGCTCGGACCTGCCTCTTTTGGCGGCGTGAACGACTTGAATTCCCAAAACAACAACTTCTTTCGCGTAGCCGGTTTTCCCAGAAGTACAGCGCTCAAATCCTCGCCGTCAAAAGTCACGTTCTTGGGCAATGAGCCTCCACCGATTTTGCAGAAGGTGGGAAATAAATCGACGGCATGAAACACGGTTTTTTTATCGACCTCGCCAGCCGAAATTCGACCCGGCCAGCGCGCGATGAATGGCATTCGGATTCCGCCTTCGTGCAAACTCCCTTTGCCATCACGGAATCCGCCGGAACGTTCGCCGCGAAATGTGGGCATCGGGCCGTTGTCGCTGGCGAAAATGACGAGTGTATTTTTGTCCATTCCGAGTTTTTTTAATCCCTCGAAAAAGCGCCCAATCTGAACGTCATATTCAGCCAGCACGGCGCGAAATTCTTCTTTGCCCAGGTCTTTTTTCTTTAATTCATCATCGGACGTGCCGCGTGGAACCCAGGGCGTGTGAACGTCGTCCGGCCAAAGATTCACGTAGCACGGCTGATTTTTGTGACGGCCCAGAAAATCGAGAGTTTTATCCACGAAATATGCGGTGCGATTCCAACGCTTGATTTTGTCCTGCGCCGACCAAACCCAATTCGTGGAGGTGAGGTCGGGCGCGGGCTCTGGACTTTCGAAAGTACTGACGTGTTCATCGAAAGCGTAGGCGGAAAAGGGCGGGGCGTTCGTCACATCCCGTCCGCCGCCCATGTGCCATTTGCCAATGTGTGCCGTGGCATAACCCGCCTCGTGGAGCGCGCGGGCGATGGATGGCGCTTTTGGATCAAGAAAATCAACTTGATGAGCCGCGCGGTTTCCGGCGCGATCTTGCAGAAAAGTTAAAATTTTCCAGCGCGCCGGATATTGGCCGGTAAGAATTCCCGTGCGCGAAGGAGAGCAAATCGGCGACGCGCTGTAATATTGCGTGAAACGCTTTCCCTCGTTCGCCATGCGATCAATGTTCGGAGTGGGGACAAATTTACCGCCGTAACAACCGACGTCGCCGTAGCCCATGTCATCGGTGAGAATAAAAATAATGTTGGGTTTTTCGGTCGCAAAAACTCGGACGCCGCAGATGGTGACAAATGCCAAAATAAAAATAGCGGAGAATTTTGTTAATCTGTAGTGCCGAGCGAGAGGCACGCTGGGTTGCGCGGGTGCGAAATTTTCAATGGGATTGATCATCAGTGGGAATCAAGACGTTACGCTGTTTGTTGAGGTTTCATTAGCACACTGTTTCTCGAATTACGGTTCAAGACGATCTGGAATTACTCTGGTTTAATCTTGAGCCAGCCGATAAATCCAGTAAAATTGGCCGCATGACCCCGTTCGCCCCGCAGAGTTTGAGGAAATTTGTGGAGGCTAACAAGAATCGTTGCATGAAAAATTTTCTTTTACTTAGTTGTTGGCTTGGTTGCGTGATTTCAACTGTCGCACAGGAACCACCGCCTTCTGTCATCACCAACATCACTTCCACCGGAGCTCAAAAATCCATTAAATGGACTCCTTTTCCCGCAATCAAAAACTACCAAATTTTCAGCAGCACGAATGTGGTCGGCCCATTTCTCACCAACTCGGGATTGGTGTCAGGTTTCGGTTGGATCGGAACTAGCAGTCTGCCAGCAAATTTTTATCAGCTTCAGATCACACCCTTGAGCACGAATGAACTTTTGACTGCAACTGTTTTGAATCGTCTGGCTTATGGGCCGACGCCAGATGAAATGGAACGGATACTTACGGGGCCAAGTGCAATTGGCCCAGATGCTTTCATCGCCGAACAACTCGCGCCGGAATTGATCAGCGAAACCGTCAGTAATTCGCACACCAACATCAACATCATTGACGCGAAATTTGCCGGGCCGACCGATGTCATTCCCAGAAATACGAGTTACGCGACGATTGACGATTTTCGCGCCTGGCACGTTTTGCGAGCCGTCGGTGCCAAGCGGCAACTCTTGGAAGTGCTTCTCCAATTTTTCGAAAATCATTTCGTCACGCAATACACCAAGTCGGTGGACTATTTTGATCAGTTTTATGACGACAGCGCGACAGAGACCCGCATCGCCGCCTCATTTGAATATTTGGAAAATAACAAATGGCGGAATGCTTTACTCAATCCGAATTGCACGTTTTATGACTTGCTTAAAATCAGCGCGGAAAGTCCGGCAATGATCATTTATTTGGACACCGTCGTAAGCAAGGGCAACGCCTCCAACATCGCCAACGAAAATTATGCGCGCGAACTGTTTGAGCTTTTCACATTTGGCGTCGATAACGGCTACACGCAGAGCGACATCGTCGGGATGTCTCGTTCCTGGACCGGCTGGACGCTCCAAATCGTGTCGCCCGCTGAAGCCTCAAATCCCTTTGCGTTGCGCACCACCAATGTGCTCGCGGGAGTGACAAATAATTTTACGACCGTCTCAAATCTCGCGGGCGTTTGGGCTTTCAACTTCAATTCTGCGGCCCATGACGTCACTCCATCAACTCGGCCCAAAACTCTTTTCACGAACGCATTTATTTCGCCGCGTTTTGGCGCGCCTTACACCACGAAATTTTATGGGACAAATACGGTGGCCGGCAGATACACGCTTGGTTTTCCGGCGCGCACGGGCACCAACAGCATTCAAGATGGTTATGATGTTCTCAGTTACATCGCTGATTTGCCGTTCACTCAGGAATACATCAGCCTGAAGCTTTGCCGGATTTTTGTTCACGATGATTTTCCAAATCCAAGTAGCGATCCTAGCAACACGAACGATTACAACTTTTACAATTACGCAGCCGGAAATCTTTCACCGGAAGCGCAACTGGTTCGGGATTGCATGTCAGCTTGGGAAAACAGTTCGCCGAAAGGCCAAATTCGTCCGGTGCTGCAAACCATTTTCAATTCCGATTTGTTTCGGCGTCATGGCGGCTCCATGCAAAAAGTTAAAACGCCACTCGAATACACCGTCAGCGCGGTTCGCGCTTTACGATCTAGCACCAATGGAACTTTTTTACCAAACACGTATTCGGCGGACACAGACGGTAAGAATTTAATTACAGTTAATGGCAGCTTGGAGAGCACCTTGAACCGGATGGGCGGGATGAGTTTATTTGATCGCGCTGCGCCCGATGGATATCCCGAGGACGCTCCTTATTGGCTCAGTGCCGGATCGCTCGCCGAACGAATTCGTTTTGTGCAATCGTTCTCCATTGCAAACGGCTCGGCTGGCCATACCGGAACGTTGTCCACCTCCACCAACGACGCTGGAAATAACACCTTTTGTTCTCCGGTGAGCTTGCTCCAGACCAAACTTTCTCTGGCCAGTCGCACCAATGCCGCCGCGGTCGTAGATTATTTATTGGGCACTATTTTTCCCGGCGAAGGTTTGGGAAATCTTAATCAATACCGGACGGCTGGAATAAATTTTTTGAACGATGGAGCCGCAGACACCGCGACCACTTATCGCCTGACCTCTTTTGCTGGCGTATCGACCACCCACGCATCGTATGACGAGCGGGTTCGCGGCCTGGTCGGCTACCTGCTTTCACTGCAACGTTTTCAGGAACAATAATTATGCAACATTTCAACATCATGACACGTCGCGGTTTTCTTGACCGCAGTTTGAAAGTCGGACTCGGGGTTGCGCTGTCCACGTTGACCGACATTCCGTTTGTCATGAAACGCGCTCTCGCCGAAGGTAACATCGGCCTGAACGGAAAAAAATTACTCTTCATTTTTTTGCGCTTCGGCAACGACGGACTTAATTCTGTCATTCCGATTCAAGATCCCGTTTACGCGCTGAATCGCCCGAAACTTGGCATTCCGAAGGGAAGTGCGGATTATTCTCTGTCTACCGGGTTGATGGATGATTTTAGCAGCATGGTGGGATTTCCCACCGAGGCTATTCGCGCTGGAAACGGATTTGCCGCGCTGCATCCCTCCTTAAAATTTCTCGCGCCCGTCCACAATGCCGGAGAGTTGGCGTTGATTCATCGCGTCGGTTATCCAAAACAATCGCGCTCCCATTTTGACTCACAAATTTATTGGGAAAATGGCAATCCGAATAACAACATTTCTAAAGATGGAATTTTTTATCGAACAATTATTGAGTCGGGCTTGGCCACTCAAAATCCGTTGACCGGCGTGTCCGTCCAATCCGCGCTACCGCTGTTGTTGCGAGGTTCAGACGCGGCGATGACGAATCTGGGAAATCCGACCCGTTTTAAACTGCTGGGCGTTCCCAACACGGCCGCTGGAATTTCAAAAGCGACCAACAACATCGTGGCGGCCAACAGCTTTTCGGTCGTCGATAAAAAGAATCGCGAGCTTCTCAATTCCCAATATAAAAATCTCAACATTGCTTTAAATCAATTTGGCGATGGGACGATGTTTGGCGAAGCCGCAAATACCTTCATTGATCCAACGACCGGATATTATCTTTTTCCAACCACCAACGCAAAGAACGGCGGAGGCGCGACTGCCAGTTACGTGGTGGACACCGGCGCTTACAATTCAAGTGGAACCGGCTTTTTCAATAACCTCAAAGCGGCGGCGCTGATTCTGAACAAAACGGACGCCGTCATTGCCGGAACCGAGTTGGGTGGATTCGACACGCACAGCGATCAAATAACGAACGACAAAAATACGGGAACGTTTGATCAACTTACCGGAGGGCACGCGAATTTACAAAAGCGGATTGCTTGGGCGATGTACGGTTTGCGCCAATATTTTTTGCAAAATGCAGACAAGGCGACATGGAATAATACGATCGTGGTCACGCTTTCAGAATTTGGCCGCACCAGTGCAGAAAATGGCACGTTCGGGACCGATCACGCGGAAGCTGGTACCATGTTCGTTGCGGGCGGCGGAGTCAAAGGCTATAACAAGGCTGGCCGTACCACTGGAGTTTTTGGTTGCCATCCTGATGACGCATTTCTAAACGCTACAAAAGCTCAGGTCGGTTGGGCGCCGGGAATCCCAGGGGCTGGAACTAATCCCGCTTACCCCAATAGACATGGCACCATGTTTGGCGTTAGTGCAGGCAACGTCCCGAGCTATTTGAAACGCTCCATCGATTACCGTTCTGTGCTTGGTGAAATTATTCGCGATCACCTCGGCGCAACCCAACCGCAGTTGGATCGAATCATTCCCGGTTACGCAGTTGCAGGTCAAAAATTGCAAACTGGCGGCAACACGACCAACACGACTGCGGAAAAAACCGACGGCACCACCATCGCCGGCGAGTTGGACATCGTCTGAGAATTGCCTTGTTGATGGTTACGAATAATATTTCGGAATGCGCTTTTTTCTTTGGGTAATGCTCGGCCTAGCAATTTCTTTTTCGGGAATTGCAGAGACTATTCGCATCCAACCCATCGCGGACACCACCCTTGCGGAAGTTGCTCCAAATAATAATTTAGGTGGGACTGCTTTCGTTAATGCAGGCACTGCGGGGGTCAATGCCAGCGGCGCACGAAATCGCGGACTTTATCGATTCGACTTCAGCCCCATTCCAGCCTCTTCGAAAATTAAATCGGCGCTGGTAAAACTTGAAGTCATCCGCGCCGGTTCCGGAACCTCCTCTTCCTTCGCTTTGCACCGAATGTTAAGAACGTGGGGAGAAGGAAACAAAGACAGCACCCTCGAACAATCGCCTGGGGTCGGATTTCTTGCCACGACCAACGAAGCGACATGGAATTCCCCCTTTGCCTTAACCACCAATTTCTGGACCACGCCGGGCGCCTCCAATGATTTCGCCAGCGTCGTGAGTTCCCGCACCGATGTTTTTGGGGTGGGCGACTTTCCGGTTTTTAGTTCCACACCTCAAATGATGACTGACGTGCAAACATGGCTCGACAATCCACTCGTCAACTTTGGCTGGCTTTTGAAAACGGAAACCGAAGGCGAATATTTCACCGCCCGCCGTTTTGGATCGCGGGAATTTATCGGAGGAGACACCAATTCTCCGCCCTATGTTGAAGTAATATTTGTTCCTCCACCAACAATTTTCGGAACGCGAATTGTCAGCGGACAGTTCCGTTTCACGTTTTTGGCCGAAGCCAGCCAAAGTTACACCGTGCAATTCAAGAACACGCTCAACGCAACCAATTTGTGGCAGACCTTGACCAACATCAGCGCGCCAATTACCGCGACCAATATTTTGATTTCCGACGCCCTTTCGACCAACGCGCGTTTCTATCGAGTCGTCTTTCCCTGATGCAAAAAACGGAGGAGACTTGCAAGCCAGCCATTTCAAACCCCGCTAATTTGGCCACACAAAACGGCGCGATTGGCACCGGTCGTTTCCGGTAAATTTCCGGCTTGCCCGTTGAATCGTAAAAACGCCAGCAATGCGAACGCCGCCGATTCAATCGATTGAACCGGCCAGCCTAATTCGTCACTCGTCAAAACGTTTGCCGAAAATTTTTCACGAATCCCACGAACCAAAGTCGGATTGGCCGCGCCGCCACCCGTCAAAATTATTTTGTCCGGCGGCGAACCAAGATGCATTTCATAATTCAGAGCGAGGGATCGCGCCGTAAATTCGGTGAACGTCGCGGCGACATCAAATTTGGAAAACCCGCGCATTTCCTGAATTGCCTTTTTGAAAAACGGTTCTCCAAAAAGTTCCCGGCCAGTGCTTTTGGGCGGCTTCTGTTTGAAATAAGAATGACTCAGCCAAAGTTTCAACAAATTTTCTACAGGAACGCCGCGCGCCGCCCACTCGCCGTTTTTATCAAAATGTTTTTTGCCGCTGGAGAAATGCCGGACCGCAAAATCAATCAGCATGTTGGCTGG
>JBKJOZ010000147.1:0-10127 GCA_046595315.1 Limisphaerales bacterium
AAGGAATTTTCAGCGCAACGCAAGTGCGGCATCATTTGATTTAGCAATTGAACGAAAGCCCGAATTTCAGTGGTGAATTTGCCGCTTTCGGTCACGGAAAATTGGCAATTCCCCACCAACTCCTCCAACCCGCGACTGGTCCAACGGTAAAAATCATACGGGCAACCGTGTTCCTCGAACATGCCGTGCGTTGTCAAAATCAATTCGCCGCCGGGCCGCAGTATCCGATGGCACTCACGCAAATAGGCCGCCGGATCGGCGACGTGTTCCAAAACCTGGGTGGACAAAACCACGTCATAACTCGCATCGGATTCTTGAGTCATTCCGTTGGTTTCCAGCACGCGGTCAACCGCGACGCCGGGATTAATGTCCGCTGCGATATATCGTTTGCAGTGCGAGAAAAGTTGGCGATAGGGCGCGCCACCCGAGCCGTAATCAAACACGTCGCCGGAAACCGTCGTGGAAAAATTTTTAAGAAGAATGAAGATGTCGCTTAGAATGAGATAATTGAGATCGCTCACACTCGGATGAGTGCGTTCTCGAACATAGCCCTTGTCGCCCAACGTCTCACCTAAAACGCCAGCGTTCTTCATAAATTACGGTTCCGTTCGTGCATGTAAAATTCCGTTTGAGTCTTCGATTGATCACTTGATCCTCTACCAACCACCAGCATTGAAGTGCGAGAGGATAATCCGGGAATACGATTTGCCAAAGACTTTTGAGCTCCGTACTCTTGAAAAACTATGATCGATCTGAAGACATTTTTTAAGTGCTTCAAGCTTCTCCCCGCTTTTGCCAGGTTGGCCTATCGTCCAGTGGATCGAAACTCCGTTTTTTACCAACGCTCCGGGTCATTGGGCGGCCCAGGAGTGTTACGAGATAAATATCTGCTTCAGTTGTGCAAAGGAAAACGCGTGCTTCATTTTGGGTTCACCGACTCGCCTTTTCATAAAGAGCGGATTGAAAAAAAACAGTTATTGCATCAACAACTTCGAGAGGTTGCCTCGTTTATTTACGGGCTCGATATCGATGCGGAATCACTGGCGCTTTATCGCAGTGTTACGGGAGACCACGACAATGGAATTCTCGACATTCAAGCGCCCTTGCCCAACGCCGATTTTCTGGCAAATCGCTATGATTTAATTTTGTTTCCGGAAGTCCTGGAACATCTGCTGCACCCGGGTCTCGCCATGGAAAATTTGCGGCAAATCTGCCTCTTGAACAAAGGCGCACAGCTTTGCATCACCACGCCCAATGCCTATTCGGTCATGGCGTTTTTCACGGCAGTGGGCGGAGACGAGTTAGTTCATCCCGACCATTATTTTTATTTTTCCCCGAGCACGTTGCGAAAACTGGTTCGCGATACCGGCATGCAAATGACCGACTTGCAACTTTACGCGTCGGAAAGCCTGTTGAATTCGCCGGGGCTGACGAAACATGGACTGATCGCGCTCTGCACAGTTTGAGGCGCGGATTTTTTCTGGCGGCTAAACGAAAGCGCTCAGCCATTTCGGCATTTTACCACGCAGCCGCTGACGCATTTCAGCAGTCAAAGCCCAGCGGATTAATAACCAACCTCCCACAATCCCTAGTGCACCAGCGGTCAATATCGAACCACCCACGGGCGAAAGAAATTGCGAAAGCCATCGCATCACGAAAGCCAGCGGGATGAGCACGACCGCAATTTTCCCGGCGGGCAGCAGCCATCCCAAAAGTTCTCGCCACGTGAGGTTGAAGTCAGATTTCGTACTCCACTGACCATAAAAAAAACTTAAACTAAACGTAGCCATGAGCGAACTGCTGATGATGGCGGCGAAACCATTTTGAAAAGTAAATAACGCTGCCAGCTCCATGAAAAGAATCCCCTCGAAAAAATAAATGTATTTCACGGTGCCCAATTCTTTTTTCACACCTTTGAGCCCGCAATGACAGCGTTGCACTGCCATTAAAACCGCCCAGACGCCGAGCAACGCGTCGTTCATGGGAGACCACGAAATTTTTCCGCTCGTCCAAATAAACACAAACGATTGGTTGCAGGTTGCGAACCCGATGGCGCCGACTGTCGCCATGGCTGCCGTCAAAACGGTGACATCGCGAAAGGTTTTGAAAAATTGATCACGTTCGCCGCGCACAAACATCTCAGACAGCGAAGTGGCCGAGAAATCCAACAGGCGCCAAACCAATGGGCTCAGGACATTGTAGGCGCGCGTGCAAATTGACCAGACGGCAGCTGCCTCCAATCCGAGAAAAATCGTCACGAGAATTGTCTGACTCGCGCCAATCATTTGGCTGCCAAGTGAGAACAGGAAAAAATCTTTTCCAAAACCAAACAACTCACGAAATCGAATCCACGTGGGCCGTCCCCACTGCCCCGGACGCGGTAAAAGTTTTAGCCGGACACAGGCGACGGCTAACGCCAGCAAGCCCACGAGAGTGGCTACCGCTTGTCCCCACAACATGCTGTATAAACCGAGGCCGCGTTCGAAACAAAACCAGAGCACGCCAAAGTTCGCAAGGACCGTGCCGATTTGCGCGTAGTTACCGACATCCACGCGTTGATGCGCCCAGAGCAAATTCGAAAAAGTGCGTCCCAGAAAACCGCCAGCAAGCATCCCGCATTGTCCAATCATCAACCACCGAAAATCTTCTGCCAGCGTGATCGGCACACCGGGAAGAGTTCCAATGAAAAGAAATAACCCGGTGCTAAGGCAAAGAATTAAAAAACCTTGCGTCAGCGTCACTAGAAATCCCGTTTGGATCACGCTTCCGTATTGGCCATCGCTCGGACGGTCTTTGTAGTCTACCAAAATTCGAGCGACCGAGCCGCTCATGCCCAAATCAATCAGTGCAATATATCCGGCGAGCTGTGTGATTAAGGCCCATAGTCCGAACTCGGCCTTGTTTAGATACCGCAACGCCAACGGGACGGAGGCTAACGTGAAAATAATATTCGCCCCCAACAGCACATAGCCGGAGAGCAGCGACCGCGTGAATCGTTGGAACCGGCTCACTTAATTAGGAAAAAGCCTGGGTGGTTCCGGTCATTTGTGCAAGTGGGCAACTTCATAGAGACAATGTTCAGTTCGACCAGCAACTTGGGTTTTCTGCTCAAAATCGAATTAAACTTCTCTTTTCCCAAAAGCGTTCGATTCGAGATTATGACGTGGTGAACATCCTTCGCAAGTCACCGTTGGATTGTTCGCAAGAAATGATTGACCTCGAACTCCGCAGAAAAACAGATCACTCGGCTTGGATTCTCAAGCACGACGCAATTGCCCGCCACGTGATTAATCATTTGCGAAAGGCCCTCCGCTGCTTTTTATTGCAGGCCGCATGTTTGACGCCTCCACCAGATTCCGGAATTTTTTGATTCTCGGCATCTGCTCTGTCCTGGCGATTTTCCTCGGATACATCGTGGCATCCCCGTTCGATTGGACGGCTTTGGCCGTTTATGCAGGCATTACTTTGTTATTCGCTCTGCCGTTTCTGCTGCGGTGGCACTATCCCTTGCTCATTGCCAGCTGGAATATGAATGCGGTCATGTTCCTCATGCCGGGCCGTCCGCCTCTGTGGTTGCTCATGATTGCGATGAGCCTGATGTTTTCGGCAGTCAATTCTACTCTGAACAAAAAAGGAAAGTTTTCATCGGCACCGCAGGTTATTTATTCGCTACTATTTTTGGCCGCCGTGGTATTGGCGACCGCACAGTTGAGGGGCGGTATCGGTCTAGGGTCTTTGGGAGCACAAGTTGCAGGGGGAAGGCGTTACATTTATCTCTTTGGAGCGATTCTCGGTTATTTTGCTTTGACCTATCACCAAATTGCCCAAGAGAAAGCATACGCTTACGGGACCGCGTTTTTTTTAGGAGGAATAACACCTGCCATCGGCAGTTTGCTGCCATTGGTCAATCCAGCTTTTTATATTATTTTCGCGATCTTTCCCCCTGAACAAAGCGGCTTGGAAACATTAGGATTAGTCCAGGAAGGGGCCGTCTTCCGCCTCAGTGGGTTAAGTTTCGCGAGCGTGGCGATTTTTTGCACTCTGATGGCCTGTTACGGCATTAAAGGAATTTTCAATATTTCCGGACAATTAAATTTCCTGCCTTTTCGTTTTCAGGGCGGGTTTCAACTCAACCAGCCGTGGCGCTTGTTGCTATTCGTGGGGAATTTGGTCATGAGCCTTTTCGGCGGATTTCGTTCCATATTGCTGATTCTCCTGCTGACTTTTGTCATCCAATTCTTATACGAAAAACTTCATCGCACATCACTATTGCCTAAGCTTCTTTTTGTTTTGGCTCTAAGCGCGGCTCTCATCCTGCCCTTTGCCAGCAAACTTCCCCTTTCGGTGCAGCGCACCTTGAGTGTTCTTCCCATCGATGTTGATCCCGTGGCAAAGCAAAGCGCAAAAGTGTCGACCGACTGGCGCTTAAATATTTGGCAACGCGTATTGCCCAAGGTGCCGCAGTATCTTTTTCTCGGCAAAGGCTATGCCATCAGCTCGGCGGAACTGGAATTACTCGGCAATGAATCCCTCCGTGGTCAAGATACGAGTCAAGACACGGCAATTCTTGCAGGGGATTACCACAACGGGCCACTTTCCGTGATCATTCCCTTCGGCATTTTTGGAGCGCTCGGCTTTCTCTGGTTTCTCTTTGCCTCATTCAGCGCCCTCAGAAAAAATTATCGGTATGGCGCTCCCTCGCTCCGAAACATCAATCGATTTCTCCTCGCCTACTTCATCACGAGAACCATTTTTTTCTTCGTTGTTTACGGCTCGCTCTACAATGACTTTATTTATTTCGTGGGGATTGTGGGTTTAAGCGTAAGTCTCAATGGCGGAGTAAAAACCAAAAATTCCGCTCAAGATCAATTGGAGGCGGGTGAACAAGCCGTTGCCTAAAAAAGCAATGCGCTTTTCAATCATCACCCCCAGTTTTCAAAATTCTTCATGGCTGAAACTGTGTATCGCATCGGTCGCCGATCAAGCCGTTGAAATTGAACATATCGTGCAAGACGCCGGCTCCACCGACGGCACGCTGGAGTGGTTGCCAAAAGATAAACGCGTCAAAACTTTCGTGGAAAAAGATTTAGGAATGTATGACGCCGTCAACCGCGGATTGAAAAAATCTTCGGGCGAAATTTGCGCCTACATCAACTGCGATGAGCAATATCTTCCTAATGCGTTGAACGCAGCGGCAGAATTTTTCCAGCAGCATCCCGCCGTCGAGATGCTTTTTGGCGATTCCATCGTGGTCGATTCAAAAGGTCATTTTCTTTGTCATCGCAAATCTCTTTTGCCGCTCAAACCGCATTCACTGGTCTCGCGTAATCTTTCCATTCTGACCTGTGCTACCTTTTTCCGCCGAACCATTTTCGAAAAACGCGATCTCTTTTTTAACTCGCAGTTGCGCGATCTGGGCGACGCTGAGTGGCTCGTCCGATGCATCGAACAAAAAGTTCCGATGGCTTTGTTAAAAACATTCACCTCAGTTTTCACAAATACCGGCGAAAACATGAGTCTCAAACCCAACGCGCAACGCGAAAGAAAATATTTTATTTCTACTGCGCCTCAATGGACTCGTTGCTTGAAACCTTTGATCGTGGCACACCATCGCCTTCGCAAACTCTTGGCCGGCGGTTACTCCCAAAAACCATTTCGCTATAGCATCTACACGCGATGTTCTGCGGAAAAACGAGTTTCTTTTGACGTAAATAATCCGACGGGACGATGGAATCCAAACCTTCCAAAGGCCGACTGATTTCAGGAGAGCGTTAGGTTTTCTCCACGGTGATCGCGCAAAGCGCGCTAAAGGAGGGACATAATTTCACAAGCGGCCTGATCAAAGCGCGTTTAAATTTTCGCAACGGGCTGTCGTCGCTGTAATTCTGAAAGGTGTGGAGATAACCGACCTCTTGCACTTCGAATCCGCATTGCGAGAATAAATCATTTACTTCGGCTAACGAATATTCTCGCCAGTGGAAACCGTAACATTTTTTCGTCCCCGACTGCAGATACGATTTAATTTCAGTCATGGGACTTTTTCCGAATAACAAACCCAAACGTTTATCCAGCTTCGCCAGATTCGGCACCGTGACGTAAGCCCGACCTCCCGGTTTCAAAATACGGCGAAGCTCCTGCACAAAAGGAACGGGATTGAAATTAAAATGCTCCATGGTTTCCCAGCAAATCACCCCATCAAATTGCCCATTTTCGTAAGGAAGTCGCCGGAGCGCTGAAGTCGTGTCGCCGAAACGCTCAAATAGATCGCACAAAAAGAGATTGATCCCTTCCGCTTCGTAAAGAGCTTTCAATGGATATGCTGCCGGATCGTCCCCCTCCAAAACAGAAACCTGATTCCCTGCTGATTTGAGGAGAAATGGGGTGTAGCTGTAGAAGGATCCAATCTCAAGAACGTTGGAGTCCTTGAGCGCTGGTAAATCAAAATGATTTAACGTTTTCCAAAGGCGATCTCGATGTTGTTCAAAATAGCCATGAGCTCCGTTCAAAACATCGGCGCGACCAGCAAGAGTTCTCGCTAATTTGAAATAAGTTTCCCTGTCCATGAAATTTAAGACGATTCGATGGGTCGATCCTATTCCTCCCCGTTGCCGTCATGAGATTTTTTCTCCCAACGGCGCGCGATCCGCTCCGGCAGCGATGTGTCCACCTTTGCGTAATACGTTTCTTCACCAAATTGTTCGTCAAAAACTTTTTGGAGTTGAAGTGAAGGCGCAACGGAAAATCTCTCGTGCGTTTCGATAAAAATGATTTCTCCGTTGGGGCGGGTCAAACAGAGGAGCAATCGACATTTTCCCGCAGCCGTTGCCGTTAAATCGCGAATCGTTTCAAAGCTTTGCGGAGTCAACTGCGCAGTGTGCAAGCGCAAATGAACCTGCTTCGTATATTTTTGGGGAGCATCTTCCAGCGCCATGATTTCTTGCGGGAAAATTTTCGGTTTGTCCTCGCCGTTATTCACTTCGCCAACGACCAAAATAGCTTTGTTCAAAACGAGCAACTGGCGGAATTTATCGTAGTTCTCATTCATGCACAGAATTTGCACAGAGCCCTGCAAATCCTCCAACGTCACCATTGCGTAAGGTTTGCCACTTTTCTTGGAAACGCCCTGCTGCACTGCGCCGATGAGTCCGCCGATTCGAGTCACGCTGCGATTTGGTAATTCTGCGAGGCCGCTGGTCTTGTGCAACGCAAATTTATCGAGCAACGGCGCAAAGGGAGTCAGTGGATGTCCCGTCACGTAAAATCCGAGCAATTCTTTTTCATGCGCAAGCAATTCATGCTGCGGCCATTCGGGCAGTTGTTTTTCCGGTTCAACTTTTCGTTCGGCTTTTTCCTCCAACATTCCAAACATCGTTTCCTGTTTTTTCTGGCGGTCGGAAACAATTCCAGAGGCGCGCGCCATCGCTCGGTCAATTCGTCCAAACATCGTCGAACGTGTTTCACCAAAACAATCGCACGCACCGGATTTGATCAGCGATTCTAAAACCTTTCGCGTCACGGCGCGGCTGTCGATTCGCTCACAAAATTCTTCGAGGGATTTTATTTTTCCGCCTTCTTTGCGCGCCGCCAAAATACTTTCCACGGCGCTTTCCCCGACACCCTTGATCGCGGCGAGTCCAAAGCGAATGACGGTTCCTTCCCGTGCCGGCGCAAAGGCCACATGACTTTCGTTGACATCCGGCGCGAGCACTTCGACGCCGAAATAACGCGCTTCCTCAATGAGCACACTGAGTTTGTCAGTGTTGTTCATGTCGTTGGTCATGTTCGCGCTGAGGAACTCGACCGGATAATTCGCTTTCAGGTAAGCCGTTTGATACGCGACGATGGCGTAAGCCGCCGCGTGCGATTTGTTGAAGCCGTAACCGGCAAATTTTTCCAGCAAATCAAAAATTTCATTCGCTTTCGCCGCAGGAATTTTGTTCACCGTCGCGCAGCCTTTCACGAACGCCTCGCGCTGTTTCTGCATTTCCTCCACTTTCTTTTTACCCATTGCGCGCCGCAGCAAATCCGCGCCGCCCAATGTGTAACCAGCGAGAACCTGCGTCGCTTGCATGACTTGCTCCTGATAAATCAAAACGCCGTAAGTCTCTTTGGAAATCGGTTCCAGCAATGGATGCGGATATTCAATTTTCACTTCGCCGTGACGACGCTTGATAAAATCTGGAATCAGGTCCATCGGGCCGGGACGATACAACGACACCAGCGCCGTAATATGCTCAACAGAACTAATTTTAAATTTTTTGCAAAGATCGCGCATCCCGCTTGATTCCAATTGAAAAATTCCAATCGTGTTCGCTTTGTTCAACAGGTCGTAAGTTTCTTCGTCGTCGAGCGGCAAGTTATCAATTGGCACCTCAATGTCCTTCGTCCGCTTCACCAACTCGCATGTGTTCCGAATCACCGTGAGCGTTTTCAGACCGAGAAAATCCATCTTCAGCAAACCTAAATCGCCAACCGGATTCATCGCGTATTGCGTCACGATGGTTCCATCTTCGTCTTGCTTCAGCGGCACTAAATTCATGAGCGGCTGATCGCCAATCACGACGCCTGCCGCGTGAACGGATGAATTGCGCGTGATGTCTTCGAGGACAAAAGCGGTGTCGATCAACTCGCGTGTGGTTTCTTCCGTGTCGTAAGCCGTCTTGAGTTCAGGATTTTGTCTCAGCGCTTTGGCCAAATCCATTTTCAATTCGGCGGGAATCATTTTCGCAAGACGATCTCCTTCGCCGTAGCTCAAACCCATCACGCGACCGACGTCGCGCACGACTGATTTTGCGCCCATCGTGCCGAACGTGATGATTTGCGCGACGGAATCGCGCCCATATTTTGCGCGAACATATTCGATAATTTCCGCGCGACGATCGTCGGCGAAATCGATGTCGATGTCGGGCGGATTAACGCGTTCTGGATTGAGAAAACGTTCAAAAAGAAGTCCGTAACGAATGGGATCGACGTTCGCGATTTCCAAAAGATACGTGACGATGGAACCAGCAGCGGAACCGCGCGCCACGCAACTCACACCTTTGCTGCGACCGTATTGCACGAAATCAGCGACGATCAAAAAGTAATCAATGAAACCGGTTTTCTCGATGACTTTGAGTTCAGTTTGCAAACGGTCGATGACCTCTTTGAGTGCGACTTCAACCTCAGGATTTTTAAGATCGTTCGGAACATCTTTGCGATTTATCAGAGTGAATTTTGGCAAACGTGACGCATCATTAATTCCTTCGATGACAAATTCATCTCCTTCCGCGCGTGCGTGAATCGTGTAGCGCCGATGCAATCCATCCGCTAAAAGTTTTCGCAGCAAACCTTCGCGCGTGAAATGTTCCGGCGGATGAAAAACCGGATAATGCAATTGGCCAAATTTGATTTCTAAATTGCATTTCTCAGCTACCTCCAAAGTATTTTTGACGGCTTCGGGCGTCTCGTTGAACAGCGCTTTCATTTCCTCAGCCGAACGCAGGAAAAATTGTTCCGGCTGATATTTCATCCGCTTCGTGTCCGCGAGTTGCGTTTGTGTGCCGATGCAAATCAAACAATCGTGCGCGTGCGAATCGCTTTTGTTGATGTAGTGAACGTCGTTCGTGCAAACGAGTTTTACGCCGAACTCTTTGGCCCACGGAATCAATTGCCGATTCACTTTCATCTGCTCGGCAATCCCATGATTTTGCAGTTCGAAATAAAAATTTTCTGCGCCGAGCGTTTGCTTGAACCAATCGACCGCATCACGCGCTTTCGGCAAATTGTCTTTGCTGATGAGTTCAGGGATTTCGCTGGCGAGACAACCGGAGAGCGCGATCAAACCTTCTTTGTGTGCGGCTAAAATTTCTTTATCGATGCGCGGTTTGTAATAATAACCCTCCAAATGCGCGGCAGTGGCGCGCTTGACCAAATTTGCGTAACCCACTTCGTCTTTGGCGAGGAGAACGAGGTGATTGTAAATATCGCGACTACCACCGCCGCTTGATTTTTTTTCCAGGCGACTGCCGGGTGCGACGTAAACTTCGCAACCAATAATCGGCTTGATCCCTTTTTCCATCGCTGCTTTGTAGAAATCAATCGCGCCGTAAAGCACGCCGTGGTCGGTGATGCTGAGCGAAGAAAAT
>JBKJOZ010000229.1:0-6316 GCA_046595315.1 Limisphaerales bacterium
AATGGCAATACCGTGTTGGTGGGAGATAAAGTTTTGGGCGCGCGCGTGACTAAAATTGAGAAACAGGAGGTCACCTTAGAATGGAACGGGCAAAAAATTCTACTGACGATGCCTTGACCAGGCTTTGACATTGCAGTCCCGCTACCTTGGCACCACAAACCATCCATTGAATTCTTTGCGAAAAAAAATTTGCAACTCGCCGTCCGCCGTCCGCGTCGTGCCATTTTTGGTTTTTCTGATCCTGACATTTTTGCAGGGAAAATTTGGGGAAGAATCGAGATATTGGTTTTATCTTTTCAAAACTCTGGCGGGCGCGGGAATGATTTGGGCAGTTCGCCCTTTCATTTTGGAAATGCGCTGGAAACTTAGTTGGGAAGCAGTGGCGGTGGGCATCGCGGTTTTCGTGCTTTGGGTCGGGCTGGATAATTTTTATCCACATTTTGGAAAAGGAGGAATCGAATGGAATCCTCACCAACCCTTTGGCAACGGTTCTGGTCTGGCTTGGATTTTCATCTTCGTCCGCCTCGTCGGCTCGACTCTTGTCGTGCCTCCACTGGAAGAAGTTTTTTATCGCTCGTTCGTTTATCGCTACATCATCCGGAAAGATTTTGAAGTTGTGCCACTCGGACAATTTCATTGGGGCGCATTGCTTTTCACCTCGGCGGCCTTCGGTTTTACGCATCGCGAATGGCTCGCAGGATTTTTGTGCGGACTCGCCTATCAAGGATTGGCCTGCTGGAAAAAACGGCTGGGCGACGCGATGACCGCGCACACCATCACCAACCTGTTGCTTGGCCTTTGGATCGTCTGGAAGGGCGATTGGAAATTTTGGTGAACTTATCGCGGCGCAGAAACTTTTTTGTCGAAATAAAAACTCCCAATCGTTTTCGCCAAAGTGGTCGCTAAGTTAGATTCGTCGGAATTACAGAGGAGAATGACGCACAACTTGTTATCTGGAAAACGTTGCAGGCTCGCTGTAAAACCCGACGTCGCTCCGCTGTGCCCGATGTTTTTGTGACCTTGGAAAGGATCAACCCGCCAACCAAATCCGTAACCGTGCGCCTTGCCGTTATTTAATTTCCCTGACGTCCACATTTGAGATTTGCTAGAGGCATTCAGAATTTTATCCGTCTCCAGCGCAGCGTTCCATTTTGCCAAATCGCCCACCGTGGCCACGATTGCGCCGGCGGAAAAAACATCAGTCAAATCGTAATCGCGATTGATCGGTTTTCCGTTCTTAAATTCATAACCATCCGCGCGGTTCGGGACGATAATGCTGGGCACTCGGTTGGTGGCTGTGGACATCCCGAGCGGATTAAAAATTCGTTCACCGAGAAACTGCCAATAATTTTTGCCGCTGACATTTTCGATAATGTAACCGAGGAGGCTGTAACCGGTGTTGCAATATTTCCATTCATCACCGGGCGCGAAATCGAGCGGTATATTCCAAAGCGCGGTGATGAATTGTTTTTGGGTCAAATGTTTTGTCAGCTCGAAACCGTCGAGGCCGGTATAACTTTTGATGCCCGAAGTGTGATTGAGCAAATGGCGCAACGTGATGTTGGTCCACGCGGGAGGAATTTCCGGAAAATACTTTCCGATCTTGTCTTCAACAGAGAGTTTGCCTTCCTCTTGCAGCAACAAAATTCCAGCAGACGTGAATTGTTTCGTGATCGAACCAATTTCAAAAACGGTTTCAAGTTTAGCCGGCGATTTTAATTCCAGATTAGCCAAACCATACGCGGCGGATTTGATGGGTTTGCCCTCGCGGACGATCATCAAAGTCAGCCCCGGAATCTGACGTTTTTGCATTTCGGATTTGATAAACCGATCCACTTTGTCGCCGTTTGCAGAGGGCAGAAAAAAAATCAAATACGACAGAAGCACTGTGAAAGATATCATTGCGTTCATCGCGACAGTGAAAAGTGAGATTCGAGCAAAGCCAAGAAAGGAATAGTGACGGAGAATAGCACAGGTTTTGGACGCGTTTATTTTGACTCAAACAAATTGGTGTAAGCGCGCGCTCCGAAATATTCGTAACCTTTATTTTCAAATGGAGTTCCAGTCAGCATCGCGTGAATAAAACCGTTTCGCTCGACTTGGACGGTGTGGAAGATTTTTTTCTCCGGATTTTCTTTCAACAGAAATTGCAGTCGGCCATCCAGCGCAGAAGTTTTTTTGAATTCAGGAGAAATCTGTTCTAAAAATTTAAACGCCGTCTCAAAATCCTTTTTCATCAAATGGCTTTTTCCCCAGGTTCCGCCTTCCGCACTCACGAATGTTTTTCCGTTCAAAAGGGCGACGTTGTCGTGATAAGCGAGGATGGTGAGGAAATGTTGGTTGGAATTTTTTAGCCAGTTAACCAACTTGTCGCGATGGAGCGCGGTTTCATAACCGTAGTTGCTGTCGAGAAAAGCGATTCGCTCGACGTCCTCAGGAATTTTCTCCAGACAATTCAGGTAGCCAAAAGTAAAACTGCCGCCGCCGCTATGACCGGTCAAAATGACTTTAGGTTCGTAGGCTTCAAAGCGATTCATCACTTTTGCCACAATTTCCAAAACGGCTTTGTCGCCGAATTGCTTTCGCCACGCGGGCCAGGTTTTCAGAGAATTTTCCAGATAGGCGATGATGATGTTTTCATTGGTTAACCGTTCTCGGAGAAAGCGGGTTTGCGCCCCGATATGTTGGATGTTGAAATGCCAGTCGTCGTTGGTCGCCATCAGTTTTCCGATGGTTTGTTCGATGGTATTGCCGTTTGGCAAACCATAAAAAACCAGCTTCATTTTTTTGGGTTTTGCGAGGTCTTCCTGCGACGGCGCATTGATGACAACGCGAACGCCACGATCCAATTGCAGCAACATGGTTTGTTCGTTGAACCAAGCGCTTTTTTGAAATTGCCCGACCTTTGTGCTTTGGATTTGAACCGGGTTGGTTTGAGTCGCTGCTTTAGGAAATTCTGTGAAGCTGTATTTAGCTTGGGTGACAACGCCTTCGTCACTTAGCAATCCGGCGAGTTCCGGATCCGCGAGAACTTCAGCGATGGTTTTGGAAGCGCCATTCACGGTTAAAGTTTTTTGGACAAGGCGAATGCCGTGGCTGTAATCCGCCCACGAAGCCGCGTGGCCAAGATACAACGGTTGAATCGGAACGCCATTGGTTTGATGCCAGCCATAAATGGCAACTTTTCCGGGAGAATTTTTTAATCGGCCGGAAATCACTACATCTTTTTTGTGACCCGCCGTAAGTGCACCCAAAGGGAATTGTTTCAAACTTTTCGCACGTTGCTGGCGAACGATTTCGTTGTGCTGTTTGAAAAGCGGAACAGTGGTCATGGCCGCTGTCGGAGGAATTGGGGAAGGTGGAATTTTCACAAGCGCATTCGCGAAAATGTCGTTTACCATTTTGCGTGTGGGCAATGTGCAACTGAGCGCGTCCGCGATTTTTTGCGCGGTAAACGGAGTCATCGGCGTCAGGAAATAGTCATCGTCCGAGCCAACGGCGAGGTAATCTGGGGTGACGAAAAAGGTGGCAAGGTTTGTTTTTCCGCTGGCAACATTCGTCACGGTGACTGGGCAAAGCTTCCGAAGAAATTGTGGCAGATTTTCAGCCACGATTTCTGAAAAGATTTTTTCTTCGCGCTGCTGGAGGTCTAACGATTCAACGTCTTTGGCAAACTGGCTCCCAGTGACAGCGGAAGTCGAGTGGCGGCGGAAGGTGAGCGTTTGTGAGAATAAATTCGTGGGCAGGAGGACAGCAGCAAATAAAACAATGGCCAATTTCATCGGTGTGGGAGAGCTATACAAACCAAAAGGCAAACTCACAATCTACATTTGACTGGTGTTTAAAAATTTGCACGTATTCTGAGCAGTGTTACGGTTTACGAATCGAAAAAAGGGCCAATCCGAGGAAAAAAGGAAAGACTTTACACGGTCATTTCTTAAACTTAGACTTTTCCGGCATTAAATAGATGAATTGAACTATGGAATCTAAAGTAAAAACGATCGACGGTTTTCGATTGCATGAACGCGATACAGGGTCGGCTGATGTGCAGATTGCCCTTTTGACGGAGCGGATCACCCAGCTCACGGAACATTTACAGACCAACAAAAAAGACCACAGCTCGCGCCGTGGATTATTGATGATGGTCGGGCAGCGTCGCAAATTGTTGGATTATCTCCACACCACAGACGTGACCCGTTACCAGTCCATTACCAAAAAGCTTAAACTTCGCCGGTAATTTCTTTTTGCGGGCAATTTGGGTGCTTCAACTTCTTTTGGTTTAACACCTGGTCGGATTTCTGGAGTCGAGAACGCGATCGGCTCCAGCTTCGTTTAACAACGCGTTGGAAAATTTCGTTGGCGCTGGGCGATTTCAATCAGCATCTCATCCAAGGTGTTGATTGAAGTTTCTCGAGTGCTGGCGAGTGAAGGAACAAAACATATGTCAGAAAAAGTAACAGCTCAATTGGGAGCTACGCAGATCCACATCGAAACTGGCAAACTCGCCAAACAAGCCGACGGCGCTGTGACCGTCCAACTCGGAGAAACCATCGTTATGGTAGCGGCCGTCGCTGCGACTAAAGCTAAACCGGGCCAGGAATTTTTCCCGCTTACAGTTGATTATCGCGAAAAAGCCGCCGCAGCCGGAAAATTTCCAGGTGGCTATTTCAAACGCGAAGGTCGTCCGACGGAAAAGGAAATTCTCACCTGCCGTTTGACGGATCGCCCGATTCGCCCACTATTTCCCAAAGGTTGGTATAACGAAGTTCAAGTCCAAAGTATTCTTCTCAGTGCGGATGGCGAAAACGATTCCGACATTTTGAGCATCATCGGCGCGTCAGCCGCGTTGATGGTCAGTGACATTCCGTGGGATGGGCCGCTCGGTGCAATTCGCATCGGACGTGTTGGCGGAAAATTCGTCGCTAACCCGACGCACGTCGAACAAGCCGAAAGCGACATGGATATTATTTATGTCGGCAACAGCACTGACATCGTGATGTTTGAAGGTTGCGCGAAGGAAATTTCCGAAGCCGATTTCAACGCTGCTTTGCAATTCGGCCACGAAGCAGTTCAGCCGTTAATCGTCGCGCAAAATGAATTGGCGAAACGCGTTGGAAAAAAGAAACGCAGCATCACGCTGAACATTGTTCCCGACGACATTTTGAAAGAAGCCAAAGCCTTAGCTGGTGACCGCATGGTTCCAGCGTTGCTGACGCCCGCAAAACTCGAACGCGAAGGCAAAGTCAAAGCAATCGCTGATGAAGTTGGTTTGAAACTTGTCGAAAAATTCGGCGCCGAAAAAGTTACCGATTTCGTCCTCAAAGACGCGTTCTATTATATCCAGAAAGAAGCCGTGCGCGGTTTGGTTTTAGATAGCAAGAAGCGTTTGGATGGCCGCACCTTTGATCAGGTTCGTCCGATTTCCTGCGAAGTGGGAATTCTCCCGCGCGCGCATGGTTCCGCTCTGTTTGCTCGTGGTGAAACGCAAGCCGTTTCGCTCGTCACGCTTGGCACGAACGAAGACGCGCAGGAATTTGATTCCTACACCGGCGGAATCACGGAGAAGAAATTTATTCTCCATTATAATTTCCCGAATTATTCCGTCGGCGAAACCGGGCGCATCAGCGGGCCGGGCCGTCGTGAAATCGGCCACGGCGCTTTGGCGGAACGTTCTGTCGCGCAAATGTTGCCGCTCGACACTTATCCGTATGCGATCCGCGTCACGAGCGAAATCATGGAATCAAACGGTTCCACTTCGATGGCTTCAGTCTGTGGCGCGACGTTGGCGTTGATGGACGCGGGCGTTCCAATCACACGGCCGGTTGCTGGCATCAGCGTCGGCATCTGCACGGAAACCGACGACAAAGATAAAATCTCCAAATACGAACTGCTCACCGACATCATCGGTTGGGAAGATGCGTTCTGCGACATGGATTGCAAAATCGCTGGCACATCGCAAGGCGTGACTGGCTTCCAACTCGACCTCAAGCTCAAGGGAATTTCCCACAAGCTCATGGCTGAAACCATTGAGAAAGCGCGCATCGCACGTCTCGGCATCCTCGCAGAAATGGCGAAAGTCATCGGCGAACCGCGCAAAGAAATGAGCAAATACGCGCCGCGCATTGTTCAGATCCGAATCAATCCTGAGAAGATCGGCGCGCTCATCGGACCCGGTGGAAAAAATATTAAACGTATCGTTGAAGAGTCGGGTTGCGAAATCAACATCGACGACGATGGAATGGTGAATGTTTATTCCGTTTCCGCCGAAGGAATGCAAATCGCGCGCAACGCCATCGAAGGGATGACCGCCGAAGCT
>JBKJOZ010000388.1:0-5155 GCA_046595315.1 Limisphaerales bacterium
CACGCCGTTGTTCCTGTGCGCGGGTTGAATTTTGCACGTTCAATTGACGTAAGTGTGACGACCCGGGATCTTGCGCTGGTGTAGAGCTGCGCACCGGGTTGCTCTCGGCAGAAGCCGGCGGAGTGGAAGATTGTTCTGTGGAAGGACGTGTGGTTTGAGACCAAGTGCGAGGAAACGTCGTCCGTTCGGTCGAAGTTGGAGCGAGCGAAGCGGTGGGCGTCCGCGTTGGAGTGGTAACCGTTGGCGTCGCTGTTTCCGTTCGGGTTAAACTTCGACTTGCGCTTGATCGTGAAAGCGTTGGTTCGCTTGCTCGGAGTGTGGCTGGTGCCCCTAAATTGGCGCCGGTGGCTTCACGACTGCTTGGACGAGCCAGTGAAGTTCGGGACGAAATAGCCGTACCAGGGCGAAATACGGCGAGGCTGCCGTCCCGTTCGATGCGTTCGGCGCGTCCAACTGGCGTCGTGGTGGTTGGCAGGTCACGCAGAGCCACAGTGCGAATGGGAGTGCGCGTGGCCGTAGAAATCCGATCGCGCCCCACGCCTTCGTTGATAATCGTGTTGTTGTTGCCACGGATGTAGTTGTTGATGACTACGCTGTTCTGATAAATCGTCGTGGATTGGGAGCGAGGTGCGTAATAGCGATACGGTGCAGGATCGCAAAAACGTCTCGTAGGAATGAATGTGTAACAATCGTCGCGCAACCCGAAATCAAAGCTGATCCCTACACTTGAATTATGAAAACTGAAACCCACGCCGCTAACGTAATACGCGCTCGGCGGTAACGGTGCCCAACCGCAATAATCGTCTGTATAGCGCCAGCTAACCCAAGCTGGCCCCCACGTTGAGCCGGGAATCCAAACCCAGCCGACGTGGTAGTCATTATGCCAGCGACCATAGTGAAACGGTGCCCAGCCCCAGGAATAATCCGATTGCCAATACCAACCATTGGAAGTGTAAACCCAGTGTCCTCGATCGGAATACGGACGCCAATTGCGGTTGACCACAACGACCGTGGGTTGCCAGCAACGGCCATAATCAGCGACCTCCACCCAGTTCCCGTAAGGCGATAAAGTGCTTTCAAAATAGTTAATATTCACTTCCTGCGGAGGGTTGACTGTTGCTGCTTCCGTATAAGTGGCCTCGGCGGCGACCGAATACGAAGGAGTCGCGGGAGCGGTCAAAGTTGGCGCAGGGGTTTGAGTCTCCGGGTTGCTGGGAGCGGCGGCCACCACGGCTGAGTTGCTCGTCAAATTTCCCTTGCGCACCAGTGAGGCTAAGACCGACTCCGAAAGGCCCAAGTCCTTCAAATAAACAATTTCATCGACGCTGGGATTAAAAGTCCGCCCCGATTTTTCGACGTAGGCCGTTAAAACTTCTTCACCAACGCCTGATTGCGCCAGTTGAACAATTTCGGCGATTCCAGGAGAAAGATTGGCCGGCGCGATCACCGCCCGCGCTGGCGGTGCTTCGGTTGAGTTTTTGGCGGGCGAAGTAACGACATTGCTAACCGAAGCCGAGCTTTGCGTACCCGTGCCTTTGGTTTCATTGACGCAGCCTAAAAAGGCCACCGTGCTGCCAATTGCAAACATCCACCTCCAACCCCGTAACATTTTGGTTTTCATTTAGGTTCTTTCGAGACTCTTAACTTTAACAAGCTTAATCCAAGTTCGTTTCATCTCAAAGCTCTCGTTAATTGTCCTATTCAATCGACTGGTTCGGGGGAGTTAATATTCAACATGGGTAAGCCGCTAAGCCTCAGGGAATAGCGTGGAAATCAGGAAAAACGTTGCGCGCATCGGTAGACTCCTCCAAATTACGCTGCTTGGTGGAGAGATGGCTGAGTGGTTTAAGGCACACGCCTGGAAAGCGTGCGTAGGTAACACTACCGTGGGTTCGAATCCCTCTCTCTCCGCCAGTTTTGACCCTGCTTTACCTGATATGAAAGCAATTTTGTTTTTTCTGATTGCGGCGAGTTTGATGACTTCATCCCTGTTCGCTAAAGAATTATCTCTCCGTGAACGGCGATTGCGCCCGAAGACCAAGTTTCAAATCGATAAGGAAGTCATCAATGCCGATTCAATCGACAAGATTGTTCTCAACAAAAAATTGGAGAGCAAAACCCAAGTGAGTTCGCCTTCGAAATCTAAAACCCTTCGAGCTGACATTCTCAATAAACGTCCAGTGTTGACGCCGGTTGCTGCGCCGAAGAAAAGAAAAAACACCCACATTCACGAATGGCCCTGATCATCTTCCTCGTCAGAAGCCTGTTTTAAAATCAATTCCCGATCTTTCCTAAGTTGCTCGACCGTTTCGCCAAACGGGATTTTTTTTAGTTGGCCTTTTGCTACGAGAAAACTTCCGATCGCCGCCACCAAGAAAAAGGCGCTGAACCCGACTAAAACCGCCAGGGCCTGATCCCACAGCAGAAAAACAACGGTCGCCATAATTGCTACCATTGTCAGAAAACTCAAAAAAATGAGAGCCACACCCCAGCCGACCACCGCCAGAGCGCGCCCTTTCAATTCCTTCAATTCGACTGCAATCAACTCAACCCGGCTTTGAAAAACGGCCAAGGTCGTTGCCAAAACATGGCGAATAGAACCGAATAAACCGGCCTCCGGTTCGGGTTCAATATATTCTTCACCCCGCCGGAAGCGGCGCGCCTCAGTTTTATCCATTTCAGCCGTTTTCATAAATTTTTCTCGAGTGATCTTTTGGCCAATTTCCTCTTTCCGACCAGCGCGGGCAATCAGGCGCTCGCCTAATTTTAACTGGCAAATTTTGTTAGGTCTCATTCAGAGAATCCATTGCCTTACCAAAACCCACTTCGCATTCTCTAAAATTTTCCTGTTCATTCCGTTCGTTCTGTCAAAACTTTCTATTGTGGCCACCGACGCGCAACTTACTCCGATGATGGCGCAGTATCGCCGGATAAAAAGCGAACTGCCGAAGGACGCGCTTTTATTTTTTCGGCTGGGTGATTTTTACGAATTATTTTTTGAAGACGCCCAAGCGGGCGCGCAACTTCTCAATGTTGCCCTGACCAAACGCGGCATCGTCCCGATGTGCGGAATTCCATTTCACGCCGCCAATGGTTACATCGCAAAAATTCTGCGCGCCGGCCGCAAAGTCGCCATTTGCGATCAAGTTGAAGAAGCGCGTCCCGGTCAACTCGTCAAACGCGAGGTCACCCAAATTCTTTCGCCGGGAACGCACTTCGACGAACGGTTGCTCGTCGCGGAACGAAATAATTTTCTTGCGACGATTTCTACTGCGGGAAAAACTTTTGGACTCGCGCTGGTTGATCTCACGACGGGCGATTTTAAAACCACGGAAATTGAAGGCGACGCGGCACTGCGCGCCGAACTGGAACGATTGCGGCCCGCCGAAATTATTTTTCCCGGTGAAAATCTTTCCCTGAAAACGCTGCTTCACGGAACGGCTATTTGCAGCGGCTACGACGATTGGGTGTTCGCTGCTGATACCGCGCAATTCACCGTGCGCGAACATTTCAAAGTCGCGACGCTTGATGGCTTCGGCTTGAAAAATCGTGACGCCGCCATCGGTGCAGCGGGTGCCGCGTTGCATTATTTGGCGCAACATCTTCGTCGCGATCTCTCGAACCTCACGCGAATTTCGTTTTATCAACCCAGCGATTTTCTCACGCTCGATGCCACCACGCTCCGCAATCTGGAAATCCTCGAACCGCTCCACCGCGATGCGCCGCGCAACACCTGTCTCTACGGCGCCATGAATCGCACCGTTACGCCGATGGGTGCCCGCCGCCTGCGCGATTGGCTTTCGCAACCGCTGGCGAGCGTCGAACCGATTCAACAGCGACAGGAAGTTGTTAAATCATGGATTGAAAATTCCACCGCGCTCGAAACTTTTCGCGCGCAACTCGCCGAAGTCCGCGACCTCGAACGCACGATTGGCCGTCTCTGCGCCGGAACCGGCAACGCCCGCGATTTGCACGCGCTAAAAATTGCACTCGAACAAATCCCATCACTCAAAAAAATTCTCAATGAACTGGTAGGGACGAGTTCCACCTCGTCCCAAAAATTTCTGCGCGAGCTACCGATGGGAAAAATAGTCGAGGACGCGGTGGAACGCGTCCCTACCACGTTGCTGGAAAATTTGGGCGCGCAACTTTCTGAATCGCCCGATCTCGTAGAATTGATCGGTCGCGCGATTGTGGATGAACCTCCACTCGCGTTGAAAGAAGGCGGAATTATCCGCGAAAATTTCGATGAAAACCTCGATGAAATAAAACGCGCCACCACCGAAGGAAAAAACTGGATCGCGAAATTGCAGCAGGACGAAATTGAGAAAACTGGAATCACGTCGCTGAAAGTTCGATTCAATTCCGTCTTTGGTTACTACATCGAAATCACGCGTTCAAATCTCGACAAAGTTCCGCAGAATTACATTCGCAAACAAACCATTGCGAATGGCGAACGCTTCATCACGCCTGAATTGAAAGAGATGGAAGGCAAAATTCTCGGTGCGGAAGAACGCAGCGTGAAATTGGAATACGATCTTTTCCTGCGCGTGCGCGAAGAAGTTCTCGGCCAATTGCCACAAATCCAGACGACCGCTTCCGCGCTCGCGCAACTCGATGTGCTCGGCTCGTTCGCCGAAACCGCGCGGCTCTACAATTTTTGCCAGCCGCAAATTGGCAACGAAGGCGTTCTGAAAATTTCCGAAGGCCGACATCCCGTTCTCGATCAAGTTTTGACCGACGAACGATTTGTTCCGAACGACACCTTCTTATTCGGTAGCAGCGGATGTGAGTCCGCTCATTCTTTTTCATCTGACGATCAGAGCCGACTCACATCGACTGCTACGAAAGAAAGTCTTTCTCAGATCGCGCTCATCACCGGACCGAACATGGCGGGTAAAAGCACGTACATCCGCCAGGTCGCGTTGCTCACGTTGCTCGCGCACACCGGCTCATTTCTTCCCGCGAAAGAAGCGCGCATCGATTTGGTGGACCGCATTTTCACACGTATCGGCGCAAGCGATGATCTGGCGCGTGGCCAATCCACCTTCATGGTCGAGATGAGCGAGACAGCAAATATTTTAAACAACGCGACTGCGCGCAGCCTCGTCATCCTCGATGAAATCGGACGCGGCACGAGCACGTTCGATGGATT
>JBKJOZ010000156.1:0-23121 GCA_046595315.1 Limisphaerales bacterium
GTTATGATTCTACTCGCACTCCTGAGTATTTACGTGGTGATCAGTTCTTCGGGGATCATTGCGCTTTGTAACAGGCGGCGAGATGTCGGGAAAATCAAAGTGAAAACCTATGACAACCTCATCCGCGTTGGAAAACATCCTGAGCGAATTAAATAATCCTAACTTGTTCTCAGACGAACGAGAGGCACTCGAACAGATGGCGGCACTCCTGATTGCCCAGTGGACTCATGAAGTCGAGCATCCGGAACTGCAAAAGAAAGCGGCTTGATTTTCGCGGGGGCCACGAGCAGGGAATAGTCAACACAAGGCCGAAACATCACGATTTCAAGAGTCGCCGTTCGGTTCACCAAATTTCTAAATTTTAATCGATTCAGCTTTGCGGAGGTATTGCGCAGCGAAAAGTCCCGTCCCAAACAACACCACCGCGCAGACCACGTAGGGCAGGGCGGGGTGGGTATCGAAAAGGCTCGCGGCGAAAATGGGGCCGATGATGCGCGCGATGCTTCCGATGCTTTGCGCGACGCCCAGGGTGGCGCCTTGTTCGGTGCGCGAGGTCAGGAGCGAGATCATGCCGAAAACGGGCGGACGCGTCAGGCTCGAACCGATGGCGAAAATGCCCAAGCCAATTAAAAGTACGGCCCATGTTTTCGAGTAAGGCATCGCGCCAATGCCAATCGCCGCGAGAATCAAACTTATCGAGATTAATTTTGGTTCGCCCATTTTTTTGACCAGTCGTCCGGTCAAGCCGCCTTGCACGAGCGCGCCGAGCACGCCGCAATAAACAATCAGCCACGCGACGGTTTGCACGCTTTTGCCTTGGGTTAGGTCGAGTTGAAATACTTTGCTGACGAGCAAACCGATGGTGGTTTCAAAACAGGTGAAGGAAAAGGTCGCGAGGAAAAAAATCCCGACGAGCACGCCAAGCGCGGGATGCCGCATGGTGTGGAGGAATTGATCGAAGTGAGCGCGTTGTTGCACGTAATGTTCCGCAGGCTTCCAGCTTTCGCGCAAAATAATCCACGCGGAAAAAAAGTTGAGCGCGCACAACACCGCCGCCGTCCAGCCCGGACCGGACAAACCAAAATAAGTAATGCTGACCGCGCCGAGGGCGGGACCGAAAATAAAGCCGAGACCAAACGCCATGCCGATCAATCCCATTCGCGCCGAACGTTTTTCGGGCGGCGTGATGTCGGCGATGTAGGCTTGTGCGACGGTGATGTTGGCTCCGCAAATTCCAGCGACGAGGCGCGAGGCGAGGATTATCCACAGCGCTTTTTCGCCCGCCATGCCCGAACCGATGGCGAAGAGCACATAAGAACCGCACGCGCAGGCGGTGCTGCCGAGCAACACGGGCCGACGTCCGATGCGATCGGAAAGGCGACCCCAGATCGGCGCGAAAACAAATTGCATGAGCGAATAGGACGCCATGATTCCGCCGATGACCCAACCGGGCGCGCCAAAGTTTTTACTGAAGAGGGGGAGCAGGGGCAGGATCAAACCGAACCCGATCAGGTCAATGAACACCGTTAGGAAAATTATGAGAATCGAAGGCTTTTTCATTTAATAAACGAGCGAACGTTGTAATTGCGGCGGGGAGGTTGCGCCAGATTAATTCCTGTCATTTGAGGCCGGGGATTTATTTTCCAATGGCGCGTTCCAGCCGGGTCTTCGCCACGGAATAATCGCGCAACGCCTGAATCTGCGTGGTGCGCGCTTCGGTCAAGGCGGTTTGCGCGCCGAGCACGTCGAGTTGCGTGCCGGCACCGGCATCGGTGCGGGCACGGGCGAGGCGCAACGCTTCGTCCGCTTGTTCCTGAACTTTTTTCTGCGACTCCAAAACTTCCCGCGCTTCGATGAAACTGGAATAAGCGGTGCGCACTTCCAATTCGATGCGGCGCGCGGAATCTTCCAGATCAATTTCTGCGCGTTGCTGCAACGCCTTGGCTTCGATCACACGACCGCGCGTGAGCATGCCGTCAAAAATATCCCAATTCAGTTGCGCGCCCGCGAACCAGCCGGTGATGTCGCGATCGAGATTGTTGTTGAAACTGGAACTGCGCGAACCGTAACCGGCAAAAAGTTGCACGCTCGGTTTGTAACCGGCTTTGGCGTTGACCACATTTTCACCCCGCAGTTTTTCCGCTTTGCGCAAGGCGGCGAGTTCGGTGCGATTTTCAAAAGCGCGCAGCAACGCGTTGGCGAGATCCATTTCGTACGGTTCGTCCGTCAATTTGCCAGTGAGATTTAAGGGGATATCTTCGCCCACATTTTTCGGCAGATCGAAGCCGAGCTGATTGACGAGATTATTTTTGGCGATGCGGAACGCGTTGCGCGCCCGAATCAAACGCGGGCGCGCATTGGCCACTTCTACTTCCGCGCGGAGCACATTGAACTTGGGAACGGTGCCGGCTTCAAAACGTTGCGAAGTATTTTGCAATTCATTGGTCAACAAATTGACCGACGCTTCCTGCACGAGAATGTTTTGTTCCGCGAGGAGGACATCGTCGTAGGCAATTCGCACATCGCGCAAAGTATCGGCGACAACGGTTTGATAATTTAAAATGGATTGTTCCTTGGTCAGCTTGGCGGTACGGAGCGCGGAGTTGATGCGCCCCCCTTCGTAAATGGATTGAACCAGACGAATATTCGCCGACCACTGCTTGTCGCTCGAGGTGGGACCAAAGCCGGAAGCCGAGGAAAAACTTTCGATGGCATGGCGATCGGTCTGTTGATAATCGCCGCCCACTCGAACTTTCGGAAGTGCGATGGCGCGTGTTTGAATGACCACGCCGTGCGCGGCTTCGAGATCGGCTTTGGCGCGCGAGATGGCGGGACTTTTTTCCAACGCGACGTTCAATGCGTCCGCGACCGACAACGGTTGCGAAATCCAATTTGTGGAGGAAAGCGTGTTGGTTTTGGCCTGGCCGAAATTTAAAGCCAACAAGGTCGTGGCGAAGATCAAGAGTTTTGAATTTTGCATAAATTATTTCTGATTTACTGCGGTTGAATTGCTGGAAGCAGGCGCAGTTCGTTGGATGAAAACATCCACTTGCTGGCCGACATACAGCGGCGTGGCGGGACGGTCGAGTTCGAAAATGATTTGCAGGACGCGAGTGTCAACGCGCTCGGCGCTGTCGCCGGTGAGGGAACGTTTGGGAATGACGAAGGGTTCGATGCGAATGAAACGCAACGGCATCGGATTTTTTGTGTCGCCCTTGAGAAAGGCAACGGCGGGCTGGTTAGGCTGAACCAGCGCCGCATTTTGTTCATCCACATCCGCGCGAATTTGAAACGTGTTGACATCGCCCAAAATCATCATTGGTTCGTTGGGCGTGAGATTAGCAAATTCGCCAGCGCGCGCATTGATCTGCAAAATTATTCCGTCTCTCGGTGCGCGCACGGTCAGAATATCAAGCTCCACCTCGATCTGTTCCACCTGGCTTTTCGCGGCGCTGATGTCTGCATCCACTTTCGCGAGTCGCGCTTTGCTGGCTTGGAGCGCGAATTCTTTTCGTTTCCGTTCCTCTTCGCTGGCGACTTTTTGCTTTTCCAATTTATCGATGCGCGCGAATTGATCGGCGATGTCCGCGTTTTGAATTTTTTCCAATTCGAGTGTGGCTTCCAAAACTTTGAGTTGCGAACGGGCGGTGTGCAATCGAGCGGTGACTTCGCGATTGTTCATTTGCAGTAACGGATCGCCAATTTTTACCTGCGAGCCGACTTGTATAAAAATTTTCTGAATCAATCCCGCACGAATCGCGCCGATCTTCACATTCTCTTTGGTCGCTTCAATGATGCCCGTGGCCGCGACAGAATTGGTGAACGGCGACCTCGCCGGTTCGGCCAGCGGCGGTGGTGGCGGCGGTTGAGTGCGCAGACGCTTAACCATCATGACTCCGCCGATAAGTCCGACGATGGCGAGATAAAAGCTGAGTCGTTTAAAAATCATAATGTCATTGCAAACCCACGGGCCGCGCTTCGTGAACGCGGCTGACGCGACCATCTTCCATCTCCGTCATGCGATCGGCGAATTGAAAAATACGATTGTCATGCGTCACGACAATGACGCAACGCCCCGGCGCGCGCGCGACATCGCGTAAAAGTTCCATGATTTTGTGGCCCGTATCTTTGTCCAGCGCAGAAGTCGGTTCGTCGCAAATAATTAATTTCGGTTCATGCACGAGTGCGCGGGCAATCGCGACGCGTTGTTGTTGTCCTCCGGAGAGATTCGTTGGCCGATCATTTCCGCGTCCCGCCAGTCCTACGAGTTCCAGAATTTCGTTGGCTTTTTTTTCGGCGCGAGAACGGGCCACGCCATTGATCAGCAGTGGCACGCTGACATTTTCGACACAGGAAAGTGTGGGGATCAAATTGAATTGTTGAAAAATGAAACCGATGTTCTTCCCGCGAAACTCAGTGATCGCGCCTTTATTCATTTGATGAAGCGGCGAGTGGAAAACATCCACTTCGCCCGAATCAAATTCCAAGGTGCCGGCGATGACGCTGAGCAACGTCGTTTTTCCGCAACCGGATGGACCGACGATCATGAGCAATTCGCCTTCGCGCGCGTCGAAGTTCACACCCTTGAGCGCGTGGGTCTTCGCTTCGCCCTTGCCAAATGTTTTGCTCACGTTGCGCACATGAACGGCAAAATCATTTTTGGAAATGTGGTTGGTGTCGGAGTTCAAGGTCGAAAAATATTATCCACGAAAAACGATGGCGGCTTCGAGTTTGCGGATTTTTAAAATTCCCAACACCGCCGCGAACGCGCAAATAAACATGATCACTACGAAAGTGAAAAGCGGAAGTTGGTAGGGCAGAGCGAAAGGCGGCATTCCTTTTTTCAAAACCAAAAATCCGAAAAGAACGGTCAAGCCGATCCCCATTCCGTAACCGATTAAACCGACGGTGAATGATTGCAGTAAAACCATTCGCGTCAGCATCCAATCGCTCGCGCCCATGGCTTTGAGTGCGCCGATGTTGCGGAGATTTTCCAAGATGAACGAATAAAAAGTTTGCCCGGCAATCGCCACGCCGACAATAAAACCAAGTAAAATGGTTGTCGCGAAAGAAACGGGAATTCCGGTGTTTTTGAAAAACCAAATTACAGTGGAACGGGAAAATTGCGCCTCGGTGTAAGCGCCCAGTCGCGTTTCTTTTTTGATTTGTTTAACGGCTTCTTCCGCCGTCCAGCCTTCGGCGGGATGCGCCAGAATGAAGCTCAACATTTTTCGGGTCTTCGGCGCGAATTGCAGCGCTTGATCGTAGGTCGTGAAAACATACGGATAACCGAAGAACGATTTTTCCGTTTTGCAGACGCCAACAATGCGCGCCTCTTTGTCGTTGATTTCAAAAACGTCGCCGACGCCGATTGGTTTGGCGCGACCGCGACTGAGTCGTTCGACCGCCATATCGTCGATGATGACGGTGTTGGGCAGGCGCAAATCCTCGAGTTTTCCCGCGGTAATATTTCCCGGACGACCGACCATCGTGGTGGCGTCAATGCCGACAACTTGAATCGGTTTGAAGGTTCCATCTTGCAGTCGCGCCTGCTGCACAGACCAAAACATCGGCACGGCCCACGCCACGCCTTTGACCGAACGCACGCGGCTGACGTCGGTGTCGCGCATCGGTTTAATTTCGTTGGCTTGCTCGACCTTCGGATCAACGACCCAAATTTGGGCACGCATGTTTTTCAGATTGCCGTTCGTCCAATCGAGGATTCCAAAAAAGACGGCGGCTTGTTGAGTCATCAGCAGCGCGGCGAAGGTCAATCCGCTGACCAGCATGATGTATTTCGCGCGGTCGGCAAAAAGCATTTTCAGAGCGAGGTGATACATCGGGGAAGTCTCGAATTACGAATGACGAATGATTGACGAAAAAGGGTTTCGTGACCGATCGCAGAAAAAGAATTTAAAATTTATCCGCTTTTGATTTTTGGAAACTGTCGTCATTTAAATTTCTTTCTTACTTCGCATTCGTCGCGAGACACTATCTTTCCAGTTCTTCAGTTCCAAATGCAAAAGAGAACAAGCTGTGAGTAAGCTGTGCACAGATTGAGTAATATTTTCTCGGTTTGATTTATGAAATGGGTTTTCATCTCCAACCCAATGATTGATTCGATTCATCCAGAAAGCGGCGGTCCCGGCGCAGATTTAAAAAAGGCGCGTCGCAAAAAAATGTCAGCCGAGCCGGTGCGCACCGACCGCTTGCCGCCGCACTCGATTGAAGCAGAGCAGGGTGTGCTTGGGGCAATTTTTCTTTCGCCCAATGACAACATGGGCGAGTGCATCGAGCAGTTCAAATGTGGCGCGGATGTTTTTTATGATTTGCGGCATCAATCGATTTATCAAGTGCTCGTCGAAATGTATGACGGCAAACAGCCGATTGATCTCATCACGCTCCAACAAAAGCTGAAGGACAAAAACCAACTCGATGCCATCGGCGGTTTTGGTTATCTCGCGGCGCTGCCGGACAAAGCGGGCACGGCGGGACATCTCGGTGCGTATGCGCAAATTATTTGGGAGAAATATATTTTGCGAAAAATGATTCGCACTTGTTCGGAAGTATTGGGGCGAGTTTACGAGCATGAAGGCGAAGTCGATATGTTGCTCGATGAAGTTGAAACGGAGATTCTAAAAATTAGTCAAGAGCGCGTCGAAGAACGCTCCACAAAAATTAAAGATCTCGTCAACGCCGCCATCGGACAGATCGAGGAGATGCACCAGAACCAGGGAATGCTCACGGGCATTGCGACTGGTTTTTTAGATTTGGATCGAATGACGACCGGGATGCACGGCGGGGAAATGATCGTGATCGCGGCGCGTCCTTCCATGGGAAAAACTTCGCTGGCGATGAACATTGCCGAACACGCCGCCATCGACCAAAAAATTCCGGTGGGTGTTTTCAGTTTGGAAATGAGCGCGGAATCTTTGGTGTTGCGCATGTTGTGTTCGCGGTCGCGGGTGAACCTGCGAAATATTCGCGAAGGCTTTTTGGCGGAACGCGATTTTCCGAAGCTGACCGGCTCGGCGGGAAAATTGGCAGGCTCGCCGCTGTTTATCGACGACACGCCCGGGCTTTCCATTTTGCAGATGCGCGCCAAAGCGCGGCGGATGCACAGCCAGCACGGCATCAAATTGTTTGTAATTGACTACCTCCAACTGCTCCATTCTACTTCGCGCCGTGCCGAAAACCGGCAGCAGGAGATCGCGGATATTTCCAATGGGATCAAGGCGCTGGCCAAGGAATTAAATGTGCCGATCATTGTGTTGGCGCAGTTGAATCGCGAGCTGGAAAAAGATAAAAGCCGCAAGCCGCGTTTGTCGGATTTGCGTGAATCAGGAGCGATTGAACAAGATGCTGATTTGGTTGGGTTGCTCTACAAACCGAGCAGCGAGGAAGAAGAAGGCGGGCAGGAACAGGAATCGGTGCCGGTGAATCTTTTGATTGCGAAGCAGCGCAACGGCCCAACGGGCGACGTGAACCTGACCTTCATGAAAAGTTACACGCGGTTTGAGAGTGCAGCCAAAGTCAGCGCAGAAGATGTGCCGACGGAAAATTAAATGATAAAAACATTGTTACGTTGCGGCGGGCTTCTTGGCCTTTTGCTCTCGCTCACCACCATCCACGCGCAAACACCTCCCACCATTTCCAAAGTTGCGATCAAACACATTGGGCCGCCGGCGGTCAGTGATGCTTTGGTCCGCGCTAATATCCGCGTCAAAGAGGGTGATCCGTTTATGCGCACCAGCGTGGATGACGATGTTCGCAATCTTTATTCAACAGGTTTCTTCAATAATATTCGGGTGGCGGAAGATCTGACTGGCGACAAAATAGCGCTGACTTACATCGTGCAAGGCAAGCTGCTCCTGACCGACATTAAATTCACTGGCAATAAAAAATTTAGTAACCGCAAGCTAAAGAAAAAATTAACCTCCAAAGTCGGTGAGCCGTTGGATGAACGTAAACTTTTTGCCGATTCGCAGGAGATGGAAAAAAGTTATCAGAAAGTGGGTTACCAAAAAACGAAGGTCAAACCGGTGATCAGCTCGGATGAAAATGCGGGACGCGCGACCGTCACTTTTGAAATTACCGAAAGTCCAAAAGTCCGGATTCAAAAAATTGAGTTCGTTGGCGCGGAATCTTTTAAGCAGAAGAAGCTTCGTAAGATTTTAAAAACGAAACAGCGCTGGTTGTTTTCGTGGCTGACCGGCAGCGCTGTTTTGAAAGATGAGCAGTTTGAAGACGACAAGGAAAAGTTGATTGAGTTTTATCAAAACGAAGGTTACATCGATTTCGAAATCAAAGAAGTGCAATTCGATTACGTCACACCCAGAAAGCTGGTCATTCGTTTAATTGTTTCAGAAGGAACTCGTTACAAAGTTGGGCAGATTACTTTCAAAGGGAACGCACTTTTTACGACGAACGATATCTATAAGGGAATCAATGTTGAAGGCCGCACCAAACGGATCGAGATGACCGTTGGGAAAATTTTCACGCCCAAGGGATTGACCAAAGATGTGGATGCCATTCGCGATTTTTACGGGGCGAAAGGTTACATCGATACGCGCATCGCGGCGATTAAGAACGCGAATACGACGACCGGCACGATTGATTTGCTTTACGATGTTGATGAAGGAAACAAATCGTTCATCGAAAAAATCGAAATCAAAGGCAATGATAAAACCAAAGACAAAGTGATTCGCCGCGAACTCGCGGTTTCGCCCGGCGAAACTTACGACATGGTGCGCGTGAAATTGAGCAAAGAGCGTTTAGACGGGTTGCGCTATTTTGAAAAGGTTGACACGCAAGCCGAGGAGACTGACGTGCCGAACCGGAAAAATCTGGTGATCGGTGTTCAGGAAAAAAATACCGGCAACTTCACGATCGGCGCAGGATTGAGTTCAGTCGATAGCGTGGTCGGTTTCGTCGAAGTGTCGCAGGAAAATTTTGATTTGTTCAAGCCGCCGACGTTTACCGGTGCTGGACAGAAATTCCGATTGCGCGCGCAAATTGGAACGCAACGACAAGATTATCAACTCACCTTCATCGAGCCGTGGTTTTTGGGTAAAAAACTTTCTCTAGGTGTGGATTTGTTTCATCGCGATCTCGGTTTTTATAGTGACCTCTACCAACAGACCGAAACGGGTGGAACCGTGAGCCTAACCAAAGCGCTGGGCAGCGAGTTTTTGATCGGTCGAATCGCCTACACCTTGGAGAGCATCGATGTGCAAGTTGATAAATCTCGGCATACGAACGACCTCCCGGCAACCTATTCTACTAACACGGTAACAACGGGCGGCACCAACGTCACCACGGTTACAACCAACCTTCATCCGGCAAACATCTCCCGGGACATTTTCGATGAAAATGGACGTCGTCTCGTCTCAAAATTCGGGAGCTCGATTGCTTTTGACACGCGCAACAACAACCTTTTGCCCAATCGCGGACAACGCACGGAACTTTCTGGTGAATACGCCGGTGGACCCTTGGGTGGTGATGTTAATTTTTACAAAGTGGAACTAAAAAGCGCGTGGTATTTTCCAGGGTTTTTTGAGGGTCACGTGCTCGAAGTGGCGGGGCGCACCGGGACAGTGAAAAGTTACGGCGACGGTGATCGCGGACGCGATCGGGTTCCGATCTTTGACCGCTGGTTTTTAGGCGGCCTTTATTCGTTGCGCGGCTATCGCTATCGCGAAGTTGGTCCGCAGGATGAATTTGGCGAACCGATCGGCGGCAACACCTATTGGTTCGGTTCCGCTGAATATAGTTTACCGATTGTTGAACGACTTCGCTTCGCGATGTTCTATGATATTGGCAATGTTTATGAAGATGCGTTTAGTTTTAGCACTGGCAAAATTCGCGGCGGGCAATATGCGGGGTTGGAGCGCGGATTTTACAATGACAACTGGGGTATCGGTTTGCGGATAAATTTGCCGATTGGACCGTTGCGATTGGATTATGGATTCCCGCTGACGCACGACAGAGACATAGGCAATAAAGGCCGATTTAACTTTGGTGTGGGTTACACCCGCGATTTTTAATTCAAAACATGAAAAATATATTTAAAAAGACATTCGCTGCATTTGTAATTTGTTCATTGCTAACGGGCGCAGCCCAAGCCCAGACGAAAATTGGTTTGATCGATTTGCGCAAAGTGTTCGACAACTATTACAAAACCAAACAAGCCGACGCGAATTTGAAAGATGAAGCGGCTGATTTAGAGAAGCAGATCAAAGAGATGGTGGATGATTTCAAGAAGGGTGAAAACGATTGGAAAAAACTGCTCGATAAATCAAACGATCAGGCCATCTCCTCTGAGGAACGCACCTCCAGCAAGCAAGCCGCCGACAAAAAACTTGTGGAACTAAAGGATCTAGAGCAGACCGTGGCTCAGTTTCAGCGGGGTTCAAAGGCCAAATTGACCGAAAAACAACGCCGCAAACGCGACGCGATTCTTGAGGAAATTCGCGAGGCCGTGAATCAAAAATCGAAAGCAGCGGGTTATTCGATGGTGATCGATAGCGCGGCCGCCAGTATTAACGACACCCCGGTCGTGATGTATAACAATGGTGAAAACGATCTAACGGAAACGATTCTTACCCAGCTCAACGCCTCGGCGCCTCCTCTCTCAAAAGTAGAAGAAAAATCTGTTGAGAAACCTCTCGAGAAAAAATAAGGCGACATTCCCGGACCGGACACTTGCGGCAGTGTGGCTTTTTTTGTAAGAAATTTTTAAAAGAGTTGGCTTGCGTTTACTTCTGAAGACCTTTGGTCCGCTTCGCTAATCTATCGGGCTGATTCTGTTTTGGAACATCCTTCTGCGTGAACAAACGCTTTGTTGACGTGGGTTTTGCTACCGATACAGTTTGCACTCTTCGATTTCACTTTCCGGGGTTTAATTATGATTATTTCTACTCGTTCGGCGCTTCTGGTTCTTTTACTGGCAACAATCCTTTTGCCCGTGGCGCACAAAGCCTTCGCCCAGGCACAGCCTTCAATTATTGCGCACCCGCAAAGCCAATCCGGCATCGTTGGAACGAATGTCGCTTTCACTGTTACTGCAAGTGGGCAATCGCCACTGACTTATCAATGGTATTTCAATGGCAGTCCCCTGACTGATTCAACCCACATCAGCGGAAGCTCCAGCAACACAATTTACATTGTAGGCGTGGTGACGAATGACGCGGGCAATTATTCCGTCACAGTTTCCAACCGACATGCTGTTGTCACCAGTTCCCCAGCAATACTCACCGTTTTGGTGCCTGTCACAATTACAAGTCAACCCACCAATCAAACGGTTGTCTCTGGAACAAATACAACTTTCAGCGTCACAGCAGACGGAACAGGGCCGATTACTTACCAATGGATTTTCAATGGTGCCCCTCTGGCGGATGGAGGACGTTTTGCGGGAGGCCAGACGACTACGCTAATCATCAGTGGTGTGCTGACAAATGACGCTGGGAATTATTTTGTTACGGTTTCTAATCGTCATGGTGTCGCGACAAGTTCGAACGCCACGCTCACGGTGCTGGTTCCAGTGAGTTTGAGCAGTGAGGCAACGAATCGCACGGTGGTTCAAGGGAGCAACACGACCTTAAGCGTGATGGCGGAAGGAACCTCGCCTCTCGCGTTTCAATGGTTTTTTAACGGTCTGGCGATTTCCGATGGGGGTCGCGTTGTAGGGAGCCAAACGGCCGTGCTCAGCGTTACCGGCGTGCTGACGAATGACGCGGGAAATTATTCCGTTGCAGTTTCAAACGTTGTCAATTCCATCGTCAGTTCAAATGCTGTTTTGAGTGTGAGCTTGCCGACTCCTTCGATTCCATTTATCAGCGGCGTGAGTCCGGGGTTTGGGCCTCCGGGAACGAGCGTGACGATTTCAGGAGGTAATTTTAGCTCCACTGCATCCAATAATATTGTGTGGTTTGGGGCGGTCGCTGCGCCGGTGCTGGCCGCGACGAGCAGCGAAATTTCTGTAGTTGTTCCGACCGGTGCGAGTCAGGCACCGATTACACTGGCGGTTGACGGGTTGGTTTGCGCATCGGCCAATCCATTTGTCGTCACTTACATCGGGTCTGGAACCTTTTCGACGTCTTCGTTTGCGATTGCCACAAATTTACCTGCAAGCGGTACTCCAGTCGGTATCCGGATTGTGGATTTAGATGGCGATGGAAAAGCGGACTTGCTGGTGGCGAATAATACAGAGAACACGATTTCGGTTTATCGAAATATCAGCACCAATGGCGCTTTAACTTTGGGTTCATTCGCACCAAGAATTAATTTCGCGGTGGGAGCTTCCCCGCGACAATTTGCCATTGGCGATATTGATGGTGACGGCAAACGCGATGTTGTTGTTGCCCACAATGGCGGGTCAACGGTTTCCGTTTTTAGAAATATCAGCACCCCCGGCGCTTTCACCGCGGGTTCTTTTGGGGCAAGAGTTGATTTTGCGACGGGAGCCAATCCACACCAACTCGCGCTCGTGGATTTAAATGGGGATGGCAAACTGGATTTGGCTATCGGAAATTCTGTCGGAAATACGTTATCCATTCTGCGCAACACCGCAACGAGTGGAAATATCACGGCCACTTCATTTGCCGCAAAAGTTGATTTCCCAGCCAGTTCGGGTTCCGGCGGACTCGCGGTGGGCGATATCGATGGCGATGGCAAACCGGATGTGGTGTTGTCAAATAGCGGTGCTAACAGCATCTCCCTTTTCCGGAATACTACGCCGGTCGGAAACGCGGGAATAAATTTTGCGGCCAAAGTGGATTTTTCAACCCCTGCTAATCCTTTCGGAGTTCTGTCTATCGGCGATCTCGATGGCGATAGTAAATTGGATATTGCCGTGGCTGCATATAGTGGCGGAACCGTTTCCGTTTTTCGCAACATCAGCACTGTCGGCACCATTATTCCCGGTTCCCTTGACCCGAGGGTTGATTTAGTGACAGGTGGTTCGACTCACGCCGTTCTTGTGGCGGACATTGATGGCGACGCGAAATCAGATCTAATTGCGGTTAGTGAGTATGCAAACACGGTAGCGGTATTTCGGAATGTGAGCACCAATGGGATGCTCGTCGTTGGCTCATTTGCGCCACGCGTCGATTTCGCAACGGCTTCGAATCCAGGCGGTGTTGCGGTGGGTGACTTGGATGGTGATGGCCGACCTGATGTGGTTGCCGCTGCCAGCTACGGCAACGTTCTTTCGGTTTTCCGAAACTTAAATATACCTATTCCGCCCACCGCTCCCGCCATCACCTCGCAGCCGACCAATCAAACTGTTGTTGTGGGAGCGAATGGGTCGCTCAGAGTTGTTGCGACCGGTACGCAGCCTTTCACTTACCAATGGTTTTTCAACGACACTTCCATCACGAATGGCGGAAGCATCAGTGGCGCAACGACCGACACGCTCGCCGTCACCAGCGTGCAGACGAATAATACGGGAAATTATTTCGTTGTTATTACCAACAGCATTGGTTCGGTCACAAGCGCCGTTGTGATTCTAAATATCGGCGTGCCTCCGAGCATTACTTTGTCGCCGGTCAGCCAAACCAATGTGGTCAGTTCAAACACAACCTTCACCGTTATTGCGGATGGCACTGCGCCGCTTAATTTTCAATGGCGTTTTAATGGAATAAATCTTTTGGACAACGCACGCATTGGAGGAGCCACCAATTCCGGCCTGACCATCTTAAATCTCGCGACTACGGATGCTGGAAATTACGACGTGGTTGTGATAAATCCTGCAGGTTCAGTAACCAGCGTTGTGGCCGTATTGACCCTGTTGCAACGGCCGACATTTACCTCTCAGCCGGTAGGTCGTTCAATTGTATTAGGTTTGCCAACCATCTTCAGCGCCAGCGTGGTTGGAACCGCGCCTTTAAGTTATCAATGGCAATTCGAGGGAGTGGATATTTCCGGTGCGACCAATACAATTTATTCAATTAGCTCTGTTGCTGCGACCAATCTAGGAACTTACCGATTAGTCGCGAGCAACGCAGTGGGCGTGACTACGAGTGCGGACGCTCCCTTGACCTTCGGCAAAATTGTAGCGTGGGGAAGAAACGATTTCGGCCAAACGGTTGTGCCTGCAAGTTTGACGAACGTGGCGATGCTGGCCGCAGGCGGAGTTGGCGCTAATCCTGGACATAATCTGGCTTTACGCACGGACGGCTCAGTCGTTGGATGGGGCTATAACGGTTTTGGCCAAACCACCGCTCCCGTTGGATTGAGCAATGTAATTTCAATTGCCGCAGGCGGAACTCACAGCATGGCCTTGCGCTCAGACGGGAAAGTTTTCGCGTGGGGGAATAATGGCAATGGACAAACCAATGTTCCCAACTTGAGCAACATTGTAGCGATCGCCGCAGGCGGGACTCACAGCATGGCGTTGCGCTCGGATGGAAAAATTTTCGCATGGGGAACTGTAGTGAACGTGGATTTGTTCACCGCGAATTTAACTGCCATTGCTTGTGGGCAAACCCATAGCCTTGCGATTCGAAATGACGGCAGCTTATTGACGTGGGGGAATTCTTCCTGGGAAATTACGAACCCTCCTACCGGAGTCAACGAACTGGTCGGCATCGCCGGCGGTCAACAGCACAGCTTGGTTCTTCGTTCCAATGGAACTGTCATTGCGTGGGGCTACTCCGGTAATGGACAGACGAATGTGCCTTTGAATTTAACGAACGCCATGATGGTAACGGCAGGGGACAATTACAGCGCCGCGCTTCGTTCCAATGGCACGGCCCTAGTCTGGGGTATAAATAATTACGGCCAAACCAACATTCCAGCCGTGGCGACCAACCTCGTCAGCATCGCTGGCGGCGGGTCGCATGTCCTGGCATTGATTGGCGATGATGCGCCGCTCATCATTCAGCAACCAATCGGCGGTGTGAATTTCATTGGACGTGAAGCTATTCTGCGTGGCAAAGCGGTTGGCGCATCGCCGTTGAATTACCAATGGCAGTTCAATGGTGTAGATATTCCTAACGCAACAAATGCGACGCTGAACTTTGCCAATCTCGCCGCGACCGATGCCGGTGATTATCGGCTTGTCGTCAGCAATGCTGTGGGCGTGGCGACGAGTGTCTCGGCGCCGTTGATGATTTTAAATAACGGGTTGTTGACAATTTTAGTTCAGCCACCGGGCACCCAAACTAATTTTCAAGGAAGCAAAGTAACCTTGAATTTTTCCATCGCTGGAAACGGCCCACTTAAATTTCAATGGCGATTTAACGGCGCAAATATTTCCGGCGCTACCAACCAAAATTTTATTTTTGACCCGGTTCTGTTCGCGAAGGCGGGAAACTATTCGGCCATCATCAGCAATCAATTTGGAAGCGTCACCAGCGGGACGTTGACGCAGCAGGTGCAAATGATCAGGACCTGGGGTTACGTGGATTATTATAAGTCGAGTCCGCCGATTGTGACCAACGTGGTTTCAGTCGCTGTAGGAACCGCTCATTTTCTTGCGCTTCGTTCGGATGGAAAAATTGAAGGATGGGGTTCAAGCGGACCAGCAGGTGGGTCGGGCTATTATGGCGAAACAGGGACCCCTGCGGCTCTTTCAAATGCCACCATCATTGCCATAGCAGCGGGATATAGTTCCAGCCTGGCCTTGCGCTCTGACGGAACCCCGTTCGCCTGGGGTTATAGTTATTACGGCCAGACGAATGTTCCGGCTTCCGCGACGAACGTGACCGCGATTGCGTCTGGTCCTTATCATTCGCTGGCGTTGCGTTCCGACGGCACGGCGGTGGCCTGGGGGCAAAATAGTTATGGCAATACGATTGTGCCAGTGGCCGCGACGAACTTGATCGCCATTGTAGCGGGCCAATACCACAGTCTGGGTTTGCGGGCGAATGGGACGATGATTAGTTGGGGTAACGGTGCATACGGCCTGAGCGTTATCCCGTTGAATGCCACCAACATTATCGCCATTGCTGCTGGCGCTTTGCACAATCTCGCGCTTCGGACTGATGGAACGGTCATCACTTGGGGCGATAATTCGCGTGGGCAAACAAATACTCCCGCAGGCTTGAGCAACGTGGTCGCTATTTCCGCGTCAGGAGGACACAGCAGCGCGCTACGTTCCGATGGAACTATTGTTAATTGGGGTCCTTATTTGTACAGCAATACAAGTGGCAATGTAGTGGCACCCAGCGATCTTAATAATTTTATCCAGATCGCAGACGGCGGCGACCGGAGCATCGGCATCCTCGGCACGCGCGCTCCGGCAATTACAATTCAACCCTTCAGCCGATATATTTTTAAAGGTTCTAACACGCTGTTGGTTGCTAAAGCAGTTGGCGCGCAACCGGTCGGCTATCAATGGCTGTTCAATGGCGCGAATATTCCTGGCGCAACCAACGACTTTATCGCCTTGACGAACGTGCAGTTTTCCAATGCCGGCTATTATCAACTCGTCGTGAGCAATAGTTACGGCGTTGCGGTCAGCAAGGGAGCTAGCCTGGTTGTGACCCTGCCGCTTGATGACTCGCTTGATACGTTAAAGAGTTTAACCTGGGTTTCCGGCGGCAGCGCGCCCTGGTTTGGCCAGTCCACCACCACCCACGACGGCGTAGACGCTGCGCGCAGCGGAACGATCGGCAACAGTCAGTCATCGGTGTTGCAAACCACCTATTACACCACTGGCGCACAGATTTCTTTCTGGTGGAAAATTTCTTCCGAAACCGGTTTTGACACCTTGGAATTTCGTTTGAACGGAGTGGTGCAAGCCGCGATTTCTGGCGAAGTGGATTGGGAACAACGCACATTCTCCATTCCTTCAGGAGCAAACGCACAGACCTTGCAATGGAGTTATTCGAAGGATTCCAGTTCCAGTTTCGGCCAGGATGCGGCGTGGGTGGATCAAGTCGTTCTCGTGCCAAATCCGCCAGTCATCACGGTGCAACCAGTGGGCAAAACGGTGGACATGGGATCGAACGTTCTCTTCAACGTCACTGCGACCGGGACTGGTCCATTGGTATTTCAATGGAGAAAAAATGCCACCAACACAGTTGGCTTCAATAGTTCCACGCTCTCGCTCACAAACGTCGGCCGCGCGCAAAGTGGAACTTATTCCGTCATCGTCACCAATGCCGGCGGCAGCGTGACGAGCAGCAACGCCATCCTAAATGTCCTCGTGCCGCAACAATTGGCGACGCCCACGATATCAACGGACGGCACGTTCCAGTTTTCTTCCACGGATGCCGATGGCGGATTGCTTTTCGCCGCCAACCTTGCGAATTTTGAGCTCCAAGCCAGCGCCGACCTGATCACTTGGATGACGCTCTCCAACGCATTGAACCTGACCAACGGAACGCTTTTCCTAATTGACGCCGACCGAACTAATTTCCCTGCGCGTTATTACCGGGTTATTGAACATTGAGGTTTCACAGGCTGGTCAAAACACGCGGATCACAGAACATTTCGAGCAACCTTTGCGAAAATAATTGTGGCCGCGCAAGGCCAAGTTATTTGAACCAACGAATGCAAAATTATTTTTCAATTGGTTTGTGCGCTTTTTTCCATCCATCAAAACCTGGCCCAAGATCGTAAAGCTGCTTGAAGCCCAATGACTCCAATTTCTGGCACGCTTTCGCGCTGCGGACACCAGCCGCGCAATTAACTAAATAGGTTTTATTTTTGTCCAAGGCCGAAACTTTTTCGGTGAACTTGCTGGAGTTGATGTCGATGTTGACCGCTCCGGGAATGCGGCCCTTTTCAAATTCTGCCGCACTGCGCACGTCGAGTAGGACATGGTTCGTGTTCGCGCGCAACTTGTCATATGCCTCCACGTCGATTCGTTTCACTACGACCGGAGGTTCTTCCGCACTCCATCCGCGAAAACCGGTGATGAACAGAACTGTTAATAGAAGGGTAAGTTTAATGGTCATGTTATTTATTCCAAGTTGGACGATAATGTTTTCGTATCCAACACAGTCAGCGCAATTCTTTACTTATCAAGATTGAAGGTTGGTGATTCTTGACGGAATGAACGATGTGATGATTGATATTCATGCAATTTAATCACTTGGGCGCGACCACTCAAACAGGCGGTTCAGGAGTTGGTTCTCGATTCTCATGGTATTAAATTGCTGGATGGGAAATTCAAACCCGGCGACAGATTAAGGCTACAGTAAGTGGCGATGGAATAGAATTTATCAAGGTTTAGACGAACTAAGGTCACGAGTCATAGTCAAAGTAGGTTGACGTCGTTCCTAAGAAGCAGTAGTGCTTGCCCTATGAAAACGATACTAGACCTATCTCCCGAACAACTTAGACGGGCCGCCCAGATCAAAGAACAGATCACTTCTTTGGAAAAACAGATGCAAGCAATCCTGGGGCAAGCCGAAACAATTAATGGAAACAAAAGTGGTGGCGGAAGTAAAAGGAGTGGCGGAGTTTCCGCTGCAACACGCGCCAAAATTTCAGCAGCCGCTAAAGCGCGCTGGGCAAAAGCCAAAAGTTCCAACCAACGAACTTTGGCTGCTGTGAAACCGGCTGCGACAGGCGCAAAAAAGCGCAAGCCAATGAGCGCAGCCCAAAGAGCTCAAATTGCTGCTACTTTAAAGGCGCGTTGGGAAAAAATTAAAGCGGCCAAAGCGAGCGGAAAGAAGTAATAAAAATCGTCCGGCAAGGTTATTAAAAAATTGGCCCGAAAGGTTTTCACCTTTCGGGCCGTGTTGTTTTTACGTGATGGGTAAGTGTTATGGCAGCGGCACCGCGCGATAGAAGCGCGATCCACTCGTTGGAGAATTTGTATCCACGAAAGTAGAAACCGCATTAGTAATTGTATTTGTGGAAACACTCGTCCAGTTCACGAAGTTGGTGGAAACTTCGATCCGATATTGTTGTCCCACCATACCCGTGACATCTGCTTCAAACTTGCCACTGCTGTTCTTCTTCGGTTTCTGGAGTGCAATGCTGCTACTCTGTGGAGCTGCATCGAAGAAGAAGCCTTGCATCATCGCAGTTGCGCCGGAGACATACGTCAAGCGCACCTTAACATTGCCGCTGATGTCCCAGGTCAGATACTTGCCTTCCTGAAATGATGACAGGCTTTGCGTGTTGAGCACCGTGCCCGTCGCAGCGTCGAGAACGTCCACGGTTTGAACTCGGTTAGTGCGATCCCAATCCAGGAAATACATCGTGAAGCGGTGCGTGTTGGTGTCGCTCAGGGTCAGGTTGACCGTCAAGTTTGACGAAGATTGCGCCGCCGCCGCGATGCGATCCGTCGCTGGGTTGGCTTTGGTCAAACAACGCGTGTCGGTAGTGCTGGACGCCCAAATCCGGTCCGACCTTCCGCTGAAGGATGCTTGCGCGTAGCTTGGATAGCTTTCTGCGTTTCCAACAACGTTGTAACCCTCGGCGCCATAAACACCTTTCCAATTTCCAGTAGTGTTGGTGTCTTGCTTCACGAAGGTTACGCGCGAAATCAAGTTGGTAGGAACGGTATTTGTCGGCACGGTGTTGGTGGGAGTAGTTGCAACTATCGTATAATTGACGCTGGCCACCGCACTATCTGTCATTCCTGTTTTTGAGGCAAAGGCTTTGATCGTCGCATTCGTCAAGAGCGTGAAGGAACTCGTATAAGTTGCGGAGCTTGCCGTCGGAGTGCTGCCATTGGTGGTGTAACGAATGGTCGCTCCAGTCGTCGCGGTCGCAAGTGTCACTGAAACTGAATTGGTGAACGTGCCGCCGTTGGGTGAAATGCTCGGAATCGCGACTGCTGAATTTGTTGTGGTGCCCCCTGGTCGAACATTCCGAATGGTTACTTCGTCAACCCATCCGTCGAAGTTTCCAAGAGTCAGGGTAGAAACGCCACTCGGATTACTCCAGTTCGCGAGTTCCGCACTCACCGCGCTTGCGACAACCACGCCGTCCACTTTTGCGGTGTAACCGGTTTTGTCGATTGAGAGGCGCAAGTGATGCCAGACATTTTTGCTCAAAGCATTGGCGACGGTTGCTCCGTAAGCTTCGAATTGTGTGCCGCCACGGAATTTAATTCCGTTGTACATATCTTCGTAGAGTTCGAGGCTCGAGTTCCAATTGCGCACGAGCGAAACAAGAGGGGAGTTGGCGATGTTCGGGCCTTTAAGTTGGTTAATATAAACCATCGCTTCGAGCACGATCGCATCAGTGTCCGAAGTATAGAGCTGTGAATTTGGTATTGTTACGACCATCGATTTGTCACCGATGTTTAAGGTATGTAACGCAGAACCGGTGCGATTGGCCATCCAACCCAGATTACTGGTATCGAGTGCGGCGCTGGCTGAAAGAGCGAGCGCGCTTTGTTTTCCAGCGGCATCGCTGAGGTCGCTGTCCAAATGATACAACGCCACCATGTCGCTGCTGACTGCCAACGCGTTGGATTGGTAGGAATTCGGCGGCGTATTTACCGCAGTCGTCGCGTTAAAATCTGCTTTCGCAAAAATGCGACGTCCATCCGGCAACAACGCTTCCACTTCAACCCATTGCGGGCCGGTGTTCACGGCAGAGAACGTAAAGGTCTGTGCGGGAGTCGGAGCCTGGTCGCGTGCTTCCCAAACGAAGCTGGCTTTGCTCATGTCAATACCAGGAACGGAGAGTGTCGCGCTAATTGGTGTTTGCGCCGCAACTGTTGCTGGCAAACCTACAATAGTTCCCGTAGCTGATTTCCACGTCTGAGTTTTCACCGAGGTGCGCGCCATCATGAATGCCATCGCGGCGAGACTATGACCTTGCTGCGGATTGACCATTTCAGTTTCGGTATGAAACGTATCCGTCCATTTGTCGTAAGGAGCGTATTGAGCCGTCGTTGCACTCTCGCCCGGATACGAAAGAGCCGTCAACTCGCCTTTGTAATTGTAAATATAGGGCGGCTTGGAGCAGAGACTGCCCAAAGGAATTCCACTCGGCGGCAACTCGCGACGATCGTTTTCTGCGTATTGATTCACCGTTTCGCGTTGGCGCTTCCAGCCAATTCCGGTGACGAAGGTCATGTTCAATGGATTCAATCCCGCCTCGTAGTTCATCGCGGCGATGATCGTGTCGAGAAACGATTGTTTCGCGTTGAGTTGATACGCCGTCGCCACGTCATAAGCCTGATCCACCGACATGAACCAACCAGCACTGCGGTAGGGCTTACTCGGATTTGGAAAACAATTTCCGAACGCGTTGTCTTGGGAGTAGCGAACCTGGTCGTCGCCCGCCGCCACAATTTCCGCTTCGCACTTGGCGAGGAAGGTCGCATTCAACGCGCTCGCTGGTAAACGTCCCGAGCGCGCGGCAAATGCATAACTGCGAATCGCAGCGCCGTAACCTTCAAACAAACGCCACCAGGTCCAGCGACGTGTGTTCGGATCTGCCGGATCGAATGTGTTTAGGAGTTCGGTGTGATATTGAGATTCACCGGTCGCGAGAAATAGTTCACAAGCCGCCCACGCGATCTCGTCGGCATCACGAAACTCATTTCCATAATGCGTAATTTTTTGGTAAGCGCCGGGGCGACCATATTTGCTCCACGCATTTTGCAAAAAGACCCAGCCCTTTTTGGCTTGTGCGAGGTAAGCCGCCGCTTCTGTCGGATAATATTGTTTGAACAACGGTGAAGAAGCCGCTTGCGCCAAAGCCGCAACACTTGCCGCAGTTGCCGCAGTGGTTTTCGGAAACACGATTTGTGAATCGCCCAAATCAGTTCCTTGCAACGAAACATTGTCTTCGTATTCGCGATTCTTCGGATAGACGAGGAAGTAGAATCCGCCATCCGCATCCTGCAACTTCGCCAAGAAATCCAATTCCCACTTCGCTTCCTGCATCACGTCGCTCTTGCCATCGCCACTTTCCGGCAGACCAAGATTGTCCAGCGCGCTCACACCCGCGTGTGAATCCGCCGCGAAAACCAGCGAGTGCGCAAGTTGCGCGACGTTGATGGTGTATTTGCTGTAATCACCCGCGTCGTGGTGTCCGCCGATTGTGTTGAATTTAGTTTTGTTCACGAACGGATAGAGACTTGAGTTCACATCCTTAAGCTGCGGCGCGCCCGATTGCGAACTGGCGAAATCGCCAGTCATCGAAGCCAAAGTGGCGTTCACTGTCGAAAAAGTCATGTCTGGCACTTCTACCAAACCGCTGTGGCAAGCGCCTTTGTTGTGGCGAGTGAACGGATAATCATTCGCGAAGCCGCAACGTTGATGATAGAGACCCAGCGCATAACTGCGCGCAAACACGCCCGCCAAACCTTCATCGATCACAAACGAAAATGACGCGCCCATGCCTGGGATTTGCAGGCGATATTCACCAGGCGTTTGGAAGGCCGTGAAGTCTGCTTGATAAACGGTTTGGTAAGGTGTCGGGGTGTAGGTGTAACCCACATCTTTGCGTAACGTGAGCGAACCGGAATAAACTACCGCGCCGCTGTTCGCATCGACAATTTTGAAACCGTTCGCGGAGGGAATGGTCATTTCTCCCATGCTGCCAATATAATAACTGACCATCGCGCGTTTCTGGTAAGCCGGCATGTAACCTTCTTGATTCACATGTATCGCCGGATTCCAACGAAGCGGATCAGCCTGTGAAACAAATGATTTGCTCGAACTCCAAAGTGCTCCGCCTGGATTTTTGACTTCCACCGTTTGCCCATCGGCAATCGGACTGGCTAATTGCAAATACAGATGGTTGGCGATGCGCAAATCGCGCGTTTTCAACGGGGCGTAAAGCGCGCGCCGTTTGAAACCGACCGATTGCACGCCGATCGTTTGCGTCCCGGCCGTCACCGTAAATTGCGAAGTTGCCGGTGGAGTTAAAACCCCACTGCTATTCACAAAATTCCATTCCGTCACCGTGGCGGGATCAGGTTGTTTCGTGGAAATCAAAGTGACTTCAAGCAGAGTAGGGGAAAGAATGCGTAATCCATACGAGCCGACGGCGGGCATCTTCATCGGATTTTCATCCGTGATCTGCAAATCCGTGGCGGCTTGGGTTCCGGTGACCAGCATCAAAGCGAAAATTCCAAAAAATACATTTCGAAAAACCGCATTGACTACCGATGAAATCGCCTGCGCGTTTTTTATTTTTTTCATCATAAATTTAATTTGAGTGAGCCGGGAAATGCCCGACGGTTGTCTCCTG